>NZ_JAOWDR010000052.1:0-3411 GCF_030334525.1 Citrobacter sp. Ce119
CATTACTGCCCGTACGTTATGCGGTGGTTCCTGAATATATTCAGGAAGCGCTGCCGGCGTGGGCAAAACCAGGAGCGTCGTCTTATCCGGCAGAAAGTGAAAATTATCACTATGCGCTGCGTGCGATGCGCAGGGGCTATATCTATATCTACTATCCATACCTGACGGACTGGGAAGCATGGTCGGTGTGTGATGACGGCAGTTTATGGAAGCAACTGTCGGCGAAAAATGTTCTGGAGAAATCAGAGCCTGACTGTAGGCAGGGAACCTACAGTAACGGCGGAAAGGATTTTCTGACACTGCCATATGAAGTGCTGGAGAATGATATCTGGATAGCATTCACACAGTGTCGCTGGACGGAAAAAACGATGGAGCGTTACGCGGGCGATGACGGGCAACGGCAGAGCAGAATGCAGCGCCTGAGTGCATCAAACTGGACGTCACCACAGACTTCAGAGCAAACGACAGAAGCCACGACAGGCAATCTTGCAGGGGTTCTGGATTACATCGCGCCGCAGGGAAACCAGCTGAGTCCGGCAATGCTGTTACCGTATGGCACCCAGACTAAAATCCGCGTCAGCCAGTGTGCGAGTGAACGCTATGCAATAGTCAAAGAGCCAGCGCCGCAGGAGACATTGTATCCGTGGAAGAGCGGAGTGGCCGGAAACACAATCCGGCAGATGAAGGAACGGGGAGTGAAGGCAGATGGTTCCCCTGTCACGCCGTTGCTGATGGCGCTGCATGATGCAACAGGGATAACGCATGAGCTGACGGGATGGACGAATGATGTCCTGGCGATGGCGAAGATATTTGGTGAAGAACGCGCCCTGGAGTTCTGCACCCAGAGTCTGATTAACGGTGTTGAGAATATTATAAAAAAGAGTGCTGAGCAGAATGTGGAACAGCAGCTCGCGACAATGGGTGGCTCACTTTCAACATCTCGTGATATGGATTACGCATATGGAATGTATGTCTGGAACGAGGGGCGGAAAGGCAATACGAATATTATAAGCCGGGAAGAATTCGAGCGTCAGGCGAAGAAAAGACAGGAGCAGAGCCTGAAAAGTTCGCGGGTGGCAAATAGCCTGCGCAGATATAAAAGAAAGATAAAGCAAGAGCGTCTGGATTCGTTTATTAAATGTGGTGAGGACCTGACGCACAAAATCGATAAACAACTCGAAGTAATAATTGGTTTCCGCTGCCAATGGCTTAAATTTTCAGGTTTTATTCGTACACTGCAGGACTTTTATTCTGACCTTCCACAGGATAATTTGCATTTTCGTGAGATAGCAGCTTTTGCAATGTCTGGGTTAGGTGCGGCGAAATCTGGTGTGAGTTTACTGGATGACTGGATAAAAGATTATTCTACTACTGATGAAAACAACCTCGTCTGGCGTACTCATTTTTATAATGCACCTGAATTAATGACTGTTGCCGAGTCTTTGCTTGCCAGTGTGCGCAAAGGGGTGAGTCAGCCGATTACAGAACAAAGTTTGTTGGCATTTTTTGAGTCAAAATCCGGCGACCTGGTTAAATTATTCGAAGGGTTTAGTAAAGCAACAGCTGCGCTGGATGAGCCACCTGGAAATGATGCAGTCTGGTCAAAGCGGGTGCTGTATCAAGTTGATCAACATATGGCAACCCTGGGTTCCCGTTTATTCTCCGTTTCGGGTGTGGGACCGAAACTGGACACTATAAACGATCTTGTTGTTAAAACACTCTGTTCTCTTTCGGCAGGTAAAACAGTAGCGGAGATAAAGTCATTTTCGAGTAAATATTTTGGCTGGGCGACCGAGCGTAGTTACTATATAAACGAAATGCTCTTTATTAATCCTCAGAAAGACAGAGTGTCAGGGCGTTTAAAAGTTGCTCAGGTGCGGTTTTCCGATCTGGAAAAGGCGACTGCGGACTTCAGTATCACGGGAGCGAAAAAAAATGCTTATCGTGCGACAAGTATCAATTTTCTGGTGCTTTTTTTTAATATGACGGAGCTATATAACCAGGTAGATCATTTTAAACGTGATGACTTTTCCAGTTATGCCAAACTGGTCGCTGCGGGATTTGCCACCACGGGAGGCGCGATTGATATTGTCAGTAAAATGATGGATGTCATAAAAAAGGATGATAAATCATTTCCGAAACTGAAATGGGTAGGTGCCAGTTGTGCGATGCTCAATGCTATTGCATCGTTGGGGGCTGATTTTTCAGACATCTATCTTTTGCAGGATGAAAATTCAGTAAATAAACGCTGGTCATATGGAATGTTATATTTTGGGAAAATACTGAATGATATAACAACCATTATTTCAGTCAGCGGCAAAGTCTTGCCTGCTTTAATGTCAAAATTTGGCTGGAGTACGGCTGTCGGTAGTATGGAGGTGTGGCTGGGGCGTGCAGCGATACCTACGGTGTATGCGCTGGGAATTGAGTGGATTGGTGCCCTCTCGTCCTGGCAGTTCGCTTTGCTTCTGGTGGTCGCAGAGTATGCCCTGAAAGAGTACTTTTTTGAAGATGAAATTCAAATCTGGTTGCAGAACACGCTGTTTGGTGAAAAATTTTCGATAGATATTGATAGCTGTTCTGAAGAAAAAAAAGCAGAACTTATAGTGAAATGCGGAAAATCACTGACGGAATGTTTACGTAAAATAGAATCTTCCAGCAAATAAGAGTGAATTGTATTTTCCAATAAAGCTATTCAAGAAATATCAACGTGGTCGTATTCACATATTGTAAGAATAAATTATGAAAAAAGAACTGAAATTCTCGGACGGGTTGCGAAGAAGCCTCGAAGGCAGCAATAAAAAATATCCGCTTCATAACTACCTGCAGCAAAAAAGTGAGCTGGCGCGAACGCAGGAAATTCTGCGCAATATTGAGGCCAGAAATGAAAAAGGAAAATGGCTGGCACATTTTCGCCTGAAAGAGAAAGAACTGCTGGACGCGCTGAAAAACGCCCCGCCGGACCCGGTGCTGCCGCCTCCGGCACCGCTGATTAAGGTTCGGGGCGTCATTGAAAAACTGACGCAGCGGCGGGTGGTGCAGCATTTCGACGTTCTGTCCTATCCGGAAGGAAGCGCCTACTACGCCCGGTATAAAAAGAAGATGGCGGCATCGGCGGTGGTCTGGGCGGCCAGCGGCTCGGGAGGGACGGCCTCAGCCCTGCTGCAGGACTATGACAGGCCGTTGTGCGGGGCCTGGTATCTGACCGGGCGCATTAACGGCAGGCGTTTTTCCGGCTGGCTGGGATGTCACTGGTGCTATGAAGGGGAGGAGGTGGAGCTGCTGGCGGCCCCGGTCGGCGAGGAGTATCTGGTGTATGCCATCCACAAGCCGGAGGAGCAGTCCCTGTGCATGACGCCGGGGTGTTACCGGGGAAAGAACCAGGCGCGCCGGGCGGCAGTGCGTATCCCG
>NZ_JAOWDR010000053.1:0-28855 GCF_030334525.1 Citrobacter sp. Ce119
TTCTTTAAGGTAAGGAGGTGATCCAACCGCAGGTTCCCCTACGGTTACCTTGTTACGACTTCACCCCAGTCATGAATCACAAAGTGGTAAGCGCCCTCCCGAAGGTTAAGCTACCTACTTCTTTTGCAACCCACTCCCATGGTGTGACGGGCGGTGTGTACAAGGCCCGGGAACGTATTCACCGTGGCATTCTGATCCACGATTACTAGCGATTCCGACTTCATGGAGTCGAGTTGCAGACTCCAATCCGGACTACGACATACTTTATGAGGTCCGCTTGCTCTCGCGAGGTCGCTTCTCTTTGTATATGCCATTGTAGCACGTGTGTAGCCCTACTCGTAAGGGCCATGATGACTTGACGTCATCCCCACCTTCCTCCAGTTTATCACTGGCAGTCTCCTTTGAGTTCCCGGCCTAACCGCTGGCAACAAAGGATAAGGGTTGCGCTCGTTGCGGGACTTAACCCAACATTTCACAACACGAGCTGACGACAGCCATGCAGCACCTGTCTCAGAGTTCCCGAAGGCACCAAAGCATCTCTGCTAAGTTCTCTGGATGTCAAGAGTAGGTAAGGTTCTTCGCGTTGCATCGAATTAAACCACATGCTCCACCGCTTGTGCGGGCCCCCGTCAATTCATTTGAGTTTTAACCTTGCGGCCGTACTCCCCAGGCGGTCGACTTAACGCGTTAGCTCCGGAAGCCACGCCTCAAGGGCACAACCTCCAAGTCGACATCGTTTACGGCGTGGACTACCAGGGTATCTAATCCTGTTTGCTCCCCACGCTTTCGCACCTGAGCGTCAGTCTTTGTCCAGGGGGCCGCCTTCGCCACCGGTATTCCTCCAGATCTCTACGCATTTCACCGCTACACCTGGAATTCTACCCCCCTCTACAAGACTCTAGCCTGCCAGTTTCGGATGCAGTTCCCAGGTTGAGCCCGGGGATTTCACATCCGACTTGACAGACCGCCTGCGTGCGCTTTACGCCCAGTAATTCCGATTAACGCTTGCACCCTCCGTATTACCGCGGCTGCTGGCACGGAGTTAGCCGGTGCTTCTTCTGCGAGTAACGTCAATCACTAAGGTTATTAACCTTAATGCCTTCCTCCTCGCTGAAAGTACTTTACAACCCGAAGGCCTTCTTCATACACGCGGCATGGCTGCATCAGGCTTGCGCCCATTGTGCAATATTCCCCACTGCTGCCTCCCGTAGGAGTCTGGACCGTGTCTCAGTTCCAGTGTGGCTGGTCATCCTCTCAGACCAGCTAGGGATCGTCGCCTAGGTGAGCCGTTACCCCACCTACTAGCTAATCCCATCTGGGCACATCCGATGGCAAGAGGCCCGAAGGTCCCCCTCTTTGGTCTTGCGACGTTATGCGGTATTAGCTACCGTTTCCAGTAGTTATCCCCCTCCATCGGGCAGTTTCCCAGACATTACTCACCCGTCCGCCACTCGTCACCCGAGAGCAAGCTCTCTGTGCTACCGTTCGACTTGCATGTGTTAGGCCTGCCGCCAGCGTTCAATCTGAGCCATGATCAAACTCTTCAATTTAAGTTTGATGCTCGTGAATTAAACTTCGTAATGAATTACGTATGTTCACTCAGAGACTTGGTATTCATTTTTCGTCTTGCGACGTTAAGAATCCGTATCTTCGAGTGCCCACACAGATTGTCTGATAAATTGTTAAAGAGCAGTTGCGACGCGCTTTAGCGCTCTGTCGCGAGGTGGCGTATATTACGCTTTCCTCTTTCAGAGTCAACCCTCATTTTCAGGTTTTTCTCTTCAACCGAACCGGCTGTTTGCGTGAAGTGATTCACATCTGCCGTGTCGATGGAGGCGCATTATAGGGATCCCATTTTTTAGCACAAGTGTTTTTTGGATCTTTTTTGCTGAATGCTTGTTTTTCACCCCTTTCGCTACATTCCTGCGCAATTTGGCTGATTTTTGATAGCTAAATCACTTGCACAGTCTCAATAATCCAACCAAAGTCTTCATTACCGCTCTATTTTCGTTGAGGTAAACATGTCTGATGTATTACGTCCTTATAAGGATCTTTTCCCACAGATCGGAAAACGCGTGATGATCGACCCCAGCAGCGTCGTCATTGGTGATACTCGTTTGGCTGATGATGTTGGGATTTGGCCATTGGTTGCGATTCGTGGCGACGTGAATTATGTACAAATCGGCGCCCGTACGAACATTCAGGATGGCAGCGTTTTACATGTCACGCATCAATCCACATCGAATCCGCAGGGTAATCCATTGATCGTGGGTGAGGATGTGACGGTCGGTCATAAAGTCATGCTACACGGCTGCATCATTGGCAACCGCGTATTGGTCGGTATGGGATCGATTGTATTGGACGGCGTAGTGGTAGAAGACGACGTTATGATTGGGGCTGGAAGTCTGGTTCCGCAAAACAAACGCCTGGAGAGTGGATATCTGTACCTGGGAAGCCCGGTAAAACAAATCCGCCCATTAAGCGATGAAGAGAAAGCAGGCTTAAAATACTCAGCTAACAACTATGTTAAATGGAAAGATGAGTATTTAAGTCAGAGTAACCAAACCCAACCCTGAGAATCTTCCTGCTGATCCTGGATCAATGCTTCGGCCTCTTCCTCCAGGTCCCAGCGATACTGTTGAAAAGTTTCCAGCCACTGTTCAGGCGTGCTGCCACCAAAGCGGGACGCCAACCTTTCTCCTGAAATAGCACATGTTAGCTGCATACCATGAACCATCGCCGGAAAAACCACGGCGCTGACATCCGTGCGCCATTCTTCTCGATCGGGAAACTGGATCGCCTGATTCATGCCGACAATTCCTGTTGCATGCTTTTAATGACGGGTTCAATCTGCGGCAAAACCCCATGCCAGAGTAAAACGGCGTGCGCGGCCTGACCCACCAGCATCCCCAAGCCATCGGCATACTGTTTCGCCCCATGCTCAGCACACCAGGAAAGGAACGGTGTATTCCCCTGCTGATAAAACATGTCATAACAATAGACAGAGGAGTGGATAAGTGATGTCGGAATAGCGGGTACCTCACCGCTAATTCCGCTAGACGTCGCGTTAATGATCAAATCAAAACTGTAATTATCAAGCTCGTCCATACCCACTGCCTGCACGCTGCCGGTATGAGAGAAGAGTTGAGCCAGTTCTTCAGCGCGCGAAGCTGTACGGTTAACGATAGTCACCGCGCAATCCATAGAAAGAAGAGGTAATAAAACCCCACGGGATGCGCCACCAGCCCCGATCAGTAGAACTCGCGCTCCAGGACGAATGAAAGATAAACGTTCAAGATCGCTTAATAAGCCAATGCCATCCGTGTTGTCTCCCAATAAACGCCCATCCTCTAATCGTTTAAGGGTATTAACCGCTCCAGCAAGAGATGCCCGCTCCGTTAGTTCATCGGCACGTGCAAACGCCTCTTCTTTAAAAGGTACGGTGACATTTGCCCCCTTCCCGCCCTCAGCAAAAAAAGCGTTCAGCGTATTCACAAAATCATTGATGGGCGCCAGTACACGTCCATAGGAATGATCAATCTTCAACTGCTCTGCAAATTGCTGATGAATAAAGGGCGATTTACTGTGCGCTATCGGATTACCAAAAACAGCATAGGCTTCTTTCATATTACCCCTGTCGAAACTGTTCACCCGTCAGAGCATCACGGATCTCCGAAGGATTCAAACGCCCTCCGGTCTCCCCTTCAACTACGGGAAAGTCTGTACCAAACTGCGCGCGGACTTCCTCTACCGTTCTGCAAGGCGGTAAGCCACTCAAATTAGCACTGGTGGAGACTAACGGTTTGCCATAAGCCTGGCACAATGCAACCACCAGCGGGTGATCGGTGACACGCACGGCCAGCGAATCAAAACGACCGGTCAACCAACGAGGCGTTGTCGCAGGCGCCGGGAATACGAAGGTGACAGGACCTGGCCAGCGGGCGAACACCGCCTCACGTTGGGCATCAGTAAGCGTGCTATCGTCAATGTAAGGCTTAAGCTGGTCAAAGTTTGCCGCAATCAAAATTAAGCCTTTATCGACCGGGCGTTGTTTTAGCTCCAACAGACGGGTAACAGCCGTTTCGCTGTCGGGATCGCAGCCGACGCCAAATACAGCTTCTGTTGGATAGGCGATGACTTTTTCTTGTTTCAGAACCGCTATCGCCGCAGCGATAGGGCCTGTGGGCAGGTTATTATTCACTTTTTTATTCCGCCGGGATCGGCTTTCCACATTGTTTACTGGCACAGAAATGTTTCACACCCTGCGCGGTTTTCTTTTCTATGAGTAGCGGATAATGGCACTCAGGACACTCTCCGGCTAACGGTTTGAAGTTAATGACAAACTGGCACTCCGGATAGCGATCGCAGGAGTAAAAGGTTTTGCCATAACGGGAACGCCGCTGGACAAGGTGGCCAGTCTGGCATTGAGGACAGACAATTGCTGTTTCATCAGGCTTGTCGATAAGTTCAGTGTGTTCACACGTCGGATAATCACTGCATCCAATGAACATACCGAATCTTCCCTGTCTCAGAACCAGTTCAGCGCCACATGCAGGGCAAAGCTTACCCTCCAGAACTTTGACAATATGTCCGTCCGCTGAAGATTTTAGCGGACGGATGTAATCGCATTCTGGATAGTGTGAACAACCGAGAAACGGACCGTGTTTCCCGGAACGAATAACCAGTTCAGCCCCGCATTGTGGGCAGGGCTCGTTTTTACGCACCGTGAACAGTGCTGATTTAGCCATAACAACTCATACTGAATGAAGATTGATTAATGCAGCATACCTTCATTCACTTCAAAGAGTAATTCTTCCATTTGCTGATAGGCATTTTCACAACCTGGAATGTTGAATAGCACCATCAGGATCACCCACTTCAGGTCTTCCAGATCGAACTCTGCCGTATCCAGCGCGAGTACACGCTCAATAACCATTTCTCGCGTTTCGAGGTTTAGCACCTGAATCTGCTCCAGGAATAGCAGGAACCCTCTACAGCTTGCATCCAGTCGATCGCACTCTTCTGCAGTATAAATACGTATAGAAAGAGGGTCAGATGCCAGCTGCATAGGTTCAGCAAGACCATCCTGATAATCAGCTAGCTTTTCCAGCCAAAGTAACGCGTTGTAAATGTCTTCACGATCAAAACCAGCGTCGGTAAGATCCCGTTCCAGTTTGTCCTGATCCACACGCAGCTCAGCTTCGTTATGGATATATGTCTCAAACAAATACATTAGTACGTCGAACATGGCATGCCCTCCTCAATCGGACATAGCCGCCGGGTACAGCTGCGATCCATCCTGCTAACTCCAGTTCGAGCAGTTGAGCCACTACCTCTGGCACAGGTTGGCCGGCACGTTCAGCGACGACGTCAACAGGTGTTACCTCATCTCCTACGTTAGCCAGGAGCTCCGGAAATGGCAATGCCACCTCTTCGTGATCTGGCGAATAAATTGATTTTTCAGGTTCATCTGGCAGCCAATGCAGCCCATATTGCAAATTTTCCAGAATTTCCTCTGGTGCGGTCACAAGCATGGCTCCCTGCTGAATAAGCCAATGTGGGCCTTCGCTTCCCGGACTCCCTATCGGTCCAGGCAAAGCAAAAACCTCCCGTCCTTGTTCCAGCGCGCAGCGCGCAGTGACCAGTGACCCGCTACGCTGGGCAGCTTCAACAACCAGGACACCTTTACTTAGACCACTAATAATGCGATTTCGTCGGGGAAAATTGCGCGGTAAAGGTAGCGTATCTAATGGGAACTCAGACACCAGTGCGCCTCCAGCATCAATCAGCCGTTCAGCCAGACGGACATGCTGTCGTGGGTGAATGGTCTCAAGCCCGTTACCCAGCACTGCTATACTCGTGCCCTGACGGTTTATCGCAGCATTGTGCGCCACGCCATCAATCCCCCGGGCCAGACCACTGGTGATCGTCACGCCGCATGCTGCAAGCTTTTCACAAAACAACCGTCCCCAGCGTTCGCCATACCAGGAGTGCTGTCTGCTGCCGACAACGGCCACCTGGAACGAGCGGAGGCATGCGGGGTTTCCTGCGACAAAAAGCACCCCAGGATAATCCTCAATCGCACGGAGCAATGGCGGGTAATGATCGCTGTCGGCAACCACAAAATGGTGGTTTGGCTGCTCAAGCCAGCGCAGCGTTTTTTCCAGCGTCTGCTGTGAAAAAGTTAAAAACCGTCGGGCCTGACGGGGAGAGAATCCTGCCTGCAGGAGTACCGCATTGTTAATGCACGGTTGAGTATTAAGCCTGTGGGCAATGCGCACCATCTCATCACCATACAGTTCATTCACTTGCGCTAAACGTAGCCAAATTTCGATTTGGGTCATCCCTGTTCCCCTGCCACAAGCAGTCCTGGCAATCTTTGCGATTGGTCACTGATGCTGTCAATCAGAGGGGGTTTTGTCTAGAATAGAGGTAATAATCTTTTCAACTCCTGAACACAACTCTGGATAACTATGTCAGTTTTGCAAGTGTTACATATTCCGGACGAGCGCCTTCGCAAAGTCGCAAAACCGGTCGAAGAAGTGAATGCAGAAATTCAGCGTATCGTTGATGATATGTTCGAAACGATGTACGCCGAAGAAGGTATCGGTCTGGCAGCAACACAGGTCGATATTCATCAGCGCATCATTGTTATTGATGTCTCTGAAAATCGCGACGAGCAGTTGGTACTTATTAACCCAGAGCTGCTGGAGAAAGACGGCGAAACCGGCATTGAAGAAGGCTGCCTGTCAATTCCTGAACAGCGTGCGTTAGTACCACGCGCAGAGAAAGTAAAAATTCGTGCGCTCGATCGCAACGGCAAATCTTTTGAACTGGAAGCCGATGGCCTGCTGGCTATCTGCATTCAACATGAAATGGATCACCTGGTCGGTAAACTGTTTATCGATTATCTGTCTCCGTTGAAGCAACAACGCATTCGTCAGAAAGTTGAAAAACTCGACCGCCTGAACGCCCGAGCTTAAGGACAAGAATCAACGTGTCAGACTCACTACGTATTATTTTTGCGGGTACACCTGACTTTGCAGCGCGTCATCTCGACGCGCTGTTGTCTTCTGGACATAACGTCGTTGGCGTGTTTACCCAACCGGACCGCCCAGCGGGACGCGGTAAAAAGCTAATGCCCAGCCCGGTAAAAGTACTGGCGGAAGAAAAAGGGATACCGGTTTTCCAACCCGTCTCTCTTCGCCCTCAGGAAAACCAGCAGTTGGTTGCTGATTTACGCGCAGACGTGATGGTAGTGGTGGCATATGGCCTGATTCTACCAAAAGCCGTACTGGAAATGCCGCGTCTGGGTTGTATTAACGTTCACGGTTCACTGCTGCCACGCTGGCGTGGCGCGGCACCGATCCAGCGCTCACTGTGGGCTGGCGATGCCGAAACCGGTGTGACTATCATGCAGATGGATGTTGGCCTCGACACCGGTGATATGCTGCTTAAGCTGTCCTGCCCGATTACGGCAGAGGATACCAGCGGCTCGCTATACGACAAGCTGGCAGATTTGGGGCCTCAGGGGCTGATTGAAACGCTAAAACAGCTGGCTGCCGGCACGATAAAACCAGTGGCACAAGATGAATCACTGGTTACGCATGCAGAAAAACTCAGCAAAGAAGAGGCCCGCATCGACTGGTCACTTTCGGCTGCTCAGTTGGAACGTTGCGTCCGCGCCTTTAACCCATGGCCCATGAGCTGGCTTGAAATCGACGGTCAGCCAGTGAAAGTCTGGCAAGCTTCGGTTATTGCTGTAAACACACAGGCCGCGCCAGGCACTATTCTTGAGGCGACAAAGCAGGGTATCCAGGTCGCAACAGGCGATGGCATCCTGAATCTCGTCTCTTTGCAGCCTGCCGGTAAAAAAGCCATGAGCGCGCAGGATCTGCTTAATTCGCGACGGGAATGGTTTATACCCGGTAACCGTCTGATCTGACGGTTCATCTCTTTAAGCCCGGTATCTCCGGGCATTTTTATTTTTGCGCTTATGAAAAAACATCTTAATTTACGCAGTATGGCGGCCCAGGCCGTCGAACAGGTTGTCGAAAAAGGGCAATCATTAAGCAATGTGCTGCCTGCCATGCAGCAAAAAGTTGCCGATAAAGACAAAGCGCTGTTGCAGGAGCTTTGCTTCGGCGTATTGCGCACACTCTCCCAACTGGAGTGGATGATCCAGCAGTTGATGGAACGTCCAATGACGGGCAAACAGCGCACCGTTCACTATCTGATCATGGTGGGCTTCTACCAACTGCTGCATACCCGTATTCCACCGCACGCTGCGCTGGCTGAGACCGTAGAAGGCGCAGTTGTCATAAAGCGTCCGCAGCTCAAAGGGCTGATCAACGGCGTGTTGCGCCAGTTTCAACGCCGTCAGGATGAACTGTTGGCCGAGTTCGCACAAAGCGATCTGCGTTTCTTACACCCTTCCTGGCTGGTAAAACGTATTAAGAGCGCGTATCCGCAGCAGTGGGAAGCCATTCTTGAAGCCAATAACCAGCGACCGCCGATGTGGCTTCGTGTCAATCGTGTTCACCATACGCGCGATGCCTGGCTGGACCTGCTTACCGAAGCGGGATTAACGGGTTTCCCGCATCCGGACTACCCGGATGCAGTTCGTCTGGAAACGCCGGCCCCTGTACACGCTCTCCCTGGTTTTAATGAAGGCTGGGTAACCGTCCAGGACGCTTCCGCTCAAGGATGTGTAACTTATCTGTTGCCAGAGAACGGTGAACAGATCCTCGACCTGTGCTGCGCGCCGGGCGGGAAAACCACTCACATACTGGAAGTTGCTCCGCAAGCTAACGTCATGGCCGTCGATGTCGATGAAAAACGCCTGTCACGCGTTTACGACAATCTGAAACGCCTGGGCATGAAGGCAACTGTAAAACAGGGTGATGGCCGCTATCCACAGCAGTGGTGCGGTGAACAACAATTTGACCGTATTTTGCTGGACGCTCCATGTTCTGCTACCGGGGTGATACGTCGCCATCCGGATATCAAATGGCTGCGCCGCGACCGGGATATTGCCGAACTTGCACAGTTGCAGGCTGAAATCCTGAATGCAACCTGGTCACACCTTAAACCTGGCGGCACGCTGGTTTATGCAACGTGCTCTATCCTGCCAGAAGAAAATCAGCAGCAAATTGCCGCCTTCCTGGCACGTACGCCGGATGCGGTATTAAGCGAAACCGGTATACCGGAAAAACCCGGGCGTCAGAATTTACCGGGTGCGGAAGATGGCGATGGCTTCTTTTACGCTAAGCTAATCAAAAAGTGATGAGATAACGGGTCGCGACTGATGAAAATTATCATTCTGGGCGCAGGTCAAGTTGGCGGTACGCTGGCTGAAAACCTGGTCGGAGAGAACAACGATATCACGGTAGTCGATACCAATGGTGAGCGCCTGCGTAGCCTGCAGGACAAGTTTGATCTCCGCGTCGTGCAAGGGCATGGTTCGCATCCCCGCGTTTTGCGTGAAGCTGGGGCCGACGATGCCGATATGCTGGTTGCCGTAACCAGCTCAGATGAAACAAATATGGTTGCCTGCCAGGTAGCTTATTCACTGTTTAATACGCCTAATCGCATCGCCCGTATTCGTTCACCGGATTACGTTCGTGATGCCGACAAGCTGTTTCAATCCGATGCGGTACCTATCGATCACCTGATTGCGCCTGAGCAACTGGTTATCGATAGCATTTATCGGCTGATTGAATATCCGGGCGCCTTGCAGGTGGTAAATTTTGCCGAAGGGAAAGTTAGCCTGGCCGTGGTGAAAGCCTATTATGGTGGGCCGCTGATCGGTAACGCACTGTCGACAATGCGTGAGCATATGCCGCACATAGATACCCGAGTGGCAGCGATTTTCCGTCATGACCGCCCGATCCGTCCACAAGGTTCTACCATTGTTGAAGCGGGTGATGAAGTCTTCTTTATCGCAGCATCGCAGCATATTCGCGCCGTAATGAGCGAATTACAGCGTCTGGAAAAACCGTACAAACGCATTATGTTAGTGGGTGGCGGTAATATCGGCGCGGGTCTGGCACGTCGTCTGGAAAAAGATTACAGCGTCAAACTGATCGAACGTAATCAACAACGCGCATCAGAGCTTGCGGAGAAACTGCAAAATACGATCGTCTTTTTTGGTGATGCCTCGGATCAAGAGCTGCTGGCAGAAGAACATATCGATCAGGTTGATCTGTTCATCGCGGTGACCAACGATGATGAAGCGAATATCATGTCGGCGATGCTTGCCAAACGGATGGGCGCCAAGAAAGTAATGGTGTTGATCCAACGCAGAGCATACGTCGATCTGGTGCAGGGCAGTGTGATCGATATTGCGATATCACCGCAGCAGGCGACCATCTCCGCGCTGCTAAGTCACGTGCGTAAAGCTGATATTGTCGGTGTGTCTTCACTACGCCGCGGCGTCGCGGAAGCCATTGAAGCCGTCGCACACGGTGATGAAACGACGTCGCAGGTTGTGGGGCGTTCAATTGATGAAATTAAACTTCCACCAGGAACCATCATTGGCGCTGTTGTGCGTGGTAACGATGTGATGATTGCCAATGATAACCTGCGCATTGAGCAGGGCGATCACGTAATTATGTTCCTGACAGATAAAAAGTTTATTACCGACGTCGAGCGATTATTCCAGCCAAGTCCTTTCTTCCTGTAATAATTTGGGCGCTAATACAGCGCCCTTTTTATTTCCCTTTATTTTTCATGGTCTAATAAATTTTCCTTTCGGCAATACATAAATGGAAATTGCCTAAACATTTGTTAAACTTATAAACGTCAGCTGCATAGGGAGAATAAAATGAGCATTATTAAAGAGTTTCGCGAATTCGCGATGCGCGGGAATGTTGTCGATTTGGCAGTGGGTGTCATCATTGGTGCGGCATTCGGTAAGATTGTTTCATCACTGGTTGCCGATATCATTATGCCGCCGCTGGGGCTGTTAATTGGTGGAATTGATTTTAAACAGTTTGCTGTAACGTTACGTGATGCGCAGGGAGATATCCCGGCTGTCGTCATGCATTACGGTGTATTTATTCAGAACGTCTTCGATTTCATTATCGTTGCGTTTGCTATCTTTATGGCAATCAAACTGATCAACAAACTGAACCGTAAAAAAGCGGAAGAGCCGGCAGCACCGCCAGCTCCATCGAAAGAAGAAGTATTGCTGAGTGAAATTCGTGACCTGCTGAAAGAACAGAATAACCGCTCTTAAGCACTCAGTGAAACAAGAAGGCCAGTGGTAAAAAAGTGAATGACTTTCTTGCCACTGGCCTCCCAGTTACCCCGATTGCCATGTTTACCTTTACGTAGATAACTTCCTTTCCCTTTCTTATTTTTCTCGACGCGCTGTCTGAAAAGTGGATCGTGTAAAAGCGCCTCAATAGCGTTGTCCTTTATCTGCCCTTTGGTGTGCTGATAACGACTCATAATATCTCCAGTTTGTAGTAATTTACGCCGCGAGTGTAGACCTGACCGTTCAATAAATCAACAGCCTGATGCTGAGCCGCTGGCGCCCTGCTCAAGTGCTTCAAGGATAGAGCAGTACACGCTGCTGTGTGCTTTTCCACAACACGCGTCATTCAATCTCTGCAGCGACCGTTGCATCGCCTGAAGCTCCGCTATTCGTGCTTCGACCTCCTGCAATCTTTCCTGGACGATCCCTTTTGATTCCTGGCAGGTATGATGTTCGGGATCAATGCGGATCGACAGCAGCTCGCGGATCGATTCCAGAGTAAACCCAAGCTGACGGGCATAACGAATAAACTTCAGACGCTGAAGATCGCTTTCCGTATAGAGGCGAAACCCGCCTTCTGTACGTATTTCATGTTCCATCATCTGCTGCTTTTCATAGTAGCGGATAGTATCAGGCGTTACGTCAGCCAGTTTCGCTAGTTCACCAATACGGTACATGCTCTCTCCGCTAATCGTCGTTGATCTTCTGTAGCAGCTTATCTGCATATTCGCCGCGTAAAAACTCGGTACTGAGTCCAGCCTGCCGAAGTTTCAGTTCCAGTAGTGACAGTCTTCGACTCACCTCCGGATAACTGGGATCATCTTTGCGGATCCCTGCGAGTATTTCAAGCAACTGTATTGCCTCTCTGCGCTGCTCAAGCTCAGGAGGAAGACATCCAGCATTCTTTAATAGACGGAATCCGGCACGAAGTTCAGGCGGGACATGAGAATCATCGTCAAGGATCAGCGGCTCACCTGTACCAGGTAAACCATCAAACTCACCTTTAGACTGTGCTTCAATAATATGGCGCTCTGCCCACTGGTCCAGTAACCACATACAACACTCCAGGGGATGAACAAAAAGAGTACAGATATTGTAGGTAATTGGGGATATGACGGATATAAAAAAACCCGCCGAGGCGGGTTTTTTTACGTTACTACAGATTACTCTGCAGCAGCTTCTGTTTTCTCTGAACGATCAACCAGCTCGATGTATGCCATCGGCGCGTTGTCGCCTGCACGGAAACCACACTTCAGAATGCGAGTGTAACCACCGGCGCGGCTCGCGAAACGCGGGCCCAGTTCGTTAAACAGTTTTGCCACGATCTCGTTATCACGAGTACGGGCGAATGCCAGACGACGATTAGCTACGCTATCAGTCTTGGCAAGAGTAATCAGCGGCTCAACTACGCGACGCAGCTCTTTCGCTTTCGGCAGAGTCGTCTTGATGATTTCATGACGAACCAGTGAACCTGCCATATTGCGGAACATAGCCTGGCGATGGCTGCTGTTGCGGTTCAGTTGACGACCACTCTTACGATGGCGCATGACCTTATCCTTCTCAGTAAAACCTTAACCTGTGATCCGGTTACTCGTCAGCGATGCTTGCCGGTGGCCAGTTTTCCAGGCGCATGCCCAGAGACAGTCCACGGGAAGCCAGCACGTCTTTAATCTCGGTAAGAGATTTTTTACCAAGGTTAGGCGTCTTAAGAAGCTCAACCTCAGTACGCTGTACCAGATCACCGATATAGTGGATAGCTTCTGCTTTGAGGCAGTTAGCAGAGCGGACAGTCAATTCCAGATCGTCAACAGGGCGCAGCAGGATCGGATCGAATTCTGGTTTCTCTTCTTTAACTTCCGGCTGACGTACATCACGTAAGTCAACGAAAGCTTCAAGTTGTTCAGCCAGAATGGTTGCCGCACGACGAATCGCCTCTTCAGGATCGATTGTGCCGTTGGTTTCCATTTCGATGACCAGCTTGTCCAGGTCGGTACGCTGTTCTACACGCGCTGCTTCAACATTGTAGGCAATACGCTCTACAGGGCTGTAGCATGCGTCGACCAGCAGACGGCCGATTGGGCGCTCATCTTCTTCCGAATGAATTCGGGTAGAAGCCGGCACATAACCACGACCGCGCTGAACTTTGATACGCATGCTAATAGATGCGTTCTCATCGGTCAGGTGGCAGATCACGTGCTGTGGCTTGACGATTTCGACATCACCATCATGGGTAATGTCGGCTGCAGTCACAGGGCCAATGCCAGATTTATTCAAGGTAAGAATAACATCATCTTTACCCTGAACTCTCACCGCCAGCCCTTTCAGGTTGAGCAGGATTTCCAGGATATCTTCCTGAACGCCTTCTTTGGTGCTGTACTCATGTAGTACACCATCAATCTCAACCTCGGTCACCGCGCAACCCGGCATCGATGAGAGCAGAATACGGCGCAGTGCGTTACCCAAAGTATGGCCAAAGCCACGCTCTAAAGGCTCAAGGGTCACCTTGGCGTGCGTCGAACTCACTTGCTCGATATCTACCAGGCGCGGTTTTAGAAACTCTGTCACAGAACCCTGCATTGTGTCCTCTCTTTGGTACTAAGCTTTACTTGGAGTAAAGCTCGACGATCAGGTGTTCGTTAATGTCCGCAGACAGATCAGAACGCTCCGGCTTACGCTTGAACGTACCTTCCATCTTGCCAGCATCAACTTCCAGCCAGGTTGGCTTTTCACGCTGCTCAGCCAGCTCCAGAGCGGCTTTCACGCGAGACTGCTTCTTCGCTTTCTCACGAATGCTAACAACGTCATTCGGACTAACCTGATAAGAAGCGATGTTAACAACACGACCGTTTACCATAATTGCTTTATGGCTGACCAGCTGACGTGCTTCTGCACGAGTGGCACCGAAGCCCATACGGTATACAACGTTGTCCAGACGACCTTCCAGCAGACCCAACAGGTTTTCACCGGTGTTGCCTTTCAGACGTGCTGCTTCTTTGTAGTAGTTACGGAACTGACGCTCCAGCACACCGTAGATACGGCGAACTTTTTGCTTTTCACGCAACTGCACACCATAGTCAGACAGACGCGGTTTACGCGCACCGTGCTGGCCAGGAGCTTGTTCAATTTTACACTTGGTATCGATCGCGCGAACGCCAGACTTAAGGAATAAGTCAGTGCCCTCACGACGGCTCAGCTTGAGCTTAGGACCCAAATATCTTGCCATTTTCTTTCTCCAACAATCCTAGAAACGACAGCGTTATACGCGACGTTTTTTCGGCGGACGACAACCGTTATGAGGGATCGGAGTCACATCAGTAATATTAGTGATGCGGAAACCAGCGGCGTTCAGAGCACGAACAGTAGATTCGCGACCTGGACCCGGTCCTTTGACCATAACTTCCAGATTCTTGATACCGTATTCTTTTACGGCTTCAGCGCAACGCTCTGCTGCAACCTGAGCTGCAAACGGAGTGGATTTGCGAGAACCACGGAAACCGGAACCACCGGCTGTTGCCCAACCCAGTGCGTTACCCTGACGATCAGTAATGGTAACGATGGTGTTGTTAAAAGAAGCATGGATATGAGCCACGCCGTCAGAGACTTGTTTTCTTACACGTTTACGTGCACGAATTGGTGCCTTTGCCATTATTCAATCACCCCGATTATTTCTTGATCGGTTTGCGCGGACCCTTACGGGTACGTGCGTTGGTCTTGGTACGCTGACCGCGAACCGGGAGACCACGACGATGACGCAAACCGCGATAGCAACCAAGGTCCATAAGGCGCTTGATGCTCATGCTAACTTCACGGCGCAGATCACCTTCAACGACAAATTTGGCAACTTCGTCACGCAGCGTGTCGATTTGTTCTTCAGACAGCTCACTGATCTTAACATCTTCAGCGATACCCGCGGCAGCCAGAATGGCTTTAGAACGGGTCTTGCCGACGCCGTAGATCGAAGTTAATGCGATCACAGCATGTTTCTGATCAGGAATGTTAATGCCTGCTATACGGGCCACTATGCACTCCTACTATTTAATATGTACGCACCATGCTGAAAAGCCCGTTTTCAGGATACTCAAATGGAAACGCACAGACATACAAAAGATTGGCTGGCTAATCTAGCCAGCTCAACCCAACTTTGCAAGAAAAATATGCGAATAAATCAGCCTTGGCGCTGTTTATGCTTCGGCTCGGCACTGCAAATCACACGGATGACACCATCACGCTTAACGATTTTGCAGTTACGGCATAATTTCTTGACGGAAGCACGAACTTTCATTTTTACTCTCCGTAACTTCTCGGGCGACTGTTAACGGCCGTAGCCTTTCAGATTCGCCTTCTTCAATGCAGACTCGTACTGACTTGACATCATCAGAGTTTGCACTTGAGCCATAAAGTCCATAATCACGACAACAACGATAAGCAGTGAGGTCCCACCGAAGTAGAACGGTACTTTCATTGCATCACGCATGAACTCCGGGATCAGGCAGATAAAGGTAATGTAGAGCGCACCAACCAAAGTCAGGCGGGTCATTACTTTATCGATATACTTCGCCGTTTGCTCTCCCGGACGAATTCCTGGTACAAATGCACCGGACTTCTTCAGGTTATCTGCTGTTTCACGCGGGTTGAAAACCAACGCCGTGTAGAAGAAACAGAAGAATATGATTGCAGACGCATAGAGTAACACATAAAGCGGTTGCCCAGGCTGCAAATACAGCGAAATTGTTGTCAGCCAGTTCCAACCAGTCCCGCCCCCGAACCATGACGCGATGGTTGCCGGGAACAGAATAATACTGGAAGCGAAGATTGCCGGGATTACCCCCGCCATATTCACTTTCAGCGGTAAATGTGTGCTCTGTGCAGCATAGACACGACGACCTTGCTGACGTTTCGCGTAGTTTACCACAATGCGGCGTTGACCACGCTCAACAAATACAACAAAGAACGTCACTGCGAATACTAATACTGCAACCAACAGCAACACGAGGAAGTGCAGGTCGCCTTGACGCGCTTGCTCGATAGTATGGGCAATGGCTGGCGGGAGTCCCGCGACAATACCGGCGAAGATAATGATTGAGATACCGTTGCCGATACCACGTTCAGTAATCTGTTCGCCCAACCACATCAGGAACATTGTCCCTGTAACCAGACTTACAACAGCGGTGAAATAGAATGCAAAGCCTGGGTTCATCACCAGGCCCTGCATACCAGGCATATTCGGCAGACCGGTAGCAATACCGATCGACTGGAATATTGCCAGCACCAGAGTACCGTAGCGGGTGTACTGGCTGATCTTACGACGACCAGACTCCCCTTCTTTCTTAATTTCTGCCAGCGTTGGATGAACCACCGTCAGCAGCTGGATAATGATCGACGCCGAAATATACGGCATGATCCCCAGAGCAAAGATAGAAGCACGGCTGAGAGCACCACCAGAGAACATGTTAAACATTTCAATGATGGTGCCTCGCTGTTGCTCAAGCAGTTTGGCAAGTACAGCGGCATCAATACCAGGGATCGGAATGAAAGAGCCAATACGGAACACAATCAGCGCGCCGATTACAAACAGCAGTCTGCGTTTCAGCTCGCCTAAGCCACCTTTGGCACTTTGAAAATCTAATCCCGGTTGTTTAGCCATCTGCTACTTATTCCTCGATTTTACCGCCAGCAGCTTCGATAGCAGCACGAGCGCCTTTAGTAACACGCAGGCCACGAACAGTTACCGGAGTAGTGACTTCACCAGCCAGGATCACTTTCGCGAACTCGATCTGGATACCGATAATGTTAGCTGCTTTCAGCGTGTTCAGGTCTACAACACCGCCTTCAACTTTAGCCAGGTCAGACAGACGAACTTCGGCTGTAATCGCTGCTTTACGTGAAGTGAAGCCGAATTTCGGCAGACGACGGTACAGAGGCATCTGACCACCCTCGAAACCGCGACGTACGCCACCGCCAGAACGAGACTTCTGACCTTTGTGACCACGACCACCGGTTTTACCGAGGCCAGAACCGATACCACGACCCAGGCGGCGAGCCGCTTTTTTAGAGCCTTCGGCCGGAGACAGAGTATTTAAACGCATCTCTTACTCCTCAACTTTAACCATGAAGGAAACCGCGTTGACCATACCACGAACAGCAGGAGTATCCTCGCGCTCTACGGTGTGACCAATACGACGCAGACCCAGGCCAAGCAGCGTTGCCTTGTGTTTCGGCAGACGACCGATTGCACTGCGGGTTTGAGTAATTTTAATAGTCTTTGCCATGGTTTATTTCCCCAGAATTTCTTCAACGGATTTACCACGCTTGGCAGCGACCATTTCCGGAGATTTCATATTTTCCAGACCATCGATAGTTGCACGAACCACGTTAATCGGGTTGGTGGAACCATACGCTTTAGCCAGAACGTTACGAACTCCAGCGACTTCCAGAACGGCGCGCATTGCACCACCGGCGATGATACCGGTACCTTCGGAAGCCGGCTGCATGAATACACGAGAACCCGTGTGAGTACCCTTAACCGGGTGCTGCAGGGTGCCGTGGTTCAGCGCGACGTTAATCATATTGCGACGGGCTTTTTCCATCGCTTTCTGGATCGCTGCTGGAACTTCACGCGCTTTACCGTAACCAAAACCAACGCGACCGTTACCATCACCAACTACAGTCAGAGCTGTGAAGGAGAAAATACGACCACCTTTTACGGTTTTAGATACGCGGTTAACCGCGATCAGCTTTTCCTGCAGTTCGCCAGCTTGTTTTTCGATGTGAGCCATCTTACACCTCTACCTTAGAACTGAAGGCCAGCTTCACGGGCAGCATCTGCCAGTGCCTGGACACGACCATGATATTGGAACCCGGAACGGTCAAAAGAAACATCTTTGATGCCTTTTTCCAGAGCGCGTTCAGCAACAGCTTTACCTACAGCTGCAGCAGCGTCTTTGTTACCGGTGTACTTCAATTGTTCAGCGATAGCTTTTTCTACAGTAGAAGCAGCTACCAGAACTTCAGAACCGTTCGGTGCAATTACCTGTGCGTAAATATGACGCGGGGTACGATGTACCACCAGGCGAGTTGCACCCAGCTCCTGGAGCTTGCGGCGTGCGCGGGTCGCACGACGGATACGAGCAGATTTCTTATCCATAGTGTTACCTTACTTCTTCTTAGCCTCTTTGGTACGCACGACTTCGTCGGCGTAACGAACACCCTTGCCTTTATAAGGCTCAGGACGACGGTAGGCGCGCAGATCTGCTGCAACCTGACCGATCAGCTGTTTATCAGCGCCTTTCAGCACGATTTCAGTCTGAGACGGACATTCTGCAGTGATACCCGCAGGCAGCTGATGGTCAACTGGGTGAGAGAAACCTAAAGCCAGGTTTACTACATTCCCTTTAACCGCTGCACGATAACCTACACCAACCAGCTGTAGCTTCTTAGTGAAGCCTTCGGTAACACCGACAACCATTGCATTCAGCAGGGCACGCGCGGTACCAGCCTGAGCCCATCCATCTGCGTAACCATCACGCGGACCGAAGGTCAGTGCATTATCTGCATGATTTACTGCAACAGCATCGTTGAGAGTACGAGTCAGCTCGCCGTTTTTACCTTTGATCGTAATAACCTGACCGTTGATTTTTACATCAACGCCGGCAGGAATAACGACCGGTGCTTTAGCAACACGAGACATTTTTTCCTCCGATTAGGCTACGTAGCAGATAATTTCGCCACCAAGACCAGCCTGGCGCGCTGCACGATCAGTCATAACACCTTTAGAGGTAGAAACAACTGCGATACCCATGCCAGCCATAACTTTCGGCAGCTCGTCTTTACGCTTATAAATGCGCAGACCTGGGCGACTGACACGCTGAATGCTTTCTACAACAGCTTTACCCTGGAAATACTTAAGAGTAAGTTCCAGTTCCGGCTTGGTGTCGCCTTCAACTTTAAAATCTTCAATAAAACCTTCTTCCTTCAGCACGTTGGCAATTGCCACTTTCAGCTTGGAGGAAGGCATGGTGACCGCAGCTTTATTCGCGGCCTGACCGTTACGGATACGGGTCAGCATATCCGCGATCGGATCTTGCATGCTCATCTGTCTTTACTCCCGTGATTCAATTGGTAATTACCAGCTAGCCTTTTTCAAGCCTGGTACTTCACCGCGCATGGCGGCTTCACGCAGTTTGATACGGCTCAACCCGAACTTGCCCACATAGCCATGCGGACGACCTGTTTGACGGCAGCGGTTACGCTGACGGGACGGGCTGGAATCACGCGGCAGAGACTGCAGCTTGAGAACTGCGTTCCAACGATCTTCGTCGGTCGCGTTCACATCAGAGATAATAGCTTTCAGTTCAGCGCGTTTTGCGAAGTACTTATCAGCTAAAGCTACGCGCTTTACTTCGCGTGCTTTCATTGATTGCTTAGCCATTCAGTAACCCTACCTTACTTGCGGAACGGGAAGTCAAAGGCAGCCAGCAGAGCACGGCCTTCTTCGTCAGATTTCGCAGTAGTGGTAATGGTAATATCCAAACCACGCACGCGGTCGACTTTATCGTAGTCGATTTCTGGGAAGATGATCTGCTCACGGACACCCATGCTGTAGTTACCACGACCGTCGAAAGACTTAGCGGACAAGCCACGGAAGTCACGGATACGTGGAACAGCAATAGTGATCAGGCGCTCAAAGAACTCCCACATGCGTTCGCCACGCAGAGTTACTTTACAGCCGATCGGATAGCCCTGACGGATTTTGAAGCCTGCAACTGATTTGCGTGCTTTGGTGATCAGCGGTTTTTGACCGGAGATTGCTGTCAGGTCAGCTGCTGCGTTATCCAGCAGTTTCTTGTCAGCGATCGCTTCACCAACACCCATGTTCAGGGTGATCTTCTCGACCCGAGGGACTTGCATGACAGAATTGTAGTTAAACTCAGTCATGAGTTTAGCGACTACTTCGTCTTTGTAGTAATCATGCAGTTTCGCCATCGTACTACTCCAAATTACTTGATAGTTTCGCTGTTAGATTTAAAGAAACGGACTTTTTTGCCGTCTTCGAATCTAAAGCCTACACGGTCAGCCTTGCCGGTTGCCGCGTTGAAGATAGCAAGGTTAGAGATCTGAATAGCTGCTTCTTTCTCTACAATGCCGCCTGGTTGGTTCAGGGCCGGAACCGGCTTCTGATGTTTCTTAACCAGGTTGATACCTTCAACAATGACCTTGCCGGAAGACAGGACATTCTTAACTTTACCGCGTTTACCTTTATCTTTACCGGTTAACACGATAACTTCGTCATCACGACGGATCTTCGCTGCCATGATTCGCTCCTTAGAGTACTTCTGGTGCCAGAGAGATAATTTTCATGAACTTCTCGTTACGAAGTTCACGAGTTACCGGCCCAAAAATACGCGTACCGATAGGTTGCTCGCTGTTATTGTTTAAAATAACGCATGCATTACCATCGAAGCGAATGACAGAACCGTCCGGGCGACGAACACCCTTCTTGGTGCGCACCACTACCGCCTTCAGCACATCACCTTTTTTGACCTTACCACGCGGAATTGCTTCCTTGATGGTGATCTTGATGATATCGCCGACGCCTGCGTAGCGACGGTGCGAGCCACCCAGAACCTTGATACACATTACGCGACGTGCACCGGAGTTGTCGGCGACGTTCAGCATAGTCTGTTCTTGGATCATTTTAGTGCTCCGCTAATGTCAACTACTACTGAGACCCGAAAATCAGGTCGTTAAAAAAGCCCCATATCGGGGGCGCGGCATTATAACACCGCTTCAACGATATGGGTAGAAAAAATAAACGGCTCATCGCTGAGCCGTTTATTCGTTGAGAATGCCTACTGTATTACAGAACGGCTTTCTCTACAACGCGAACCAGCGTCCAGGACTTAGTCTTGGACAGCGGACGGCATTCGCGGATTTCAACCACGTCACCAGTACCGCATTCGTTGTTCTCGTCATGTACGTGCAGTTTGGTCGTACGCTTAATGAATTTACCGTAGATCGGGTGTTTCACAAAACGTTCGATAGCAACAACGATGGATTTCTCCATTTTATCGCTAACAACGCGACCTTGCAGAGTACGGATTTTATCGGTCATTACGCACCCGCCTTCTCAGTCAGTAAAGTCTTAACGCGTGCGACGTCACGACGCACTTGCTTCAACAGGTGAGACTGTTGCAGCTGGCCACTTGCAGCCTGCATACGCAGGTTGAACTGCTCACGCAGCAGATTCAGCAGCTCGGTGTTCAGCTCTTCAACACTCTTCTCACGCAGCTCTTTTGCTTTCATTACATCACCGTCTTAGTTACAAAGGTGGTTTTAATCGGCAGTTTCGCTGCTGCCAGCTTGAATGCTTCACGGGCCAGCTCTTCCGGTACGCCGTCCATTTCATACAGGACTTTACCCGGCTGAATCAAGGCAACCCAATACTCCACGTTACCTTTACCTTTACCCATACGCACTGCCAGCGGCTTTTCAGTGATCGGTTTGTCCGGGAATACACGGATCCAGATCTTACCTTGACGCTTAACTGCACGGGTCATAGCACGACGTGCTGCTTCGATCTGACGGGCAGTCAGACGACCACGGCCAACAGCTTTCAGACCGAAGCTGCCGAAGCTAACATCCGCGCCAGCAGCCAGACCGCGGTTACGGCCTTTGTGCATTTTACGGAATTTTGTACGCTTTGGTTGTAACATCAGCGACGCTCCTTATTTACGGCCTTTACGCTGCTGCTTTTTAGGTTGCGCAGCCGGTTTTTCCGGTTGTTCAACAGCAGCCATACCACCCAGGATCTCGCCTTTGAAGATCCACACTTTAACGCCGATTACACCGTAAGTGGTGTGCGCTTCAGAGGTGTTGTAGTCGATGTCAGCACGCAGAGTGTGCAGAGGTACGCGACCTTCGCGGTACCATTCGGTACGTGCGATTTCCGCGCCGCCCAGACGGCCACTAACTTCAACTTTGATACCTTTAGCGCCCAGACGCATTGCGTTCTGTACAGCACGCTTCATAGCACGACGGAACATAACGCGACGTTCCAGCTGAGAAGTGATGCTGTCAGCAACCAATTTTGCGTCCAGTTCAGGCTTACGCACTTCGGCGATATTGATCTGAGCAGGAACGCCAGCAATATCCGCTACGACTTTGCGCAGTTTTTCTACGTCTTCGCCTTTCTTACCGATAACGATACCCGGGCGAGCGGTGTGAATGGTCACACGGATGCTCTTAGCCGGACGCTCGATAACGATACGAGATACAGACGCTTTAGCCAGTTCCTTAGTCAGGTACTGACGTACTTTAAAATCGCTGTCCAGGTTGTCAGCGAATTCTTTGGTGTTCGCAAACCAGGTTGAGTTCCATGGTTTTACAATACCCAGGCGAATACCATTAGGATGTACTTTCTGACCCATTGCTAGTCTCCAGAGTCTCAGCGATCGGACACAACCACAGTAATGTGGCTGGTGCGCTTCAGGATGCGATCTGCACGACCTTTTGCACGCGGCATAATGCGCTTCATGCTCGGGCCTTCGTCTACGAAAATTTTCGTAACTTTCAGATCGTCAATGTCAGCGCCATCGTTGTGTTCAGCGTTAGCAATGGCAGATTCCAGGACTTTCTTAACCAGTACAGCCGCTTTCTTATTGGTGTAGGTCAGAATATCCAGAGCCTGCGACACTTTCTTACCGCGAATCAGGTCTGCAACAAGGCGAACCTTCTGAGCAGAAGAACGAGCATGGCGATGTTGAGCTAAAGTTTCCATCTCTTCCTCCTACCTTATTTCTTCTTCGCTTTTTTATCAGCAGCGTGGCCGCGATAAGTACGAGTCGGTGCGAATTCACCCAGTTTGTGACCGACCATTTCGTCGGAAACAAATACCGGAACGTGCTGACGACCATTATGGACAGCGATGGTCAAACCGATCATGTTAGGAAAGATCGTTGAACGACGGGACCAAGTGCGCAGGGGCTTCTTGTCTCCGCTTTCCACCGCTTTCTCTACCTTCTTCAGCAAGTGCAGGTCAATAAAAGGACCTTTCTTGAGAGAACGTGGCATGGCTTATCCTCTAAAATTATTTGCTACGGCGACGTACGATGAATTTATCAGTACGCTTGTTGCTGCGGGTCTTCTTACCTTTGGTCTGAACGCCCCACGGAGTTACCGGGTGCTTACCAAAGTTACGACCTTCACCACCACCATGTGGGTGGTCGACTGGGTTCATCGCAGTACCGCGAACGGTAGGACGAACACCACGCCAGCGTGCAGCACCTGCTTTACCCAGAACGCGCAGCATATGCTCAGCATTGCCAACTTCGCCCAGAGTTGCACGGCAGTCTGCTTCTACTTTACGCATTTCACCAGAACGCAGACGCAGGGTGACATAAGCACCATCACGAGCAACGATCTGAACGTAAGTACCAGCGGAACGTGCCAGCTGACCGCCTTTACCTGGTTTCATTTCTACGTTATGAACGGTAGAACCAACCGGGATATTGCGCATCGGCAGGGTGTTACCTGCTTTGATTGCAGCATCAACGCCAGATTGAATCTGGTCGCCAGCTTTCAGGCCTTTAGGGGCCAGGATGTAACGGCGTTCACCGTCTTTGTACAGAACCAGCGCGATGTTCGCGGAGCGGTTCGGATCGTACTCAAGACGTTCAACAACTGCCGGGATACCGTCTTTGTTGCGTTTGAAGTCAACAATACGATAAGCCTGCTTGTGACCACCACCGATGTGACGAGTGGTGATGCGGCCATTGTTGTTACGACCACCGGATTTGCTGTTTTTTTCAACCAGCGGAGCAAAAGGTTTGCCCTTGTGCAGCTCTGGGTTGACCACTTTAACAACGTGGCGACGACCCGGAGATGTCGGTTTACATTTAACAACTGCCATTGTATTACTCCTCCGACTTACTCAGCGCCGCCGACGAAGTCCAGATTCTGGCCTTCCTTCAGGGTGACGTAAGCTTTTTTCCAGTCGCTACGACGACCGATACGCTGTCCGTGACGTTTAACTTTCCCTTTAACTACCAGGGTGTTAACGACTTCGACTTCGACTTCAAACAGTTTCTGCACAGCAGCTTTGATTTCTGCTTTGGTCGCGTCTTTAGCAACTTTGAGAACGATGGTGTTAGTTTTTTCCATCGCAGTAGACGCTTTTTCAGAAACGTGCGGTGCGCGCAGCACTTTCAGCAGACGTTCTTCACGAATCATGCCAGCATCTCCTCAACTTGCTTAACAGCATCAGCAGTCATTACGACTTTGTCGAAGGCGATCAGGCTAACCGGGTCGATACCAGTTGCATCGCGTACGTCAACCTTGTGCAGGTTGCGCGCAGCCAGGAACAGGTTTTCGTCCAGCTCACCGGTGATGATCAGCACATCTTCCAGAGCCATGTCTTTCAGTTTCTGTGCCAGCAGCTTAGTTTTAGGCGCTTCTACAGAGAATGATTCGACAACGATCAGACGATCCTGACGTACCAGTTCGGACAGAATGCTTTTCAGCGCGCCGCGGTACATCTTTTTGTTAACTTTTTGACTGTGGTCCTGTGGACGAGCAGCGAAGGTCACGCCACCTGAACGCCAGATCGGGCTCTTGATAGAACCTGAACGCGCACGGCCGGTACCTTTCTGGCGCCACGGCTTTTTGCCTGAACCAGTTACTTCAGCACGAGTCTTCTGAGCACGAGTACCCTGACGAGCACCAGCTGCATAAGCAACAACAACCTGGTGAACCAGCGCTTCGTTGAAATCACGACCGAAGGTAGTTTCGGAAACAGTCAGCGCGCTCTGCGCGTCTTTCAATACTAATTCCATTGCTATCCCCTTACGCCTTCACAGCTGGTTTAACGATCAGGTCGCAACCGGTCGCACCCGGAACACCACCTTTAACCAGCAGCAGGTTGCGCTCAGCGTCAACACGTACTACGTCCAGGCTCTGAACGGTTACACGTTCGTTGCCCAGCTGACCTGCCATTTTCTTGCCTTTGAACACTTTGCCCGGAGTCTGGTTCTGACCGATAGAACCCGGAACGCGGTGAGACAAGGAGTTACCGTGAGTAGCGTCCTGGGTACGGAAGTTCCAGCGCTTAACGGTACCAGCGAAACCTTTACCTTTAGAGGTACCGGTTACGTCAACTTTTTTAACGTCAGCAAACAGTTCAACGCTAATGTTCTGACCAACGGTGTATTCTTCACCATCTGCCAGACGGAACTCCCACAGGCCGCGGCCAGCTTCTACGCCAGCTTTAGCAAAGTGGCCAGCTTCCGGCTTAGTTACGCGGTTAGCTTTTTTAGCACCGGTGGTAACCTGAACAGCGCGATAGCCATCGTTAGCCAGATCTTTAACCTGAGTAACGCGGTTTGCTTCAACTTCGATAACGGTTACTGGGATAGATACGCCATCTTCAGTGAAGATGCGGGTCATACCCACTTTTTTACCGACTAAACCAATCATTGTATCAACCTCTCAATCGCTCGATGACCTGATTAACCCAGGCTGATCTGCACGTCTACACCGGCAGCCAGGTCCAGACGCATCAGAGCATCAACGGTTTTTTCAGTTGGCTCAACGATGTCAACCAGACGCTTGTGAGTACGGATCTCGTACTGATCACGCGCGTCTTTGTTGACGTGCGGGGAGATCAGAACGGTGAAACGCTCTTTGCGGGTCGGCAGCGGGATCGGACCACGAACCTGCGCACCAGTGCGCTTGGCAGTCTCGACGATTTCCGCGGTTGATTGATCGATCAGACGATGATCAAACGCTTTCAAACGGATACGGATTCTTTGGTTCTGCATGAGACCAGAGCTCCAATTATTTTATAGACGAAATAGTTACTCCTCAAACCCATTACGATTGATGGGAGAGTGTAACCGTTCTTACAGAGTTCCCCGATTGGGAACATTGTCTGGTATTGCTTTCGCAGTACCGGTGGCTCATATCGAACCGCTGTCAATATTAGACAAGCCCGCGCATTATACGTAAATCTCAGTCTTAAGCAAGTGCCGCGTAGAAATTAATCACTCGTTCACAAATGCGGGTCCCCTTCCACTCTGATTGTATGTCCTGTGGTGCAACGCGTTTTCCCTGGAAGGGAGCAAACATAACCCACATCCCGGACTTGTAGAGCCGCCGGGTTTACCCGAGGGTAAACGCTTTGCCAGATGAGGCTTGCCCATGTACATCGATTTTCCCTTTCTGCTGATTTATGTTTCGCTATCAGGGTTGCTCTTAGTCCATGACCTACGTACCGGACTGCTGCCCGACAAATTTACCTGCCCTCTTTTGTGGGGCGGTCTTATTTATCATCAGTGCTGCAGACCGGCGCAGTTATCCGACGCGCTTTGGGGTGCCGTAGCGGGGTATGGGGTATTTGCTTTGTTCTACTGGGGGTATCGTCTGATATGCCGTCAGGAAGGGTTAGGCTTTGGTGATGTCAAATTTCTTGCCGCGCTAGGCGCATGGCATCGCTGGGAATCATTACCACTGTTGGTTTTACTTGCCGCAGGCATGGCCTGTTGCCTCACCGGGATTTCCTGCGTCCGGTGCGGGAGACAGGTACTAAAAAACCCGCTGCCATTTGGGCCATATCTGGCGGCTGCGGGTTTTGTCATTGGCCTGGTAAGTATGATACAGGGCAGTTAGTCGCTGACTTTAATTTGCGATTGCAGATAGTTTTGCAAGCCAAGTTTTGCAATCAGGTCCAGCTCTGTTTCGAGCCAGTCAATATGCCCTTCTTCTTCAGTCAGGATCTCGATCATCATATCCCGGCTGACATAGTCATGAACGCTATCGGCATAGGCAATGGCTTCACGTAAGTCTTTAGCACCATCGAGTTCCAGTCGAAGATCGGATTGCAGCATCTCTTCAACGTCTTCGCCTATACCCAACTTACCGAGGTCCTGTAAGTTTGGGAGCCCTTCTAAAAATAAAATACGCTCAATGTATTTATCAGCGTGCTTCATCTCATCGATAGATTCATGGTACTCAACATCATTGAGGCGAGTCAGTCCCCAGTTTTTAAACATACGGGCATGGAGAAAATACTGGTTGATTGCGACAAGCTCATTTCCCAATAGTTTATTGAGATAATTTATGATTTTAACATCACCTTTCATTTTATAGTCCCTCCGCTTCCACTATTAGAGCGTAGATGGGGCTACAGGGATGTCAAAAAAAAGAGTGTGACTTAGGCGATCTCTTTAAATTCTGGCATTTGCGTTAATTCATCCTGCATGACTTCGCGGGCGGCACGAATACACTTACCACATTGATTTCCAACAGGAATAAATTTACGTAATTGTTGAAAGGACTGAGGATGAAACTGGCGAACAGCCTGACGTATTTTTTTATCACTTATCGCATTACACAAACAAACGTACATGATCGCTCCCGTTCAATTTCTGCGCAAAGTGTAAATGAGAATAGTTATGATTACAATAGCACAACGCTATTTACGCGGCGGGAGAATGAATAAAAAATGCGAATAAATATGACAATCGCTAAATAGCAGGCAGCAAAAAGGGCGCCGAAGCGCCCTTTTTAAGCTCAAAGCTAATTAACTAATAATTAGCTCATTACTTTAGCAACAACGCCCGCACCAACAGTACGGCCGCCTTCACGGATTGCGAAACGCAGACCGTCGTCCATCGCGATTGGGTGGATCAGGGTAACAACCATTTTGATGTTGTCGCCCGGCATTACCATCTCAACGCCTTCCGGCAGTTCGATGGTACCAGTCACGTCAGTAGTACGGAAGTAGAACTGCGGACGGTAGCCTTTGAAGAACGGAGTATGACGGCCGCCTTCGTCTTTGGACAGAATGTACACTTCAGATTCGAACTTGGTGTGCGGCTTGATAGAGCCCGGCTTAGCCAGTACCTGACCACGTTCGATTTCTTCACGTTTGATACCACGCAGCAGAACACCAACGTTCTCACCAGCACGGCCTTCGTCCAGCAGTTTGCGGAACATTTCAACGCCGGTACAAGTAGACTTAGCAGTGTCCTTGATACCAACGATTTCAACTTCTTCACCAACTTTGATGATACCGCGCTCTACACGACCGGTAACAACGGTACCACGACCGGAGATGGAGAATACGTCTTCGATAGGCAGCAGGAACGGCTTGTCAATCGCACGCTCTGGTTCTGGGATGTAAGAATCCAGGAAGCCAGCCAGTTCGATGATTTTCGCTTCCCACTCTGCTTCGCCTTCCAGCGCTTTCAGAGCAGAACCACGAACGATCGGAGTGTCGTCGCCCGGGAAATCGTACTGAGACAGAAGTTCACGAACTTCCATTTCTACCAGTTCCAGCAGCTCTTCGTCATCAACCATGTCGCATTTGTTCAGGAACACGATGATGTACGGAACGCCTACCTGACGACCCAGCAGGATGTGCTCACGAGTCTGCGGCATCGGGCCGTCAGTCGCAGCAACAACCAGGATCGCGCCGTCCATCTGCGCAGCACCGGTGATCATGTTTTTAACATAGTCGGCGTGGCCCGGGCAGTCTACGTGTGCGTAGTGGCGAGTCGGGGTGTCATATTCAACGTGAGAAGTGTTGATGGTGATACCACG
>NZ_JAOWDR010000054.1:0-59326 GCF_030334525.1 Citrobacter sp. Ce119
TTCTTTAAGGTAAGGAGGTGATCCAACCGCAGGTTCCCCTACGGTTACCTTGTTACGACTTCACCCCAGTCATGAATCACAAAGTGGTAAGCGCCCTCCCGAAGGTTAAGCTACCTACTTCTTTTGCAACCCACTCCCATGGTGTGACGGGCGGTGTGTACAAGGCCCGGGAACGTATTCACCGTGGCATTCTGATCCACGATTACTAGCGATTCCGACTTCATGGAGTCGAGTTGCAGACTCCAATCCGGACTACGACATACTTTATGAGGTCCGCTTGCTCTCGCGAGGTCGCTTCTCTTTGTATATGCCATTGTAGCACGTGTGTAGCCCTACTCGTAAGGGCCATGATGACTTGACGTCATCCCCACCTTCCTCCAGTTTATCACTGGCAGTCTCCTTTGAGTTCCCGGCCTAACCGCTGGCAACAAAGGATAAGGGTTGCGCTCGTTGCGGGACTTAACCCAACATTTCACAACACGAGCTGACGACAGCCATGCAGCACCTGTCTCAGAGTTCCCGAAGGCACCAAAGCATCTCTGCTAAGTTCTCTGGATGTCAAGAGTAGGTAAGGTTCTTCGCGTTGCATCGAATTAAACCACATGCTCCACCGCTTGTGCGGGCCCCCGTCAATTCATTTGAGTTTTAACCTTGCGGCCGTACTCCCCAGGCGGTCGACTTAACGCGTTAGCTCCGGAAGCCACGCCTCAAGGGCACAACCTCCAAGTCGACATCGTTTACGGCGTGGACTACCAGGGTATCTAATCCTGTTTGCTCCCCACGCTTTCGCACCTGAGCGTCAGTCTTTGTCCAGGGGGCCGCCTTCGCCACCGGTATTCCTCCAGATCTCTACGCATTTCACCGCTACACCTGGAATTCTACCCCCCTCTACAAGACTCTAGCCTGCCAGTTTCGGATGCAGTTCCCAGGTTGAGCCCGGGGATTTCACATCCGACTTGACAGACCGCCTGCGTGCGCTTTACGCCCAGTAATTCCGATTAACGCTTGCACCCTCCGTATTACCGCGGCTGCTGGCACGGAGTTAGCCGGTGCTTCTTCTGCGAGTAACGTCAATCACTAAGGTTATTAACCTTAATGCCTTCCTCCTCGCTGAAAGTACTTTACAACCCGAAGGCCTTCTTCATACACGCGGCATGGCTGCATCAGGCTTGCGCCCATTGTGCAATATTCCCCACTGCTGCCTCCCGTAGGAGTCTGGACCGTGTCTCAGTTCCAGTGTGGCTGGTCATCCTCTCAGACCAGCTAGGGATCGTCGCCTAGGTGAGCCGTTACCCCACCTACTAGCTAATCCCATCTGGGCACATCCGATGGCAAGAGGCCCGAAGGTCCCCCTCTTTGGTCTTGCGACGTTATGCGGTATTAGCTACCGTTTCCAGTAGTTATCCCCCTCCATCGGGCAGTTTCCCAGACATTACTCACCCGTCCGCCACTCGTCACCCGAGAGCAAGCTCTCTGTGCTACCGTTCGACTTGCATGTGTTAGGCCTGCCGCCAGCGTTCAATCTGAGCCATGATCAAACTCTTCAATTTAAGTTTGATGCTCGTGAATTAAACTTCGTAATGAATTACGTATGTTCACTCAGAGACTTGGTATTCATTTTTCGTCTTGCGACGTTAAGAATCCGTATCTTCGAGTGCCCACACAGATTGTCTGATAAATTGTTAAAGAGCAGTGCCGCTTCGCTTTTTCTCAGCGGCGCGGGGTGTGCATATTACGCCATCCCGCTACAGAGTCAAGCGATTATTATCGCCTTTCCCCGCTGACCCGGCGGCTTGTAATCCGTTGCTCCGTGTCAGTGGAGGCGCATTATAGGGAGTTATTTCAGGCTGACAAGTTAAAAATACAAAAAACCTATCAAGCGATTACTTTTCAACCAATAGTTCAATTTTCGCCTGGTTTTTAAACAAAAACGAGCCCCGCAGGGCTCGTTTATTGTCGTTTGTGACTTACTGCACTGCCACAATACGATCGTCATTCACTTCCAGGCGAATCGTTTTGCCTGGAATCAGCTCACCAGACAGGATTTGCTGCGCCAGAGGGTTTTCGATCTGTTGTTGGATAGCGCGTTTTAATGGACGTGCGCCATACACCGGATCGTAACCATTCGCACTCAGCAGCTTAAGCGCCTCGTCAGAGATATGGATTTCATAGCCACGCTCTTCCAGACGTTTGTACAGACGCTGCAGTTGGATCTGAGCAATAGAAGCAATGTGCTGCTCACCCAACGGATGGAATACAACAACCTCATCTATACGGTTGATGAATTCCGGGCGGAAGTTATGGCTCACGACGCCCAGCACCATATCCTTCATGTGGCCGTAATCCAGCTCACCAAAGCGTTCCTGAATCAGATCCGACCCCAGATTCGAGGTCATGATGACAACCGTATTACGGAAATCGACCGTTCTCCCCTGTCCGTCAGTCAGACGACCATCGTCAAGCACCTGCAACAGAATGTTGAATACATCCGGGTGCGCTTTCTCCACTTCATCCAGCAGGATGACAGAGTAAGGACGACGACGTACCGCTTCCGTCAGGTACCCCCCCTCTTCATAACCGACATATCCCGGAGGCGCGCCAACCAGACGAGACACCGAGTGTTTCTCCATAAACTCGGACATATCGATACGCACCATTGCATCATCACTGTCGAACATAAAGTTTGCCAGCGCTTTGCACAGCTCAGTTTTACCGACACCGGTTGGGCCAAGGAACAGGAATGAGCCAATCGGACGATTCGGATCGGACAAGCCCGCGCGGCTACGACGGATGGCGTTAGAAACGGCTTCCACCGCTTCATTCTGGCCAATCACGCGGCTATGCAGCTCCTGCTCCATACGCAACAGTTTTTCCCGTTCGCCTTCCAGCATGCGAGCAACCGGGATCCCGGTCCAGCGCGCCAGCACTTCCGCAATTTCTGCGTCCGTGACTTTGTTACGCAGCAGACGCATGGTTTTGCCTTCAGACTGGGTGGCTGCTTCCAGCTGTTTTTCCAGTTCAGGAATTTTGCCGTACTGCAATTCAGACATCCGCGCCAGGTCGCCGACGCGACGCGCCTGTTCGATGGCAATTTTTGCCTGCTCCAGCTCAGCCTTGATAGTTTGCGTTCCCGAGAGGGATGCTTTTTCAGCTTTCCACTCTTCTTCCAACTCAGAATACTGGCGCTCTTTGTCGTCCAGCTCTTCATTGAGCATATCGAGACGTTTTTTACTCGCCTCATCAGACTCTTTCATTAATGCCTGCTGTTCCAGTTTGAGCTGGATAATACGGCGGTCGAGCCTGTCGAGTTCCTCCGGCTTGGAGTCAATCTGCATACGAATGCTGGATGCCGCCTCATCAATAAGGTCGATAGCTTTATCCGGCAACTGACGATCGGCAATGTAGCGGTGAGACAGCGTTGCTGCCGCAACAATCGCCGGGTCAGTAATCTGCACATGGTGGTGCAGCTCATAACGCTCTTTCAGGCCGCGCAGAATCGCGATGGTATCTTCAACGCTTGGCTCAGCCACAAACACTTTCTGGAAACGACGTTCCAGCGCCGCATCTTTTTCGATGTACTGGCGATATTCATCAAGCGTTGTTGCGCCTACGCAGTGCAGTTCCCCACGCGCCAGCGCCGGTTTCAGCATGTTCCCGGCGTCCATGGCGCCATCGGCTTTACCTGCACCTACCATGGTATGCAGCTCATCAATAAACAGAATGACATTGCCTTCCTGTTTCGAGAGATCGTTCAGCACACCTTTTAAGCGTTCTTCAAACTCACCACGATATTTAGCCCCAGCCACCAGCGCGCCCATATCCAACGCCAGCACACGGCGACCTTTTAAGCCTTCCGGCACTTCACCATTGATGATACGTTGGGCCAGACCTTCCACGATGGCGGTTTTACCGACACCGGGTTCCCCGATTAACACCGGGTTATTTTTAGTACGACGTTGCAGCACCTGAATGGTGCGGCGAATTTCTTCATCACGCCCGATTACCGGATCGAGTTTGCCCTGTTCGGCACGTTCGGTCAGATCGACGGTATATTTTTTCAAGGCCTGACGTTGGTCTTCAGCCCCCTGGTCATTCACGCTTTCACCTCCACGCATTTGTTCAATTGCCTGAGTGATATTGGCGGTCGAAGCACCTGCTGATTTTAATAAGTCGGTCAGCGTACCGCGTGACTCAAGCGCCGCCAGAACGAACAGTTCTGACGAAATAAAGTTGTCCCCACGTTTTTGCGCCAGCTTGTCGCAAAGATTCAGTACACGCACCAGATCCTGAGAAGGCTGAACGTCACCGCCGGTACCTTCTACCTGCGGCAACCGGCTCAACGCCTGGTCAATGGCTGTACGTAACTGGCCAGCATTAATGCCGGCAGACGTTAATAAAGGACGTACCGATCCCCCTTCCTGATTCAGCAAGGCGCTCATTAGATGAAGTGGTTCGATGAATTGATTGTCGTGCCCCAATGCGAGTGACTGGGCATCGGCAAGAGCAAGCTGGAATTTATTAGTAAGACGATCCAGACGCATAACTCCTCCCATAACAGGCCAAAATTGCTACTGGAGATTAAATGAGGTCATCCCTCAATTATTCAAGGTGAATGACCTGAATTATGTGAAAAGAAAATTACGCGTACCGGATCGTCTTGATTCTTTAGGTTATATCAGCCAAATAAAACTTGCCATACGACCCGTGGTATTGTCGCGACGATAAGAGAAGAACGTCTCACTTTCGCTGAAGGTGCAGCGGTCGCCGCCGTGGACGTTCTCTACGCCGACATTTGCCAGCCGCTGGCGCGCAAGCTGATAAATATTCGCCAGGTATTTGTCGCCATGCGGTACAAATGCAAGGTCCGCTTGCGGATCTTTCGCCATGAACGCTGCGCGAACTTCTGGCCCCACTTCAAACGCGTTCGGGCCAATCGCCGGGCCTAACCAGGCAATAATGTTTTCAGGTTTATCGGCAAAACACGCTACCGTCTCTTCCAGTACGCCGGCGCATAATCCGCGCCAACCCGCATGTGCCGCCGCGACTTCCGTTCCCGCGCGATTACAAAACAGCACAGGCAGACAATCGGCCGTCATCACCGCACAGACGGTGCCCGGCGTGTTGCTGTATGAAGCATCAGCACGTTTGGAGGCGTAAGGCCCGCCGGTCAGTTTCAGGACATCCTTACCGTGGACCTGCTCCAGCCAGACAGGCTTTGACGGCAGATTGCCCGCAGCAAACAGTCGTTTGCGGTTCTCTTCAACATGCTCCGGGTTATCGCCGCAATGGGCGCCCAGATTCAGCGAATCGTAAGGCGGCATACTGACACCGCCAATACGGGTAGAACTACACGCCGCAACACCTTGCGGTATCGGCCACTGCGGGACAATTAGCTTACTCATAGCCAGGCAATATCATCCTTATGTTCTTCGAAATCAGCGCGCATCACTGCAATCAATTGCACCATATCTTGTGGTATAGGCGCGTGCCATTCCATTTCGATACCGGAAATTGGGTGATACAGGCGCAGCATAGTCGCGTGCAGCGCCTGACGGTCAAATTTACGCAGCACGGAGATAAATTCGTCTGAAGCGCCTTTCGGTGGACGCGGACGGCCGCCGTAGACCTGATCGCCTACCAGCGGATGGGTGATATGCGCCATATGCACGCGGATCTGGTGCGTACGTCCGGTTTCCAGACGCAACCGCAGACGCGTGTGCACACGGAAGTGTTCCATAATGCGATAGTGCGTCACCGCCGGTTTACCCATTGGATGCACCGCCATGTGCGTACGTTTGGTCGGGTGACGGCTAATCGGTTCCTCAACGGTTCCGCCTGCCGTCATGTGACCAATCGCCACGGCTTCGTACTCACGAGTGATTTCACGCAACTGCAGCGACTCCACCAGACGTGTTTGCGCCGGAACGGTCTTTGCCACCACCATTAATCCGGTCGTGTCTTTATCCAGACGATGTACGATACCCGCACGAGGAACATCCGCGATTGGCGGATAGTAATGCAGCAACGCATTCAATACCGTACCATCAGGATTCCCGGCGCCCGGATGCACTACGAGGTCACGGGGCTTGTTGATGACAAGAATATCGTCATCTTCATAAACGATATCCAGTGGGATATCCTGAGGCTCAAAACGAACCTCTTCATCAATTTCTGCATTGATGGAGACGCGCTCTCCGCCCAACACTTTTTCTTTCGGTTTATCGCAAAGATTGCCATTTACCAGTACGCGCTGGTCGAGGATCCATTCTTTTATGCGCGATCGCGAATAATCAGGGAACAATTCGGCCAAAGCCTGATCTAAGCGTTGACCGAGCTGATTTTCGGAGACTGTTGCGGTGAGTTCTACTCGTTGTGCCATAAACTGCTTCTTCGTTTAACGTTGGGTTTTACGGCTTTGCCGTTTAATATAGTGTGCTATTGTAGCTGGTCTTAACCGGGAGCAGGAACAGAGAATCTCCCGTAAAACATTTTGAGGAAAGTCAAAACGTCATGACGCGCATGAAATATCTGGTGGCAGCAGCCACGTTGAGCCTGTTTTTGGCGGGTTGCTCTGGTTCAAAGGAAGAGGTGCCCGATAATCCGCCAAATGAAATCTACGCGACTGCTCAGCAAAAGCTGCAGGACGGTAACTGGAAACAGGCAATAACGCAATTGGAAGCGTTGGATAACCGTTATCCATTTGGACCGTATTCTCAGCAGGTGCAATTAGATCTCATATACGCCTACTACAAAAACGCCGATCTGCCACTTGCTCAGGCTGCCATCGATCGTTTTATCCGTCTTAACCCGACACACCCTAACATTGATTATGTCATGTATATGCGTGGCCTGACCAATATGGCGTTGGATGATAGCGCACTGCAAGGATTCTTTGGTGTTGATCGCAGCGATCGCGATCCGCAACATGCCCGAGCTGCGTTTAATGACTTTTCCAAGCTGGTACGTGGCTATCCGAACAGCCAGTACACCACTGACGCCACTAAACGTCTGGTGTTCCTGAAAGATCGTCTGGCGAAGTATGAATATTCCGTTGCGGAATATTACACTGCCCGCGGTGCATGGGTTGCCGTGGTAAACCGTGTGGAAGGCATGCTGCGTGACTTCCCTGATACTCAGGCAACACGTAATGCTCTGCCGTTGATGGAAAACGCTTATCGCCAGATGCAGATGAATGCGCAGGCAGAAAAAGTAGCAAAAATTATTGCCGCCAACAGCAGCAACACCTGATTTACCTCAGAATGCAAAACGGCAGCCCAACGGCTGCCGTTTTTTTATCCATTAACGTCATCACTGAAGCGGTTTAGCTTCGACGCATCTCATCAAATATGGCCTGCTTTCAGGTATTCCTCAAGTAAAAAATCGCTTGTTCCTGCTATGCCTCACAAAAAGGTTTTCTTGACAAAAAGCGACAAAATAATGTGATTTAGATCACACATTTTGACATTAGGAACGGTATGCTGGAATCACCAAGACGGGAAAGACAAGAGGTAAAATTTATGACAATGAACATTACCAGTAAACAAATGGAAATTACTCCGGCAATTCGCCAGCATGTCGCAGACCGTCTCGCCAAACTAGAAAAATGGCAAACTCATCTGATTAATCCACATATCATTCTGTCTAAGGAGCCACAGGGTTTCATTGCTGATGCCACCATCAATACACCGAACGGACATCTGGTCGCCAGCGCAAAACACGAGGATATGTACACCGCAATTAACGATTTGATCAACAAGCTGGAACGGCAGCTCAATAAAGTGCAGCACAAAGGCGAAGCCCGTCGTGCCACAACTTCAGTCAAAGACGCCAACTTCGTCGAAGCAGAAGAAGAGTAGTCCCTTACATTGAGTGTATCGCCAACGCGCCTTCGGGCGCGTTTTTTGTTGACAGGGTGAAAACAGTACGGGTACTTTACTGACGTAGCCAAAGGAAAATTAAATGAAACTTATCCCGTTCTTCTTCGCATTCTTTTTTACCTTCCCCTGAATGGGAGGCGTTTCGTCGTGTGATAAAGAATGCGAAGACGAACAATAAGGCCTCCCAAAACGGGGGGCCTTTTTTATTGATAACAAGAAAGGCAACACTATGACATCGGAAAACCCATTGCTGGCGCTGCGCGATAAGATCAGCACGCTGGATGAAAAATTACTGGCCCTGCTGGCTGAGCGACGTGGACTGGCCGTAGAAGTTGGCAAAGCTAAACTGCTTTCTCATCGTCCGGTTCGTGATATCGACCGTGAACGTGATCTGTTGGACCGACTCATTCAGCTTGGCAAAGCACATCATCTCGATGCTCACTACATTACTCGCCTGTTCCAGCTCATCATCGAAGACTCCGTCCTGACTCAACAGGCACTGCTGCAGCAGCATCTGAACAAAATTAACCCGCACTCGGCGCGCGTAGCTTTCCTCGGACCAAAAGGGTCATATTCCCATCTCGCCGCACGTCAGTATGCTGCCCGTCATTTTGAGCAATTTATTGAAAGCGGCTGCGCGAAATTTGCCGATATCTTTAATCAGGTCGAAACCGGACAAGCTGACTACGCAGTGGTTCCGATTGAAAACACCAGTTCCGGTGGGATTAACGACGTTTACGACCTACTACAGCACACCAGCCTGTCTATCGTTGGCGAAATGACCATTACGATAGACCACTGTGTCCTGGTGTCTGGCACGACGGATCTCGAGACCATTGAAACGGTATATAGCCATCCGCAGCCGTTCCAGCAGTGCAGCAAGTTCCTCGGTCGTTACCCACACTGGAAGATTGAGTACACCGAAAGCACCTCTGCGGCGATGGAAAAAGTTGCGCAGGCTAACTCACCCCGCGTGGCGGCGCTGGGGAGCGAAGCCGGAGGCGTACTGTATGGTTTGCAGGTGCTTGAACACATTGAAGCTAACCAGACGCAAAACATCACCCGCTTCGTGGTACTGGCGCGCAAAGCAATCAATGTTTCCGACCAGGTTCCGGCGAAAACAACGCTGCTGATGGCGACAGGACAACAAGCCGGTGCGCTGGTTGAAGCGCTGCTGGTACTGCGTAACCATAATCTGATTATGACTAAACTGGAGTCACGCCCGATTCACGGCAATCCGTGGGAAGAGATGTTTTATCTTGATATCCAGGCCAACCTGGAATCCCCGCAGATGCAAAAAGCGTTGAAGGAGTTGGGTGAGATTACGCGTTCGATGAAAGTGCTGGGCTGCTATCCGAGCGAGAACGTGGTGCCGGTGGATCCGAGCTGACAATCTTAATTTTCCGGATGGCGCTACGCTTATCCGGCCTACAATTCATGCGACTTTTGTAGGCCAGATAAGGCGAAGCCGCCATCCGACATCTTACTTAAGGACGGCTGTCATTCGCCTGGCGCAACAAAGTACGGCTTTCACTCTGGAAGCGTTTGGCATAATCGCCGAACCAGTGCTCCACCTTACGGAAGCTGTCGATAAACGCTTGCTTATCGCCCTGCTCCAGTAAACCGATCGCCTCGCCAAAACGTTGGTAGTAGCGTTTGATCAGCGCAAGGTTGCTCTCAGACGACATAATGATATCGGCATAAAGCTGCGGATCCTGGGCAAACAAACGTCCGACCATCGCCAGCTCAAGGCGGTAAATCGGAGAAGATAGCGCCAGCAACTGCTCAAGCTGAACATTCTCTTCCGCTAAATGCAGACCATAAGCAAAGGTCGCAAAGTGACGCAATGCCTGAATAAACGCCATATTCTGGTCATGTTCAACGGCGCTGATCCGATGCAGACGCGCGCCCCACACCTGAATCTGTTCCAGAAACCACTGATAAGCTTCCGGCTGACGTCCGTCACACCAGACAACGACCTGCTTGGCCAGACTGCCGCTATCCGGACCAAACATTGGGTGTAATCCCACCACCGGGCCGTCGTGCGCCGCCAGCATCGCCTGCAAAGGACCGTTTTTCACCGAAGCCAGATCCACCAGAATACAGTCGGACGGCAGACGCGGTAATTTGGCGATCACCTGCTCGGTGACGTGGATCGGCACACTGACGATCACCATGCCGGCATCAGAGACAATCTCCGGCGCGCGATCCCAGTCCTGCTGTTCCAGGATCCGTACCTGATAACCTGACAGGGTGAGCATTTTTTCAAACAGACGCCCCATCTGACCGCCGCCGCCGACAATCACCACCGGTCGCAGAGAAGGACAGAGCGTTTTAAACCCTTTATCGTTCTCACTGGAATAAGATTCGCGCATAACACGGCGCAGCACATCTTCAATCAGGTCCGGCGGCACGCCAAGTGCTTCCGCTTCCGCCCGGCGGGAGGCCAGCATAGAGGCTTCCCGTTCCGGCACGTAGATTGGCAGTCCAAAGCGGCTTTTTACTTCACCGACTTCGGCAACCAGCTCCAGGCGGCGTGCCAGTAAATCCAGCAGCGCCTTGTCGACTTCATCAATTTGATCGCGTAATGCGGTCAATTCAGCAACCATAACCAACCTCTTATGCTACACGCGCCGACAGCTGGCCGTTTAAATCCTGGCTAATTTCACGCAGTAGCGCATCCGTCATTTCCCAGCTAATGCAGGCATCGGTTACGGACACGCCGTATTTCATTTCGCTGCGCGGCTGTTCAGAGGACTGGTTGCCTTCGTGAATATTACTTTCAATCATCAACCCAATGATCGAGCGATTGCCATCTTTGATTTGTGCAATCACGGATTCAGCCACGGCAGGCTGACGGCGGTAATCTTTATTGGAATTACCATGACTGCAATCTACCATCAGAGAAGGTCGTAGTCCCGCCTGCTCCATCTCTTTTTCGCACTGGGCGACATCTGCCGGGCTGTAGTTCGGCGCTTTACCCCCGCGCAGGATCACGTGACCGTCTGGATTTCCCTGAGTTTGCAGCAGCGCAACCTGCCCGGCCTGGTTAATACCAACAAAGCGGTGTGACTGTGCCGCCGCGCGCATGGCGTTAATAGCGGTCGCCAGGCTACCGTCGGTACCGTTCTTAAAGCCAACCGGCATCGAAAGACCGGAAGCCATTTCGCGGTGGGTCTGCGATTCCGTGGTTCGGGCACCGATTGCGGACCAGCTAAACAGATCGCCCAGGTATTGCGGGCTATTTGGATCAAGCGCTTCAGTTGCCAGCGGTAGTCCCATATTCACCAGTTCAAGCAGCAGCTGACGCGCAATTTTCAGGCCTGCTTCAACATCAAAAGAGCCATCCATATGAGGATCGTTAATTAACCCTTTCCAGCCGACGGTGGTACGGGGTTTTTCAAAATAGACGCGCATCACCAGGTAGAGGCTATCGCTGACCTCTGCGGCAAGGGCTTTAAATCGACGAGCGTACTCAATAGCCATTTCAGGATCGTGAATGGAGCACGGGCCACATACCACCAACAGACGCGGATCGCGACCGGAGATAATATCTGAAATGGTTTTACGCGACTGGGAGATTTGCGCTTCTTGCGCCTGGCTCAACGGGAATTCAGCTTTCAGCTGCTCCGGAGTCATCAGAACCTGTTCGTCGGTAATATGTACGTTGTTCAGCGCGTCTTTTTGCATGATGGTGATCCTGTTTAGCTCGTTTGCGATAGTTGATCCTCAGCGAGGAGGAGATAACGATAACATAATGGGTAAAGATTTCAATCCACAATCCGTAAATTTTAATTTACAACATGCAATTTAAAGCCAAAATCAGCCATCATTAATGTACACTTAAATTTACACCAACCAATATTCAGATCCGCTATGCTTACAAAAACGAAGGAGTACAGGCAATGAAGCAATTCATCAGCACCTTATTTCTATTATTTATTAGCGGATGCCAGATAGATCCCTATACCCACGCCCCAACCTGGACGGGTACCGACTGGTACGATGCCGGGATACAAGATGCCATTTCGGGGTATGCCGTTAAAGATAATGAAACTCTTGCCGACAACTACAATGACCCTGAAGTCGATCGTACGAAATATCTTAAGGGTTACGCCGAGGGACAACGTAAAACCTGCCAGCAGGATTTTGTTTATGCCAGGGGTTTGACCGGGAAAACCTTTCCCGCAAGTTGTGATACGGTCGAAAATGTTGACCAGTTACACAGCGCCTGGCAAAAAGGGGCAACCGAAGGTGCTGCCTCAATAAGATTAAACTAAACAATAGGTTATATTTTATTAATCACTAAGATTTTACTTAAATCATCTGTTGCTTTATCCCTGGCATAATGACGGCTTAGGAAAATAATGTTATTTTGTCCTAAACAATCTTGAATGTATTTCGACGTTTTACGGCAAACGCTGGTAGGTAACTATTCATGAGCTATTCTTACCGACTCATACTTCTACTGGCACTGCTCCTGACCGGATTACCGCTGTACGCCCAAAGCGTTACGGAAGAAGCGAAATCTGTACGCGCTATGGTTTCCGGCATCGTCAGTTATACACGTTGGCCCGCACTGTCCGGGCCCCCCAAACTGTGTATTTTCTCTTCATCGCGTTTTTCCAGTGTTCTGAAAGATACCAGTGCTGGTGCATTACCCTATCTTCCCGTCATCATTCGTACGGAACAAGAAATATTAGTTTCGCAGTGTGACGGTTTTTATTTTGGAAAAGAATCCCCTACTTATCAGGTGGAATTAAAGAATAAATATCCGTCTAAGGCATTGCTATTAATTGCTGAACAGAATCCCGAATGCATTATTGGCAGCGCTTTTTGCCTCATAATTAAAGATGAAGATGTGAGATTTTCCGTAAATATGGATTCCCTTTCACGCAGCGGCGTAAGGGTCAGTCCAGACGTATTGATGCTTGCACGGAATAATAAGCATGGATAAGGACCATTCTCCCATAACACGCCCGACGTTTAAGCGGACATTGCGGCGTATCAGCATAATCAGCGTTCTGGTAACCATGACGCTGATCTGGCTGCTGCTCAGCATATCTTCCGTGCTGGCACTGAGGCAGTATGCGCAAAAGAACCTGGATCTGACCGCAGCAACCATGACCCGCACGCTTGAAGCAGCGCTCGTCTTTTCTGATGGTGTCGCGGCAACTGAAACGCTGGCGGCGCTGGGCCAACAGGGGCAATTTTCCGTTGCAGAAGTACGTAATAAAAACCAGAAGGTAATCGCCACCTGGTGCTATAACGCGCAGGATACGACCGAAAAAATCAGCGGTATGATCAGCCACTGGCTGTTCCCACAACCGGTTACTCAGCCGATCTTGCATAATGGCAACGTCATCGGCGAAGTACGATTGACTGCGCGCGATAGCGTTATCAGTCATTTCATTTATTTGTCACTGGCCGTTCTTACCGGGTGCATTCTGTTAGCGTCTGGCATTGCATTAATGCTCACTCGCTATTTACATAATGGCGTCGTGGAAGCTCTGCAAAATATCACCGAGGTGGTACATGATGTTCGTACCAACCGTAATTTTTCACGACGCGTTTCAGAAGAGCGCATTGAAGAGTTTCATCTTTTTGCCCAGGACTTTAATAGTCTGCTGGACGAGATGGAAGAGTGGCAGCTGCGACTGCAGGCAAAAAACGCCCAGCTTTTGCGTACCGCTCTACACGATCCTTTGACGGGCCTGGCGAATCGCGCCGCATTTCGCAGCAGTATTAACGCCCTGATGAATGACGATGCCGCGCACAGCAGTTCCGCATTGTTATTTCTTGATGGTGATAATTTTAAATTTATAAATGATACCTGGGGCCACGCAGCGGGGGATCGGGTCCTGATTGAAGTGGCAAAAAGGCTGTCCGAGTTTGGTGGAACTCGACATCACCCATACAGGCTTGGCGGCGATGAGTTCGCTATGGTGCTTTACAGCGTTCACTCTGAATACGAAGTTCAGCGGATCTGCGCGGCACTGTCACAAGAGTTTAACCGACCTTTTGACCTGCATAATGGTCATCTGGCAAGCATGACACTCAGCATTGGTTTTGCGCTGACGTGGGAACACGCCTCTGCCGAGAAATTACAAGAACTTGCCGATCAAAATATGTATCAGGCCAAAAATTTGCGTGCTGAACGCATTATTAAAAAATAAGGAATTACACACATGCTAAAACGTCTATTGTCGCCGCTTCTTCTGCTTTTACTGATTTTGGCGGGCTGTCAGGCACCTCAGGGAAAATTTACCCCAGAGCAAATTGCAGCCATGAAATCGTACGGATTTACCGAAGCTTCCGGAGACTGGTCTCTTGGCCTGTCTGACAACATTCTGTTTGACAAAAACGACTATAAGCTCCGTCCTGAAAGCGAAAAGCAGATCCAGGAAATGGCATCCAAACTGGCTGCTACCGGGCTTAACCATGCGCGCCTGGATGGTCATACCGATAACTACGGCGAAGACAGCTACAACGAAGCGCTGTCGCTCAAACGCGCGAATGTGGTTGCCGATGCCTGGGCAAAGGGCGCCAACATCCCCCGCACCAACCTGACAACCCAGGGCCTCGGGAAGAAATACCCGATCGCCAGTAACCAGACCTCAAAAGGTCGTGCTGAAAACCGCCGCGTTGCGGTCGTGATCGCGACACCATAATCACTCCCCACTGGCTGCGCACCGCGCAGTCATTCCATTGCCATAAAGAACAAAAGAGTAAATGTCGGGATAAAAAAAGGGCCAGCCTTTCGGCCAGCCCTTTTCTAACAGGATGTCGCTTGCGCGAATCTTAGTTAAGACGCTCTTTGATACGAGCAGACTTACCAGTGCGCTCACGCAGGTAGTACAGTTTAGCTTTACGAACAGCACCACGACGTTTAACAGCAATGCTGTCAACTACCGGAGAGTGAGTCTGGAAGACACGCTCAACGCCTTCGCCGTTGGAAATTTTACGAACAGTGAATGCAGAGTGCAGACCGCGGTTACGAATAGCGATAACCACGCCCTCGAATGCCTGCAGACGTTTTTTGGAACCTTCAACAACCCATACTTTCACTTCCACGGTATCACCCGGACGGAAGGAAGGTACGTCCTGCTTCATCTGTTCTTGTTCAAGTTGCTTAATAATGTTGCTCATAATTTAATCTCTTATCCTGGGTAAACTGATATTGGGGGCTTACGCCTGCCCATCATGTTTATGTTGCTGTTGTGCGTGTTCCTTTTTGAACTCCGCCAGCAACCTTGCTTGCTCTTCAGTCAGAGCCAGGTTTTCCAGAAGTTCAGGTCTTCTAAGCCAGGTCCGGCCCAACGACTGCTTCAAACGCCAGCGACGTATCTCAGCGTGGTTCCCCGACAGTAACACCGCCGGTACTTCCATCTGCTCTAACACTTCAGGTCGGGTATAGTGCGGGCAATCCAGCAACCCATCAGCAAACGAATCTTCGATTGCCGAAGCCTCATGACCCAGAACTCCCGGAATAAACCGGGAAACGGAGTCGATCAGCGTCATTGCCGGTAACTCACCACCGCTGAGTACGTAATCGCCGATTGACCATTCTTCGTCAATTTCGGTTTGAATCACGCGCTCATCTATTCCTTCATAGCGACCACATACCAGAATCAGCTTTTGATTCGTGGCCAGTTCGCTAACGCCCGCTTGATCAAGCTTGCGTCCCTGAGGTGACAGATAAATCACCTTTGCGCCTTCACCAGCCGCAGCTTTTGCTGCATGAATGGCGTCCCGTAAAGGTTGCACCATCATTAACATCCCCGGTCCGCCGCCGTAAGGACGATCGTCCACGGTACGGTGCCGGTCATGAGTAAAGTCACGAGGACTCCAGCTCTGGATGTTCAGCAGGCCATTTTTTACTGCCCGGCCAGTTACCCCGTAATCGGTAATTGCGCGGAACATTTCTGGAAACAGGCTAACGATACCTATAAACACAAGCCAATCCCCATAACGCCGACTTTTACCGTTTATCCGGTGGTTTAAAAACCAGGATCCCAATCTACTTCGATAGTACGAGTAGCGAGATCGACTTTCTTGATAACCTGCCCATCGAGGAACGGTACAAGACGTTCCTTGATACCAAACGCATCTTTCAGGTTTGCCTTGATGACGATGACGTCATTCGAACCGGTTTCCATCATATCGACAACTTTACCGAGATCGTAGCCTTCAGTGGTCACTACCTGGCAGCCCATAAGGTCTTTCCAGTAATAGGAACCATCTTCCAGCGCTGGCAACTGCGAGGAATCCACGACAATTTCGCAATTAGTCAGTAGATTCGCCGAATCACGATCGTCAACGCCTTTCAGCTTGATGATCAGATCCTGATTGTGGTGCTTCCAGCTTTCCAGCTGTACTTGCTGCCACTGACCCGCCTTCTGGATAAACCAGGGCTGATAGTCAAAAATGCTTTCGGCGTCTTCAGTGGAAGAAAACACTCTGAGCCAACCACGGATACCGTAAGAAGACCCCATTTTCCCCAAAACGATGGGTTCTACAGGAGCCTGTGCGGCGAGTTGCTTGCTCATCATGACCACCGTGACAGATTAAGCTGCTTTGTTTGCTGCTTTGATCAGCGTAGCTACGCGATCAGAAATAGTCGCGCCCTGGCCAACCCAGTGAGCGATGCGATCCAGATCCAGGCGAGTGCCTTCTTCTTTTTCGCTAGCGATTGGGTTAAAGAAGCCAACGCGCTCGATGAAGCGACCGTTGCGTGCATTACGGCTGTCGGTAACAACAACCTGGTAGAACGGACGCTTTTTAGCGCCGTGACGAGCTAAACGAATAGTAACCATAACATCCTCTTGTGTGAATAAAACACCCAGGCCCCATCGAGGAACGGAGCCCGGGTGTCATATTAAAAGCCCGAAAATTTTACTGATTTCTGGGGAAAATGCAATCAGCAGTTGATAACTCTGCTATAAAAGGCCGTTGGCGGTGCAGTCAGTTCGGTGCCGGCGTGCGCGCAGCCACCGGAGCGTACACGCAGTACGTGAGGATGGCGAGCACACCCCGGTGCCGAAATGGCAAACAAGCCAGGCCGATTAGCGGCCTGGGAATCCTGGCGGCATCATCCCCTTCATACCACGCATCATCTTCGCCATTCCGCCTTTCTTCATTTTCTTCATCATGCGCTGCATGTCGTCGAACTGTTTCAGAAGGCGGTTTACGTCCTGTACCTGCATACCGCAACCGGCAGCAATACGGCGTTTACGGGAACCTTTGATGATTTCCGGCTTAGCGCGTTCTTTCATCGTCATCGAGTTGATGATGGCTTCCATACGCACCAGCACTTTATCGTCCATCTGCGATTTCACGTTGTCAGGAATCTGACCCATGCCCGGCAGCTTGCCCATCAGGCTTGCCATGCCGCCCATGTTTTTCATCTGGTTGAGCTGCTCAAGGAAATCGTTGAGATCGAAGCCATCGCCTTTTTTCAGCTTGCTGGCTAATTTCTCTGCCTGCGCGCGGTCAACCTTGCTTTCGATATCTTCGATCAGCGACAGCACGTCGCCCATGCCGAGAATACGTGAAGCAATCCTGTCCGGGTGGAACGGCTCCAGCGCTTCGGTTTTCTCGCCGACGCCGAGGAATTTAATCGGCTTGCCAGTGATATGACGAATAGAGAGCGCCGCACCGCCACGGGCATCACCATCAACTTTAGTCAGCACCACACCGGTTAACGGCAGCGCTTCGTTAAAGGCTTTTGCCGTATTCGCGGCATCCTGACCGGTCATCGCGTCGACCACAAACAGCGTTTCTACCGGCTTGATCGAAGCGTGGACCTGTTTGATTTCGTCCATCATCGCTTCATCAACGTGCAGACGACCGGCGGTATCCACCAGCAGCACATCGTAGAATTTGAGTTTGGCTTCTTTCAGCGCGGCGTTAACGATATCGACCGGCTTCTGACCGACATCTGACGGGAAGAAGTCGACACCAACCTGCTCGGCCAGCGTTTCCAGCTGTTTGATCGCCGCCGGGCGATACACGTCCGCGGAGACCACCAGCACTTTCTTCTTGTGCTTCTCGCGCAGGAATTTACCCAGCTTACCGACGCTGGTCGTTTTACCCGCACCCTGCAGGCCCGCCATCAGTACCACGGCTGGTGGCTGCGCTGCCAGATTCAGGGTCTGGTTTTCTTCGCCCATTGCCGCAACCAGTTCGTTACGGACAATCTTGACGAACTCCTGACCCGGCGTCAGGCTTTTGTTAACTTCATGACCAACCGCTTTCTCTTTTACGCGATTGATAAACTCACGCACTACTGGCAGCGCTACGTCAGCCTCCAGCAGCGCCATGCGCACTTCGCGCAGCGTCTCTTTAACGTTGTCTTCAGTAAGGCGTCCACGGCCACTGATATTGCGCAGCGTGCGCGACAAACGATCGGTTAAATTATCAAACATTGTCTCTCGCCTGGGGTGGAAACGGTCGGTCGCGACAGCGACACATCAACAGAAATTTGTCGCAGTATAACATGAAGCCGCCTTTGTTGTTATGCAACGGTTGGAGCAGCGGTCACGTAACGCTATACTGCTTTTCTTTATCACTGGCCAACTGTCGACACCTATATGCCCGTTTTTGCTCTGCTTGCCCTTGTCGCCTACTCAGTCAGCCTCGCGCTGATTATTCCCGCTCTGCTGCAAAAAAACAGCGGCTGGCGGCGTATGGCTATTTTCTCTGCGGCCGTCGCGCTGGTAAGCCATGCTATCGCCCTGGAAGCGCGTATTCTGCCCGGCGGTGAAAGCGGACAAAACCTGAGTCTGTTGAACGTCGGCTCGCTGGTTAGCCTGATGATTTGTACGGTAATGACCATCGTCGCTTCCCGTAATCGTGGCTGGCTATTGCTGCCCATTGTCTACGCCTTTGCGCTGATAAACCTTGCCTTCGCCACGTTTATGCCTAACGAGTTCATCACTCATCTCGAGGCTACGCCGGGCATGATGATTCACATCGGGCTATCGTTGTTCGCTTACGCCACGCTGATTATCGCCGCGCTCTATGCACTACAGCTGGCATGGATCGATTACCAACTGAAAAACAAAAAACTGGCCTTCAGCAATGAGATGCCGCCGCTGATGAGTATTGAGCGGAAAATGTTTCATATCACCCAAATTGGCGTGGTTCTGCTGACGCTCACCCTGTGCACTGGCCTGTTTTACATGCATAACCTGTTCAGTACCGAGAACATTGATAAAGCCGTTCTCTCTATCGTGGCATGGTTTGTCTATATCGTTCTGTTGTGGGGGCATTACCATGAAGGCTGGCGCGGACGTCGCGTCGTATGGTTTAACGTCGCAGGCGCAGTCATTCTGACGCTGGCCTATTTCGGCAGCCGTATACTGCAGCAGTTCGTGAGTTAAATCTTTAAGGAACCCTACGTGGAACACATCTCCACCACCACGCTCATTGTCACGCTTCTCATCATGGTGGTCATTTCCGCCTATTTTTCCGGTTCTGAAACCGGAATGATGACCCTGAATCGCTACCGTCTACGTCATCGGGCCAAGCAGGGAAATCGTCAGGCAAAACGCGTTGAAAAGTTACTTCGCAAGCCGGATCGCCTGATAAGCCTGGTGCTCATCGGTAATAATCTGGTGAATATTCTGGCCTCCGCGCTCGGCACCATTGTCGGTATGCGCCTGTATGGCGATGCAGGCGTCGCCATTGCCACCGGGGTACTGACGTTTGTAGTACTGGTTTTTGCCGAAGTATTACCAAAGACCATCGCCGCGCTGTATCCGGAAAAAGTCGCCTATCCAAGCAGCGTCCTGCTGGCTCCCCTGCAGATTCTGATGATGCCCTTGGTATGGCTACTCAATACCATCACGCGGCTGCTGATGCGCATGATGGGCATCAAAACGGATATCGTAGTGAGCGGTTCGCTGAGTAAAGATGAGCTGCGAACGCTGGTGAATGAATCGCGCTCGCAAATCTCACGCCGTAACCAGGATATGCTGCTGTCAGTGCTGGATCTGGAAAAAGTCAGCGTCGATGACATCATGATCCCGCGTAACGAAATCATCGGCATTGATATTAACGATGACTGGAAGTCAATCGTGCGTCAGCTTTCGCACTCCCCGCACGGCCGTATTGTGCTTTATCGCGACTCGCTGGACGACGCCATCAGCATGCTGCGCGTACGTGAAGCCTGGCGATTGATGGCCGAGAAAAAAGAGTTCACTAAAGAGACCATGTTACGCGCCGCCGACGAGATATATTACGTACCGGAAGGCACGCCGCTCAGCACCCAGCTCATTAAGTTTCAGCGAAATAAGAAGAAAGTGGGATTGGTCGTCAATGAATATGGCGATATTCAGGGGCTGGTCACGGTCGAGGATATTCTGGAAGAAATTGTCGGCGATTTCACCACCTCAATGTCACCCACGCTTGCCGAAGAGGTAACGCCACAGAATGATGGCTCGGTGATCATTGACGGCAGCGCCAACGTTCGTGAAATCAATAAGGCGTTTAACTGGCATCTGCCGGAAGATGACGCTCGTACTGTGAACGGTATTATTCTTGAAGCGCTGGAAGAGATCCCAGTGGCCGGCACGCGTGTGCGTATTGGGCAGTACGATATCGATATACTCGACGTGCAGGACAATATGATTAAACAGGTGCAGGTATTGCCGGTCAAGCCGCTACGAGAAAGCGTGTCGGACCAGTGAGCGTAATTCAGGCCGGGTAGCGCGTGAGCATTACCCGACCTGAAGGCTGATTAGCCTTTGGCTTTCGCCACAGAGACCATCGCGGCGCGGATGGTACGTCCGTTCAGGGTATAGCCTTTTTGCATTACCATCAGCACATTACCGGCAGCAACTTCGTCAGACTCGACCATTGCAATTGCCTGGTGCACATTCGGGTCCATCGGCACATCGATATCCGCAACCACCTGTACGCCAAACTTCGCCACGACATCCAGCATTGACTTACGGGTCAGCTCAATACCTTCAACCATCGCCGCCATAGCGTCATTATCTTTGTCCGCCACTTCCAGCGCACGGTCCAGACTATCCAGCACCGGCAGCAGTTCGTTGACAAATTTTTCCAGCGCAAACTTATGCGCTTTTTCTACGTCAAGTTCGGTACGACGACGCAGGTTTTCCATTTCCGCTTTGATACGCAACACGCTGTCGCGCTCGCGAGTTTCGGCTTCAGCAAGCTGAGCTTCAAGATTCGCAATTTTTTCATCGCGCGGATCCACCTGCTCAGCAGAAGCGTCTGATTCAACCGCCTCAACTTCTTCGTGCTGATCCATGATAATTTCTTCCGGGGCTTGCCCCTCAGGCGTTTTCTGTTCTTTACTACTCATGAATTTCTCCGCGTTTTTTTCGCATTCATCTCGCTAACTTGGCTTATTATGGGGATCAGATTCAGGGATTCAAGGGAAGTACTCACATTGTCACTAATCTTCGTTACAAGGACCTCGAGAAAATGAACAAACATTTCAAGTGTATTGGCATTGTGGGGCATCCACGTCACCCCACTGCACTGACCACACATGAAATGCTCTACCGCTGGCTGTGCGCCAAAGGTTATGAGGTTATCGTTGAGCAACAAATCGCCCACGAGCTACAGCTGAAAAATGTGAAAACCGGTACGCTCGCAGAGATTGGCCAGCAGGCAGACCTCGCCGTGGTCGTCGGCGGCGACGGCAATATGCTGGGCGCCGCACGCACTCTGGCACGTTATGACATCAAGGTTATTGGCATTAACCGCGGCAACCTTGGTTTCCTGACTGACCTTGACCCAGACAATGCCCAACAGCAGCTAGCTGACGTGCTGGAAGGCCACTACATCAGCGAAAAGCGCTTTTTACTCGAAGCCCAGGTATGCCAACAGGATTGCCAGAAGCGCATTAGCACTGCGATCAATGAAGTTGTGCTGCACCCTGGGAAAGTGGCGCACATGATTGAATTCGAAGTCTATATCGATGAAATCTTTGCCTTCTCTCAACGTTCAGATGGGTTGATTATCTCCACACCAACTGGTTCTACCGCCTACTCGCTCTCTGCCGGAGGCCCAATTCTGACACCTTCTCTGGATGCCATTACGCTGGTTCCGATGTTTCCGCATACGCTTTCCGCGCGACCGCTGGTGATCAACAGTAGCAGCACTATACGCCTGCGTTTTTCTCATCGCCGGAACGATCTCGAGATCAGCTGTGACAGCCAAATAGCCCTGCCTATACAGGAAGGTGAAGACGTATTGATTCGCCGCTGTGATTATCATCTGAACCTGATACATCCAAAAGATTACAGCTATTTCAATACATTAAGTACAAAACTAGGCTGGTCAAAAAAATTATTCTAATTTAACGCTAACCTCTTTACTGTATAAAAAACCAGTTTATACTGTATGTAATTACAGTTATGGTTTTTCATACAGGAAAACAGCTATGTTGGCACAACTGACCATCAGCAATTTCGCTATCGTTCGTGAACTTGAGATCGATTTCCAGAACGGAATGACCGTTATTACCGGTGAGACCGGTGCGGGTAAATCCATTGCCATTGATGCTCTCGGTTTATGTCTGGGCGGACGCGCAGACGCCGACATGGTGCGTGCAGGCGCCACGCGAGCCGACCTCTGCGCCCGTTTTGCCTTAAAAGATACCCCCGCAGCTCTGCGCTGGCTGGAAGAGAACCAGCTTGAGGAAGGCCGTGAGTGTCTACTGCGTCGCGTAATCAGCAGCGACGGCCGCTCTCGTGGCTTTATTAACGGTACCGCCGTTCCATTGTCGCAGTTGCGCGAACTGGGCCAGTTACTTATTCAAATCCACGGTCAGCATGCACATCAGCTCCTGACTAAATCAGAACACCAAAAATCCCTGCTGGACGGTTACGCCAATGAAGCGTCCCTGACTCAAGAAATGGCTGCGCGCTACCAGTTGTGGCACCAAAGCTGTCGTGACCTGGCGCATCATCAACAACAAAGTCAGGAACGCGCAGCCCGGGCGGAACTATTGCAATACCAGTTAAAGGAACTGAACGAATTCAACCCGCAGCCGGGCGAATTTGAGCAAATTGATGAAGAGTACAAGCGTCTGGCTAACAGCGGGCAATTGCTCACCACCAGCCAGCAGGCGCTGGCTATCCTGGCGGATGGTGAAGACATCAATTTGCAAAGCCAGCTGTACACCGCAAAGCACCTGGTTACTGAACTGGCAGGCATGGACGGCAAGCTTTCCGGTATTCTGGATATGCTGGAAGAGGCCACTATCCAGCTCAGCGAAGCCAGCGACGAGCTGCGCCACTATTGCGATCGTCTGGATTTAGACCCTAATCGTTTGTTCGAACTTGAGCAGCGCATTTCTAAACAAATCTCGCTGGCGCGTAAGCATCATGTTGCCCCTGAAGCGCTGCCACAGTTCTATCAGTCATTGCTGGATGAACAACAGCAACTGGACGATCAGGCCGACTCGCTCGAAACTTTAACCCTGGCGGTGAACAATCACCATTTGCAGGCATTGGAAACGGCAAAAATGCTGCACCAGCAGCGCCAACATTATGCTCAGGAGCTGGGACAACTTATTACAGAGAGCATGCATACTCTCTCGATGCCGCACGGTGTCTTTTGCATTGATGTGAAATTTGAGGAGCACCATCTGAGCGCAGACGGAGCCGATCGCGTTGAGTTTAAAGTGACGACTAACCCGGGTCAGCCGTTACAGCCAATTGCGAAAGTGGCTTCCGGCGGGGAGCTGTCGCGTATTGCGCTGGCGATTCAGGTCATTACCGCACGTAAAATGGAAACTCCGGCGCTGATTTTCGATGAAGTGGACGTGGGTATCAGCGGCCCAACTGCTGCGGTGGTGGGCAAAATGCTGCGTCAGTTAGGCGAGTCAACTCAGGTAATGTGTGTGACTCACCTGCCGCAGGTTGCTGGCTGTGGTCACCAACACTTCTACGTCAGTAAAGAAACGGATGGCGCGATGACGGAAACACACATGCAGCCGCTTGATAAACGCGCTCGCCTGCAGGAATTAGCCCGCCTGCTTGGCGGTAGCGAAGTGACGCGCAATACCCTCGCAAATGCAAAAGAACTGCTGGCGGCATAAACTTTTTTACCTTGTGAAGGTCTGAGTTCAACATAAAATCGCCGACCGACCCGACAGCAAAAGGTTTTAAAGTGGTGAAAGGTCTATTATCATCGGCATATTACATATGAGCCGCGTACTGCTCGGGCCCGAAAAGGAATCAAATCACTATGCGCTGTAAAACGCTGACTGCTGCTGCAGCAGTACTACTGATGTTGACTGCAGGCTGTTCCACTCTGGAGCGAGTGGTTTACCGCCCTGACATCAACCAGGGGAATTATCTGACACCGACCGATGTCGCCAAAGTGCGCACGGGTATGACGCAACAACAGGTTGCTTATGCCCTGGGTACACCAATGATGTCCGATCCTTTTGGCACTAACACCTGGTTTTATGTGTTCCGTCAGCAGCCTGGACATGAAGGCGTAACCCAGCAAACGCTGACGCTGACCTTTAACAGCAGCGGCGTATTGACCAACATTGATAACAAACCCGCTCTGACCGACAACAAGTAGGTTTGAAGATCAAAAAAAGGTGCTCAATGAGCACCTTTTTTATTGTCTGTTATTTTTTAGCGGATTTCTCTGCTCGCTGTCTGCGCAGCTCTTTTGGATCAGCAATCAGTGGCCGGTAAATTTCCACCCGATCGCCGTCATGCAGAACATCAGCAAGCTTTACCGGACGGCTGTAGATACCCACTTTGTTTTTACTGAGATCGATATCGGTTCGTAACTCCAGCAGCCCGGAAGCGCGGATAGCCTCTTCCACTGTTGCACCCTGCTGCAGCGTTACGCGCTGTAAATACTGTTTCTCAGGCAGCGCGTACGCCACTTCAACGACAATTTTAGCCGACGCTGACACTGTAAACCTCTTTCGCGCGAACCGTGAAGGCTTGCACCATATTTGAAGCCAGTTCTTTAAAGATACGGCCAAACGCCAGCTCGATTAACTTATTGGTAAACTCAAAATCGAGATGAAATTCAATACGACACGCTTCATGACTCAGTGGCGTAAACTTCCAGCCGCCAATCAGTTTCTTGAACGGTCCATCGACCAGATGCATCAGGATGCTCTGGTTACTGGTCAGTTGATTGCGCGTGGTGAATGTTTTGCTAATCCCTGCTTTCGAAACATCCACAGCGGCCGTCATTTGTCCCGGAGTCGACTCCAGGACGCGGCTACCAGTGCAACCCGGCAAAAACTGGGGATAGGATTTAACATCATTCACTAACTGATACATCTGTTCCGCACTGTAAGGTACTAAAGCGGTCCGGCTAATCTGAGGCATAACAATTCCCATCAATATCAATCACACAAATAATACCATTTATCACCTGCTAAAAAAAACGCTATAGCCTAACTCGTGCTAAGATAGCGCCTTGCGCCCCGCTGGATGAAATGGGGTGTTTTTCGATTCCAGATTACCTATACTGAGCGGCATTATGACGAAGAAAAAAGCACACAAACCTGGCTCAGCCACAATCGCGCTGAACAAGCGCGCACGACACGAATACTTTATTGAAGAAGAGTTCGAAGCTGGACTCGCCCTGCAAGGTTGGGAAGTCAAATCCCTGCGCGCGGGTAAAGCTAACATCGGCGACAGCTATGTCATTCTCAAAGACGGCGAAGCGTTCCTGTTTGGCGCCAACTTCACGCCGATGGCGGTGGCCTCAACACACGTGGTCTGCGATCCCACCCGTACCCGTAAGCTGTTGTTAAACCAGCGTGAGCTCGACTCTCTGTATGGTCGTATGAATCGTGATGGTTATACCGTCGTTGCGCTTTCGCTGTACTGGAAAAACGCCTGGTGCAAAGTGAAAATTGGCGTCGCGAAAGGTAAGAAACAGCACGATAAGCGTTCCGATGTGAAAGAACGCGAATGGCAGGTAGATAAAGCGCGTATTATGAAAAATGCTGGCCGCTAAACGAAACTTCCCTGTGACCAGTCTCTCATTCTGAGGCTGGTTCTTATTTTTTAGTTATTGAAACCCACCCAATACATTCACCAGGTTTATAGTTTATTTGTGCTGAATCGTTCAGGTATGAAATAAACCTCCCTGACGTTACGATAGCAGTCCATAGTCTAATAAAATAAAAGTTCAAGACCATTACGCTCATATTTTTACTTATTTAATAACACTATTATTACTGGTGTTTATTATATTAATGCGTATTCACGCTAAAATAAAAACCATAAAATACAATATGTTATAATAGCTGAGATCGTTAAAAGCATACTGGAAAGTATCCTTTTCAAATCACTAAATACTTTTTTAATATGGATAAGTTGCAGAATACTTTCTTTCTGACTATATCATCTAATACGAAAGAACTATTCAACCCAAAGGGCCCGAACGTAATTAATCAATAAAATAACATCTGCTTGACCTAATCAATGAAATTACATGTGTAAATTCATCTTTATGATGAACGGGCCCCTGTCTGCTCATTTTCCCAACGCGCTGTTGCGGATTAATACTCCCGGCATGCCATCAGGAGTGAACATATGCGTCTACTCGCCGTTGTATCAAAATTAACTGGCGTTTCCACAAATGTTGAATCCTCTGAAGTTACGCTCAGTTCGCCTTCTATCGTGAAACTGTCGGTGTCACGTGAGGAGGTGAGCCAACTGACACGCGTTAATCAGGACTTGGTTGTCACACTCCGCTCAGGTGAAACCATCACCATTAAAAACTTCTATGTCGGAAAAGGTGATGCGCAAAACCAGCTTGTTCTGGAAGACAGCAATGGCGCGCTATGGTGGGTTCAGGATACTGACGGGGCATTCCATTTCCAGCATCTGGACGATCTCACTCCGCTGATGACGGCCGAAGGTAGCCATGAAGGCGGCGCCGTCTGGCCGTGGGTTCTTGGCGGGATCGCGGTCGCGGGCGGAATTGGCCTTGCTGCGGGTGGTGGTGGCGGTGGCGGCGGTGGAGGAAGTGATAATAACGCCGGGAACGGTAGTGGTGGGAACGGCAATGGCAATGGCAATGGCAATGGCAACGGTGAAGGTAACGGCAATGGTGAAGGAAACGGTGGGAACGGTAGTGGCGACGGCGATGGTGGCACACCGCCAACGACAACCCCTAACATGCCTGACGTACCCGTTATTACCAGCGTAATCGATAACCAGGAGCTGATTACTGGTCCTGTTAATCAGCAGGAATCCACCAACGATAATACACCCACTCTGCAGGGCACCGGTCCCGCAAATGCCACATTGCATATTTTTGATAACGGCGTCGAAATAGGCCAGGTCACTATCGATGCCAACGGCAACTGGTCGTTTACGCCATCATCTCCGCTCGCAGACGGTACCCACCAGTTTACCGTCAGTGCATCAGACGGTACGGGCAGCAGCGGCATGTCGGACAGCTGGGAGATTATTGTCGATACGCTTGCCCCCGACGCCCCTGTGGTCACGCAGGAAATCGACAATGTTGGTTCCATCACCGGACTTATCGCCAATAACGGCATAACCGACGATGCCACGCCAACTCTCACAGGCACAGGCGAGGCAGGTAGTTTTATCAGCATTTCTGATAATGGCATTCTGATTGGCATGGTTCAGGTGGATGACAATGGTAACTGGACGTTTACACCCGACACGCCGCTCAGCGACGGCGTTCACAATCTGACGCTGACGCAAACTGACGCCGCGGGTAACGTCAGCGCGGAAACGAGCGTGCCAACATTCACAGTTGATACTACCCCGCCTGCCGCCGCGGTCATTACTTCCGTTAATCCGGAAGGTACAACGGTGACCGGGAGCGCGGAAGCGGGAAGCCTGGTCATTATTATCGGCAGCAATAATCAGGTTTTAGGTTCAACCACCGTTGATCAAACCGGTAATTTCTCGATCGCGATTTCTCCCTCACAGACGCACGGTGAAGCCCTGATCGCGAAGATTCAGGACCGGGCAGGCAACGTCGGGCCAGACACGTCCTTCAATGCCACCAACTCTGGCTACCCGGGCGTACCCGTTATCGTCAGCATTATGGATGATGTTGCCCCTTCAACCGGACCATTGAACAATAATCAGGCCACTAACGACCCAACGCCTACGCTCTCGGGTACTGCGGATGCCAACAGCACGGTTAATATTTATAACAACGGGGTGTTTGTTGTAAGCGTGCTTGCCGATACCAGCGGCAACTGGACCTGGACCTCCGCTACGCTCTTGCCTGACGGCCCACACGCCTTCAGCGCCACGGCGACAAACCAGTCAGGGACAGGAGGTATGTCGGCGGCATTTAATATCAGCATTGACACTCTGCCACCGCCAGCGCCGGACGATGTCAGCGTTTCCGCTGATGGTAGCGTCGTCACCGGGACAACTGAGCCGGGCAATACCGTGGTTATTACCGACGGCAATAATGTTCAGATCGGCAGCGGCGTCGCCGGAACGGATGGCGCATTTACCATTACCATTAACCCGCCACAGACCAATGGCGAAACCATTACCGCTATCGCCACCGATCCAGCCGGAAACCCAAGCCCACCGGAAACTGCACTTGCGCCAGACATCACGGCCCCGCAGCCGCCGGCTAACTTGCTGATAAATCCCACTGGCGATCAGGTTACCGGCACCGCAGAATCCAATAGCACGGTACATATTCTGGGCCCAGATGGCACAATTATTGGAACGACAACCGCCGGCCCGAACGGAAGTTTCACCGCCACGCTGCTTCCGCCGCAGACCAACGGAGAACATCTTGTCGCCAACGCGACGGATGCGGCTGGCAATACCAGCGGCAACAGCGCGATTACCGCACCGGATACCACGGCACCTGATGCGCCTACTGGCGTTATCGTCGCCGGTGACGGCGGGTCTGTGAGTGGACAAGCTGAAGCGGGAAGCACCGTCACCGTCAAAGACAGCAACGGTAATCAGATTGGCGTAGGCCAGGCTGACAGCGGCGGCAACTTCGCCGTGTCGATTACGCCATCGCAAAAGAACGGCGAAACGGTAAACGTCACCGCAACGGACAGCAGCAATAACGAGAGTCAGCCGACTTCCGCGCTGGCGCCGGATATCACAGCCCCCGGAACACCCATCATTACCGCCGTGACGGATGACCAGCCCATGTACCAGGGCCCTCTCGATAACGGCGACGTCACTAACGACAGCAAACCTAAACTGGAAGGCACCGCCGAAGCAGGTTCTCAGGTCAAAATTTACGATAACGGCATCCTGCTGACGACCGTTACCGCTGATATCAACGGTAACTGGGACTATACGCCAGCCTCGGCGCTGGGCGAGGGCGCTCACATCTTCACGGTGACCGCCACAGACGCCGCGAATAACGCCAGCAGCGCGGCAAGCTGGAAAATTATTGTCGATACCATTGCCCCAACAGTTCCAGTGATAACGTTGGTTAACGATGATGTTGGCAGCATTACGGGTAGTGTGGCAAACAACGGTTGGATCACCAACGACAATACGCCAACCATCTCGGGTACTGGTGAACCAGGTTCACTGGTGAGCCTGTACGATGGCATTCAGCTGTTGACGGTAATTCTTGTCGACAACTCGGGTACCTGGATCTATACCGTTCCGGGAAGTCAGGCGCTCAGCGATCGCACCCATCAGTTTACGGTATCGGCAACCGATGCCGCCGGTAATGTCACCACCTCACCCACAGTGGTCAGCGTTACCGTAGATACCCAACCGCCAAGCGATCCTGTCATTTTGGCTGTGACCGACGACGTTGGGAATGCGCCTATCGATCTACCTACCGGAAGCCGTTCAAACGATACCTTGCCAGTGCTGAAAGGTACCGGAACAGCCGGTTCTACGGTCACCATCTATGATGGGGCTACGCCAATTGGAAGCACGACTGTTTTACCCGGAGGCACCTGGAGTATTCAACTCAGCCAACCGCTCAGCGAAGGCTTACACAATTTATCCGCTATCGGAACGGACGTTGCAGGCAACGCCAGCAACGCCGGGAGCTTTACGTTAACCATCGATACCACGCCGCCAGCCGCACCGGTTATCGTCGCCGGGGAGGGACTGATAGGCAGCGCCACTCTCCCCCTGGCAAACGGCGGCAGTACGAAAAGTACCACCCCTGTTCTTTCGGGGACTGGCGAGCCGGGAGCTACCATCACCGTTGCAGATAACGGCACAACGTTGGGTAACACCATCGTCCAGCCTAATGGTACATGGACATTTACGCCGCCAAATGCGCTTCCTGAAGGACCGCATCAATTCACCGCCACAGCGACTGACGTTGCGGGCAACACCGGGATCCCGTCGGCAAGCTTTACCCTGACGGTAGACAATACGCCTCCCGCACAGCCTGGCGCGCCCATCATTACCGACGATGTGGCTCCGGTTACGGGTGTCGTGACGAATGGCAACACTAATGACACCACGCCAACCTTTAGCGGTACCGGTACAGCAGGTGATGTTATTTCGGTGTATCTCGATGGCAACGCTACGCCGCTGGGCACCACCAAGGTTGGTGCGGACGGCACATGGAGCTTTACGCCGACCACGGCTATTAACCCGGACAGTTATCAGGTCACCATCACCGCAACCGATCCGGCAGGCAACGTCAGCCAGCCGTCGACTGCCGTCACCCTGAACATTGATATTACGCCTCCGGCAACACCTACGATCTCTGCTGCAAATGACAACGCAGGCACTGTTCTGGGAGATATCCCAGCAAACGGCACAACCGATGACAGTACGCCAACTGTGCGCGGAACCGGGGAGAGCGGCTCGATCATTACGCTGTATAACGGCACTACCGTCATAGGCACTACTACCGTAGTAAATGGTTTGTGGAGCATCACACCGACGACGGCGCTGCCCAACGGCACCTACACGCTGACGGCAGTCGCCACCGATGCTGCAGGCAACCCCAGCGGCACCTCAAACAGCATTTCGTTTACGGTGAATTCGACACCGCTTACCGCCCCGCAGGTGACGGATATTGCAGATAACGTCGGCGTGATTACCGGTACACTCGGCAATGGAAGCGTGACGGACGATCTCTCCCCCACCGTCAGCGGAACGGGAACTCCGGGCAGTACGATCCTAATCTATGATAATGGCAATCTCATCCCGCTAAACATCACGGTAGGAGCCGATGGTAAATGGAGCGTGGACGTTCCGCTTTCTGCCAATGTGGAACATACGCTGACCTTTGGCGCACAGGATGCGGCAGGTAATAGCCTCCCGGCGGGCAACCCGGTAATTATAACAACCGATACGCAAGCGCCACCTGCCCCCATCGTAACCATCATAGATAATAACGGTACGCTGGTGAACGGGACAGCCGAACCGGGCAGCACCGTCATCATCAGAAATGGCACCACGGTCCTCGGCCAGGCCGTTGCTGACAGCATTACCGGCGCTTACACCGTCACGATTTCACCGGCTCAGACGGCGGGTGAAACAATGAACGCGATCGCTCAGGATCAGGCGGGCAACCAAAGCGGAGAAACATCGTTTACCGCCTCTATCTCGGGCCTTCCACACCCACCGACTTTGCAAATCATCGACGATGTTCCTTCCGGTTTAACTGAAATTGGTAACGGAAAAACGACCAATGACACGCAGCCAACCTTACAAGGCGTGGCAACAGCCGGCGCTGATGTACATATCTACCAAAACGGAATTCTGCTGATCACCGTCCCGGCTGACGCGAGTACCGGTGCCTGGAGCTACACCATCCCCAGCGCGCTGGCGGACGGCACGACCTGGAACTACGCGGTCTCTCAAACGGTTGGACTCGACACCAGCGGCCTGTCGCCAAACTATGCCATTACCATCGATACCACCGCGCCGCTCGCGCCAGACATCACCGCCGTTACTGATGACGTGGCTCCGGTGACGGGCAATGTCGGCAGTGGACAAAGCACCAACGACACGCGTCCTACGTTGAGTGGTACTGGCGAAATTGGGGCGACCATTACGGTTTATGACGGCGGCGAGTCCATCGGAACCACGACCGTAAACAGCAGCGGAAACTGGAGCTTTACCCCGCAGAATGCCCTGAGCGACGGTATTCACACCTTTACCGCGCGCGCCACCGACGCCGCCGGAAACCAGGGAGTTGCATCTGCCCCATACCCGATTACGGTTGATACGGGCCTGCCTTCGGCGCCGATCATTGTGTCAGTAACCGATGATGTAGGTGTAACGTCCACGCTCATTTCCGGGCAGGCAACCAACGATAATACGCCAACCCTGGCAGGTACCACCGAAGCCAATAGCGTAGTCACCATCCGCGATAACGGCACGGTGATTGGCACAACCACCAGCGACGGAAGCGGCATCTGGAGCTTTACGCCTTCTCCGGCGCTCGGCGAGGGCAATCACGCGTTGACCGCCACGGTCACGGACGCTGCTGGTAACGTCAGCCCGGCAACAGCGCCATTCTCGCTGTTGGTCGACACACTCCCACCAGTAGTGCCAACGATTGTGTCAGTTATCGACGATCAACCGGGAAGCACTCTGCTGACCAACGGCCAACTGACCAATGATGCCCAACCCACGCTGAATGGCATTACCGAACCCAATGCCATTGTCACTATTCGCAGTAATGGTACGATCATCGGCACCGCAAATGCCGATGGCTCCGGTAGCTGGAGCTTCACCCCTACCAGCGCGCTGGCTCAGGGCGAAAATATCTTTACCGTGACGGCGACGGACGCGGCTGGCAACACCAGTGGAGCCTCCGCCTCGTTCAGCGTTCTGGTCGATTCAATTGCCCCATCAGCACCGGTAATTCTGACCGTTCAGGACAATACCGCGCCGACAACCGGGCCTATCTCCAACGGGCAAATCAGCAACGAAAGTCGCCCGGCGCTCAGCGGTACCGGTGAAATTGGCGCGACCATTACCGTGCTGAGCGATGGTCAACCCATTGGCACCACCATCGTCGGCGCAGGCGGAACCTGGAGTTTTACGCCCTCCGCGGCATTAGGTAACGGCCTGCATACTCTGACCGTCACGGCTACAGATAGCGCTGGCAATACCAGTCTGCCTTCTGGCGGCTTTACCTACACCGTCGATACTTTGGCACCGACAGCACCGGTGATTACTCAGGTTGCAGATGATGTCGGCCCGCTGATCGGTAATCTGAACAACGGTCAGGCCACGAACGATCCACTTCCGACACTTAGCGGTACGGCGGAAGCCAATTCCACGGTGAGAATTTACGATAACGGATCGTTAATCGGCTTTACTTCCGCGGATGGTACGGGCGCCTGGAGCTTCACACCTGGAACCCAGCTTGGCAACGGTAACCACGCGCTGACGGTAACAGCCACCGACGCGGCCGGAAATATCAGCCCAACGTCTGCAGGATTTAACATCGTTGTGGATACCGTCGCCCCGCTTGCGCCAACGATTATCCAGGCTTTTGATGACGTGTTGCCGGGAACCGGAACGCTGTCGAACGGAGCCTTTACCAACGACACCCGCCCCGTACTCAACGGCTCAGCGGAAGCCGGTGCCCGGGTAGCCATCTACGATAATGGCACGCTGCTGGCAACGGTGACTGCGACGATAGACGGCACCTGGGAATATCTGACCACCACACTTGGCAACGGCCAGCATGTGTTTACCGCCATCGCCACCGACGCTGCCGGGAACGTGAGTCCTGTCTCAGGCGGGTTTACTATTAATGTCGACACCATTGCGCCATCCGTCCCACTGCTGGTCTCTGTAGTGGATGATATCGCAGGCGGCGTGTTCAATGCGGCGCTCAGCAACGGACAGTTGACCAACGATGCGCGCCCGACGCTGAACGGCACCGCCGAGGCAGGCAGCACCGTCAGCATCTACGACGGAAGCACCCTGCTGGGTACCGCTGTGGTGCAAAGCAATAACAGTTGGTCGTTTACCCCAACCACACCGCTGGCGAATGGATCGCACACCTTCACCGTCACCGCCACCGATGCGGCGGGCAACACCAGCGGCGCGACGCCAGGCTTTAGCGTGGTGGTCGACACCACGGCGCCGACGCAGCCTTCGATCAGCAGCATTATTGATGATATTGGGCCAAATACCGGGCCGATTGGCAGCAATCAGCCAGCTAACGACGCGCGCCCAACGTTAAACGGCATCACGGAAGCCAACGCGCGGGTTGATATTTATGATAACGGCAGTTTTGTCACCAGCGTGACGGCGGATGGTAGCGGCAACTGGAACTACACCCCGGCTACCGCGCTGGCGCAAGGCACCCATTCCTTTACCATCACCGCAACGGACAGTGCGGGTAATACCAGTGGCATGTCGTCTGCGGCCGCGATCGTGGTCGATACCGTTGCCCCGGGGATCCCAACCGGGCTGGCGGTAAACGCCAACGGCACCGCGCTCACCGGCGTTGCCGAGCCAAACAGCACGGTCATTATTACCTCCAGCGGCGGAACGGTGCTCGGCACGGCAACCGCCAATGCCTCCGGTAATTTCACCTTCACGCTGAACCCACCGCAAATCAGTGGGCAAACGCTGCTGGTTAGCGCACAAGATGCCGCAGGCAACATCGGCACGGCGGGTAACGTGCTGGCACCGTTTACCGGCGTACCGCCTGCGCCTGTTATTGCCAGCGTGTTCGATGACGTCGGCACGATCACGGGGCCGGTCGCGGCGGGCAAAACCACCAATGACACCCTGCCAACCCTTAGCGGAACAGCGCAGGCTAACGCCATCGTCAGCCTGTTCAACAACGGCGTACTAATGGGCACCACAACCGCAGACGGTAACGGGCTGTGGAGCTTTACCCCATCCGGCGCGCTCAGTGAAGGTAACCACGCGTTTACCGCCACTGCAACCAACGCCAACGGTGCAAGTGGGTTGTCCGGTTCGTTCAGCGTGATTGTGGACACCACGCCACCGCTCGCGCCAACAATACTGATCAGCGCCGATGGCGGTACCGTCAGCGGCGTCGCCGAAGCGGGAAGCACGGTCACCATTTCTCTGCCCGGCGGCACCAGCGTGACGGCAATCGCCAACAGCAGCGGTGTCTACAGCGTAAACCTGCCGGTTCGCCAGATTGAAGGACAGTCGCTGTCCGCCACGGCGACCGATGCGGCGGGAAATACCTCATCGCCGACAAGCGCTCTCGCACCGGTATTGCCGCTGCTGGCGGAAGACAATGTCACCAGCCTGCCGCTACAAACCGATGTGACCGTCAGCACCGAGCATCAAAGCGATTATGGCTTCCTGTTGGTCAATGCGCTGGGGAATGTCGCCAACGTACTGGGGAACGATACGGCAAGCGTGAATTTCAGCATCGCTTCTGGCGGCAGTGGATCCATTACAATCAATGCCGCTGCGACCGGCGTGGTGCTGTCACTGCTGAACACGCTTGAAGTCGTTATCCAGCGCTTTGACACTGGGCTGAATGCCTGGGTGACAGTGGTGGATACCGGGAAACCAGACTTCGCCAGCCTGCTCACCCTGGGCGCCTCGGGCGTAACGCTCAATTACAGCGGGCTGACTGGCGGTGATTACCGCGTGGTCAGCTACAACACCAACCTGCTGGCGACCGGGGCATACACCAGCCTTGATGTCTCAGTGGTAAAAGCCAGCGCAGGGACCATCATCGGTGGTACCACGGAATCCGGGAATATCATCACCGATACCGATCCCGCCAACGGGCAGGATAACGCGCCTTCCGGCACGCTGGTCACCGCCATCACCGACGGTAACGGCAACGTTGTGAACATCCCGGCAGGCGGCATTGATGTGCAAGGGAAATACGGTATTCTGCATATCAATCAGAACGGTAGCTACACCTATACCCTGACCAATACGTCAATCTCGGTGTATGGTCGTTCTGAAAGTTTCACCTACACGCTGACGCATGGCAGCGATCACTCCTCGGCAAAACTGGTGGTAACGCTCGGCCAGGCTCCAACCACCAGTACGGTAACCGCGGCAGACGATGTAGCTGCGCTGACTTACGGGACGCAGGTCAACGCAGTTGATCATGGCACATCACAGCAAACCGGGTTCACGCTCGCCAACGTCGGACTGGGTAATGTGCTGGATGTCAGCCTGGTTAACGGTTTAACCAATCCGATCAAATTTAACGTAGATGACGGCGCAACCCGCACGCTAACCGTCAAGGCCAGCGTGCTCGGCGTCACGGTGGGCGGTTTTGATCTCTATGTTTATCGCTTCAACGAGTCTATTCAGCAGTATGAACAGTTCCGCGTGAAACCTAACTGGGTCACGGCGCTGTTAGGTGGTAGCTCAACGGACTACACCATCACCCTGCCGGGCGGTGACTATCTGTTCCTGCTTAACGCCTCCGGCGGTCTGACGCTGCTGACCGGTTACACCCTGGATATTAAGGCGGATCACACCTACGCCGTCGACAGTCTGACAGCGACAACCAATGGAAACCTGCTGGTCAACGATTCGGCTCCGGCCAATACCGTTATTACCGAAGTGAATGGTGTCGCCGTTAGCGGCACCGGCACTACCAGCATTAACGGGCAGTACGGCACGCTGACTATCGATGCGAGAGGGAACTACACCTACACGCTGAGAAGCGGACTGGGCGCAGACGGTATCAACACGCCGGACAGCTTCGTGTATAAGGTCAGAGCGCCAAATGGCGATACCGGCAGCGCATCGCTGAACATTACGGCAACCCCACAGGCGCTGGATGCCGTAAACGACATCAGCAGCCAGATGGCGGTCACCACCCAGGCTGATACATCCAGGTCGTTTACCGACAACAGCGTTGGTAACGCCAGCTGGAGCGCCCAACTCCTTTCACCCACCTCACAAAATGGTACTGGCGTCATTGAAGTCGCGACGGGAACGGCGGTGCAAAACGCCATACTGCATTTTAACGTCGCTTCAGGTCTGACGCTGGGCGGACTGACCGTCACCTGGGCGCTGTATGACAGCAACAACGTCAAGATTGCCGGTAACTCATTCAATGGCGGATTGCTGATTGGCGGCAATATCGATATTGCCCTCAGCGGGGTAGTACTGCACCCCGGCAACTATCGCCTCGACTATACCGGCAGCGTCGGGGCTCTGGGGCTGGGGAATATCACCATCACCCCCAGCGTGAAAGGCACGATAATCGATCTGCAAAACTTCGAGACTTCAACAGCGAACAGCGTCACCGGCAATATTTATGACGGAGACCATATTGCCAGCGTGCATACCTTGCTAACGGTGAATGGCACGGGCGGCAGCGCCGCCACGCTGGATCCGCTGAGCAGCACGACCAGCGCCATCATTAACGGGTTGTACGGCAAACTGACCATTGGCATTGATGGTCATTACACCTATGCCCTCAACAGCGATGTCTCGCTCTCCACCATCGTCACCAAAGAGACATTTACCTACACCCTTAACGACCAGAATGGCCATACCGATACCGCTACGCTGACCATCAATATGAATCCGCAAGTGGTGAGTACCGTCGATGCCGATCGCCTGACTGGCAGCGCCTACGGCGATACGCTGATTTATCACCTGCTCAATGCCAACGACGCTACCGGCGGTAACGGAACAGCGGACACCTGGACCAACTTCTCGCTGGCCCAGGGCGACAAAATCGATATCGGCGACCTGCTGGTGGGCTGGAACGGGCAGAACGCTACGCTCGGCAACTACCTCACCGTGACCACCAGCGGTAACAACACGGTGATTGCTATCGACCGCGACGGTACGGGCAACACTTATCACTCAACCAATCTCATAACGCTGGAGAACGTACACACCACGCTCGATGAGCTGGTGCAACAAAATCACATTGTACCCTGACGTTAACGCAATGCGTTAAAGCGCCATAACTACAGCCCCGGATGCCATGACGTCCGGGGCAATAACAGTCGTCGCTGCCGTATTTTGTAAGGGATAAACTATGAGAAATGTCGCGCCTGTTGCCCTGCTGCTGGCATTAACGCTCTGTACCCTGCGGGTGAATGCCGAAGATGAACTGCAAATTATTACGCCGGAAGGACTGGCTACCAGCCAGATGCTTCCCTCGCTGGACGGCGCGGTTGCCGATCTGCCGCTGAGCGCTGCTGCCCCCGGCAGCCTGACGCTCAACGACGCGGTAAGTCGTGCCGTCAGCTGGCATCCTTCTATTCGTGAATCGATCGGCAAACTGCTTTCGCAAAACGAGCAGATCGACGTGGCGAAATCGAAATATTACCCGCAGGTTTCTGCCGGAATGAACAACGGTTACAGCAATACCTACACCGACCACGGCTTTAGCCCGGCGCTGGTTATTTCGGTGTCACAAATGCTGTACGACTTCGGCAAAGTGGCAAGCCAGGTTCGCGCCGAAACCGCCGGAGCTGCGCAACAGCAGGCGAATGTATTACTCAGTATTGATACCATCGCCCACGCAACCGCCAATGCGATAGTCCAGGTGCAGACGTGGCAGCAAATGGTGGATGCCGCCGAAGAGCAGCTCACTGCCTTAAACGGCATTGGTCGACTGACCCGTCAACGCAATGATGAAGGGGCAACCTCGCTGTCCGACGTGGTGCAAACCGATGCGCGCATCGAGTCCGCGCGTTCTCAGTTGGCGCAGTATCAGGCCAATCTCGACAGCAGCAAGGCCACTCTGATGAGTTACCTCGGCTGGAACTCGCTTAACGGCATCAGCAACGAATTTCCGGTCAAACTGGACAGCAGCTGCGATGTGGTCAAACCGGAAGATAAACTGGTTCCTGCGGTGCTGGCGGCCTGGGCGCAGGCAAATGTGGCGCAGGCAAACCTCGATTACGCCAACGCGCAGATGACGCCCACTATCTCTCTGGAACCGTCGGTTCAGCACTATCTCAACGACAAATACCCCAGCCATGAGGTGCTCGACAAAACCCAGTACTCCACGTGGGTAAAGGTCGAGATGCCGCTGTATCAGGGGGGCGGACTCACCGCCAGGCGCAACGCCGCCAGTCACGCGGTAGAGTCTGCACAGTACTCCATCCAGCGCACCCGACTCGAAGTACGGCAGAAATTACTGGAGTCCCGCAGCCAGGCGTTGAGCCTCGCCACCGCTCTGCAGATTCTGCGTCGCCAGCAGCGGCTGAGTGAACAAACGCGTGAGCTTTATCAGCAGCAGTATCTGGACCTTGGCTCGCGCCCGCTGCTCGACGTGCTTAACGCCGAGCAGGAGGTATATCAGGCCCGTTTTGCTGAACTCCAGACCCAAAACCAGTTGCGCCAGCTCCAGTTGAACTGCCTCTATAACACGGGCTCTCTTCGCCAGGCGTTCGCCTTAAATAACCGCAGTATTCAATCGGTGGAGATCAAGCTATGAGCGACCTCGATTCACATGCGGAAGATGCGATTGGCGAACACGCCCTGAGCCAGTGGGCGCAGGCGATGACGCATATTGCCAATCACTATCGCGTCACCTGTTCGCCCGGCGCAATCCAGGCCAACGCCCCATGGTTTGCGGGAAAAAGCCGGGCCACGGCCCTGTCGCAACTGGCGCGTCAGGCGGGACTATCATTTCATGCGCTGGATACCGCCACGCAGGCGTTCGGTCAGTGGCGTCTACCGGTAGTCGCGGAGCTACGCGACGGCCAACTGATGGTGATAGAGCATTTCAACGGTGAAGATACGTTAGATGTTTTTATCATCGCCGAAGAAGGCCAGCGTAACCGGTTAACGATTGCAGAACTTCTGCCGGAGATCGTGAGCATTACCGCGCTGCGCCCGCTGTCGGCGCTGAAGGACAGTCGGGTCGACCGCTATATTTCGCGCTTCAAGCCCGACTGGATGCGCGAACTGGTGTTAAAGGACATCCGCCCTTACCTGCCGGTCATGATTGCCGCCTTTTTGATTAACGTTCTGTCGCTCGCCGGGATTATCTTCTCCATGCAGGTCTATGACCGGGTGATCCCTGCCCAGTCTTATCCAACGCTGTATGTTCTCTCCACCGGCGTTCTGGTCGCGGTGCTGTTTGGCTTTTTGCTGCGCGAAGCGCGTACCCACATAATGGACCTGCTCGGCAAACGCGCCGATATGCGCATTTCCGATCGCGTGTTCAGCCACGCGCTGAGGCTGCGCAACAGCGCCGTTCCCCGTTCGACGGGGAGCTTCATTTCTCAACTGCGCGAGCTGGAACAGGTTCGCGAGATGATCACCTCTTCGACCATGTCGACCATTGTCGATCTGCCGTTTTTCTTTTTGTTTATCGTGGTGCTGGCCTTTATCGCCCCGCCGCTGGCATGGATAGCTCCCGTCGCAGCCCTGCTGATGATCCTGCCCGGTTTGCTATTACAGAAGAAGCTGGCGGTGCTCGCCAACCAGGCTGCCCATGAATCCACCCTGCGCAACGCAGTGTTGGTCGAAAGCGTTCAGGGGCTAGAAGACATCAAGCTGATGCAGGCGGAAAACCGCTTTTTACAGCAGTGGAACAGCTACATCCGCATTACCGGAGAGTCCGGGCTGCGCACGCGCAGGCTGACTCAGGGGCTGATTGGTTGGGGTATGTCGGTACAAAGCCTGGTCTACGCCGCCATCATTATGTTCGGCGCGCCGATGGTCATTGAAGGCACCATGACCACCGGGGCTGTGGTGGCCGCTTCGATGCTCGGTTCCAGAATGATTGCCCCGATGGCTAATCTGTGCGGCGTGCTGGCGCGCTGGCAACAGGTCAAGGCCGCGAAGATGGGGTTAGACAGCATCATGCAGCTTCCCACCGAAACGCAGTACGATGAAGACCGGGTGCATCAGGAGATTTTTCACGGTCATTATCTGTTTGAAAACGCGCACTTTCGCTACCACAGCGACGATCAGCGCGTTCCACTGCGCATCTCGCGTCTGGAGGTCATGCCCGGCGAACGGGTGGCGATCCTCGGGCGTAACGGTGCCGGAAAATCAACCCTGCTACAGGCCATGGCGGGCGGAGTGGAGATTATCCAGGGCGATGTCCGACTCGACAACCTCAGTCTGGCGCAGATCGATATGGCTGATTTACGCCGCAACATCGGCTTTCTTAGCCAGAACGCACGGCTGTTTTTCGGCACCCTGCGCGAGAATCTGACCCTCGGCGCACCGCACGCCAGCGACGCGCAGATCTTCGAAGCACTGGAGGTCAGCGGCGCGGCGGCTTTCGTTAAACAACTCGCCAAAGGGCTGGCACATCCCATTATGGAGGGCGGCAACGGTTTGTCCGGTGGACAACGGCAGTCGATCCTGCTGGCAAGAATGCTGCTGCGATCGCCCAATGTCGTGCTGCTCGATGAACCCAGCGCCTCGCTGGATGAACATACCGAGCGGGAGTTTATTCAGCGACTGAACCAGTGGCTGGGCAACCGCACACTGATTGTCGCCACCCATCGCGTACCGGTCCTGGAACTGGTCGAGCGCGTGGTGGTGTTAAAAGAAGGCCAACTGGTCATGGATGCCCCGAAAGCGCAGGCGTTGAATGCGAGCCGGGCACCCGCCCCAACTCACGGTCGGGAGTGGAAAAATGAAAACCAATCCGCATGACGCCGCCATGGATGACCTTGATATCCGTCGCGAGCACCGTTTTTCCGGGGCCAGCCGCATTATTCTGCTCAGCACGCTGCTGTTTGCCGTCCTGGGTATCTGGGCATATTTCGGCAAGCTGGATGAAGTCTCAACCGGCAGCGGGAAAGTAATACCCAGCTCGCGAGAGCAGATCTTGCAGTCGCTGGATGGCGGCATTCTCGCCGAGCTTACGGTTCGCGAGGGCGATAAAGTGCAGGCCAATCAAATTGTGGCGCGCCTCGACCCCACCCGCTCTGAGTCCAACGTTGGGGAGAGCGCCGCCCGTTATCGCGCCTCACTGGCTTCCAGCGCAAGGCTTAATGCCGAAGTTAACGATCTGCCGCTGGTCTTTCCCGATTCACTGCGCGCCTGGCCGGATCTCATCGCCTCCGAAACTCGCCTGTATAAAAGCCGCCGCGCGCAGCTTGCGGATTCAATGGCGGAACTGCAGGATGCGCTGGTCTTGGTCAATAAAGAGCTGGCCATCACCCAACGGCTGGAGAAAAGCGGCGCGGCCAGCCACGTAGAAGTGCTGCGCCTGCAACGACAAAAAAGCGATCTGGGATTAAAAATCACCGACCTGCGCTCGCAATATTTCGTGCAGGCGCGGGAAGCGCTGTCAAAAGCTAACGCCGAAGTGGACATGCTGGCGGCTATTTTGAAAGGACGCGAGGATTCCGTCACCCGTCTGACCGTTCGCGCGCCGATGCGCGGTATCGTGAAAAACATCCAGGTCACCACCATTGGCGGCGTAATCCCGCCTAATGGCGAGATGATGGAGATTGTGCCGCTTGACGACCATCTGCTGATAGAAACCCGCCTGTCGCCGCGCGATATCGCGTTCATCCACCCCGGTCAGCGGGCACTGGTGAAGATAACCGCCTATGACTACGCCATTTACGGCGGTCTGGAAGGCGTAGTCGAAACCATCTCTCCGGACACCATTCAGGACAAAGTGAAACCGGAAATCTTCTACTACCGCGTGTTTATCCGCACCCATCAGGACTTCTTGCAGAACAAACTGGGACGCCATTTCTCCATCGTACCAGGCATGATTGCCACAGTGGATATAAAAACAGGTGAAAAAACCATCGTCGACTATTTAATCAAACCGTTTAATCGCGCAAAAGAAGCGCTGCGCGAACGGTAAATCCTTGAGGATTAGGGGTTGCGGGGGCTGGTCACGCGTGTCACAAGTCTGTTATACTTGCTCTAACACATTGGGGCTGATTCTGGATTCGACGGGATTCGCGAAACCCAAGGTGCATGCCGAGGGGCGGTTGGCCTCGTAAAAAGCCGCAAAAAAATAGTCGCAAACGACGAAAACTACGCTTTAGCAGCTTAATAACCTGCTCTGAGCCCTCTCTCCCTAGCTTCCGCTCTTAAGACGGGGATCAAAGAGAGGTCAAACCCAAAAGAGATCGCGTGGAGGCCCTGCCTGGGGTTGAAGCGTTAAAACTAATCAGGCTAGTCTGGTAGTGGCGTGTCTGTCCGCAGGTGCCAGGCGAATGTAAAGACTGACTAAGCATGTAGTACCGAGGATGTAGGAATTTCGGACGCGGGTTCAACTCCCGCCAGCTCCACCAAATCATGATCCGGATACGTCCGGTAAAGTACAGAAAGCCCGCACGGCATAAGCCCTGCGGGCTTTTTTGTGTCTGTCGTTGTCCGAGAACATCCGGTTAAATCCAGAGAAAATTGGTACACGTTTAGGTACACGCTATACTGTGGTCCATTAAACGTGTACCAATTATGGAAGGAATCTAGGCATGGCGCGTATCACACGCCCCCTCACTAATAACGAGATCCTTAAAGCTAAGCCCCGTGAAAAGGACTATACCCTGCACGATGGTGACGGCCTGTTCTTACTTGTCAAAGCATCTGGTAAAAAACTCTGGCGCTTCCGATACCAACGTCCTGTAAGTAATAGCCGCACTAATCTGAGTCTCGGTTCATACCCTGCCCTTACGCTCGCAGCCGCTCGCCAGATACGCGACCAACATTTAGCTGCGCTAGCTCAAGGGATGGATCCACAACAGCAGCAAGAGCAAGCATCAGAGCAACGTCAGATTGAGCTGGATAGCATTTTCTCAACTGTGGCTGCCAACTGGTTCAAAATGAAGAGCAAAAGCGTCACAGAGGATTATGCGAAAGATATATGGCGCTCTTTAGATAAGGACGTGTTCCCGGCAATCGGTGCAATACCCGTTCAGGAGATAAAGGCCAGAACGATTGTTGAAGCATTAGAGCCAATCAAAGCGCGCGGAGCTCTTGAGACAGTTCGCCGCCTAGTACAGCGTATTAATGAAATCATGATTTATGCTGTTAACACTGGCCTGATTGACGCAAACCCAGCATCAGGGGTTGGGATGGCATTTGAGAAACCTAAAAAACAAAATATGCCGACACTGCGGCCAGAAGAATTGCCAAAGTTGATGCGCTCTCTGGTCATGTCAAATCTGTCTGTTCCGACTCGTTGTCTTATTGAGTGGCAGCTTCTGACCCTAGTGCGCCCTTCTGAGGCTTCTGGTGTTCGGTGGGTCGAGATCGATCTCGATGCCAAACTCTGGACGATTCCCGCCGAACGAATGAAGGCTAAGCGTGAACACATTGTCCCTTTGTCACCTCAGGCTTTAGATATTTTGGAAGTGATGAAGCCAATTAGTGCTCATCGCGAACATGTTTTCCCCAGTAGAAACGACCCAAAACAATCGATGAATAGTCAGACTGCTAATGCTGCTTTAAAGCGGATTGGATTCGGAGGAAAACTAGTAGCTCACGGACTTCGTTCAATTGCTAGTACAGCATTAAACGAAGCCGGATTTAATCCGGATGTAATAGAGGCTGCTTTAGCGCATTGCGATCGTAATGAGGTGAGAAGGGCATATAATAGATCTATTTATTTAGAGCAAAGAGTTGAAATCATGAATTGGTGGGGATTAACATGTATGGATAGTTATTTTAATAAGTTGAAAAACAGCTCGGGGGCAGTATGAAAAGCGTTCTTATAACGGATTTAGATAATACACTATTTGACTGGTTTTCAATTTGGCATAAAAGTTTCAGCGCAATGCTTAATGAAATATCTTCAATCAGTGGCATATCTATAGAAGAGCTCAAACCACAAATCAAGAAAATACATCAAAAACATGGCACTGCTGAATATGCTTTTGTAATTGAAGAAATACCTAGCATTAGAGCTAAATATGGAAACAGAGAGACCATAAATAAAATATTTGATCCAGCAATTCATGCATACAGAAGTGAGCGAAAAAAGCACTTAAAACTTTACGATGGTGTTTATGACACCCTTAACACACTCAAAAACATGGGTGTACTAATTATTGGCTATACAGAATCAAAAGAATTTTATTCAAATTATAGAGTTTCCAAATTAGGTCTCGATGGAATAATTGATATTCTATTTTCTCCTGAAGATCATACAATTCCTTTTGGAGTTATTCCTCAGTCAAATTATCAATTAACAAAAACCGTTAACATGCATACTCCACAGGGGGAAATAAAGCCTAATCCAAAAATCCTTAAAGACATTATACACTCTGTGGAAGCAACGCCAGAAAAGTGTATTTACGTTGGGGATAGTGAAATGAAAGATATTGCTATGGCACTTGAAGCTAATGTTGATGCGGTATTTGCAAAGTATGGTACAAGTCATTTTTCTACAAACACCGATGATTATGACCTATTGAGGGATGTCACTCACTGGACAGATTCTGATGTCGAACGTGAAAGAAAAATAAAAGAAGAGAATAAAGATATTCATGCAAAATTCATAATCAACCGATTTGATGAAATTCTACAGTTATTTCAATTTCAGAGGTTTTCAAAATGAACTCACAGGATAACGTTAAAAAATCTGATAATGTCGACATTGAAATACTAAAAATAAAAGTTGATGTTTGGAAGCAAGTGATAAACACGCAGCAACATTTTAATGATTTAGCGATGAAGATACGCAATTTCGCTATTTTAATCCTCTCGGCTTTCATTGGTGCTATCGCCGTTAGTTTCAAATCAGGCTTTGCACTTGTAGTTATGGGGCACTCGACGTCTATTGCTACCATTCTATCATTTGGTGGAGCAATAATATGGCTATTATTTTTCTTTGTCGATGTATATTGGTATCATCCCTTGCTAATCGGGGCAGTTAAGAAAGGCATGGAAATTGAGTCTCATTTAGATAAAGAATTGGGTAATGTCATTGATTTGACGCACACTATAGGACGTGAAAGCCCTAAAGAAATAAAGTTTAGCTTTCGTAAAAAAGAAATTGCCAAATTTAAACTGCATAGCAATCATAAGGCAAAAACATTTTATTTAGGTGTATTCTTCCTACTAATAGCTTCTTCAATTATATTATTATTCGTGGACACTCCTGAAACTTTAGCCAAAAAAGTTGAGCACCAATTTTTTAATATCGAATGCAAAAGAACCATCAACTTTGATGGAGTGGATTGCAAAATCATTTCAAGATAATAAAAAGTGGCCTAACATAGGCCGCTTTTTATTCATCGAACAGATCTGGATATTTCTTTTTTAATTCATCATTTACTTTTTTATCATGCAATTGACGGCTTTCATGATTATTCACTATCCTACTACAACTCAGCGCCTTCTTTATTTTCTCATTTAAAATCTCATTACTTTGAATAGCTCTATATTGATCTTTCAAAGATTTTTCCAAACATACATATGCAATTGTGAAAGCTAATACAAGAATGTGTTTTTCCACATCATCATCCCTAACAAACGTCTTAAAATCCTCCACTTGCATTATTATAGTTTTTGTTTTATTGGCCATTTCCTTATCGAAAATACTATACGGATTATGTGCATAAATATTTCTAATTGAATTGATATTATTAAATAGAGGCCTAACATTCTTAGATAAAATTCCCAACCCAATGAGCATATCCACTTTAAGAATGAAACTAATCCTCCTAACCTCAAGAGAAGAAGCATCATACATTGATAGAGTTAACAACTTATCAAGAATTGAATCCAATTCAAAATGGCATTTTATTACCAGAGAAAGCTGATCTTCGGTATTATTAGCCACTTCAATGAAATCATTAAAATTCATTACTTTCATTTTAAAACATCCTTTTTACATTACCATTTAATATATTTTTCTTTTAACTAAATGCATGTTGCAATCCATTATATAACGCTATTCTCTCTATTTTTTCAATTGATATACACAAGTTTTTTAAAATTGCCAAAACAACCAATCCTTCTGTTATTTTCATAAACCTGAACACTCTCTCATCTGACTCTTGAAATAAAGGTTGATGTATTATTCTATTTCTTGAAGTACATATTTCATTAATAGGTATTTTTTTCAAACCAAGTTGCATAATGATCGACTCTGAAAATCCGCTGATAAAGTGATGGATACAACTTTCCGTATTATTTTTAGCTTTATTAGCTCTCTTTATCGCCCTAAAAAAATCACTGATAGAGGCATCTGGAAAACTTTTTTTAAAATTACTTTTATTCTCTCTAAGAAAATCTTCCAATTTTTTTTCATCAACATACGACGATTTTTCCAATGTCATTTGCTCAAGAACCCGATAAAAACCTAGAAATTTTTCCTCACTATTATTCACCATTGTATAGCTGACATATTTTTTTATCATCTCACGTGTATTATCATTATTGCAATTAAAGTAACTATCCCATATCAATGTAGGAAATTCGTTTTCTGAGTCATCATGAAATGGTGTTGAGTACGGGATAAAAAATCCCATTTCAGATCTGTTTCCAGAATTCTTTTTCTCCGCAAAATAAAAATCTGCGCCATCACGAAACAAATGTGAACTGCTGTATACTTTTACTTCATCAATATCTATTGAACCACCAATTAAAAAACGTAATATCATATACAAATCTACGTAATGCTTAATTAAATCATCTAAATCAATACCATTTTCAAAAGTGATGGAGAAGTTTGGTTTTACGGACAAACCGACTGTGTGTAACCCACTCAAACCACCTAATTTAAATGAATAGTAAAGTCCAATACGGCCTAATCCCTTAATGTTCTTTTCAAACTCAGTACAATCATCATCGTCAGGCAATTGATTCATCAACCCAGCACCAATAATACGTTCTAACCTCCTAGTACAACCTGACCACTTTTTCAGTCCCTCGCCAAAAACACTAATTCTTGAAAAGGAAATGTTTTCATTTAAATGACTCTTAGACTTTAGAAAGCCTTGTACTGAATATGAATAATCATTAAATCGGCCATTACCGCCTAACCTCATGTGCATACTTCCGTTCAATTCAAGTCCGAATAACAAAAAGTAATCTAAATCACTTGAGAAAATTACCTTTTTAAGAGCCAACATATCCATGTAATTTCTTTTAACTTCACAGTTAAAATCCAAGATCCTTAGTGTGATTTTATTTCCAGCAATTGTCATTTCTGCAACATGATGCTGATTATCTAATTCTACAGCCCCCTTCAATAAACCAGAAAAACCATCAGTATAGTAATTTACTTTGTCCTTCATCATTCATCCTTTAAGTTGATTACAGTTATTTTTAGTTCATACAAGGGTTATAGTCCCCTAAAAATATTATGATTAAACCATTTTATTATATACGCGCGCAATGCTCTCCCCGCCACGCCTGCCCGCTTAAGAGGTCGCTTTTAATGCAGGTGCATGAACCGGCTCAGGCCGCGCCGGTACTGGCGCGGTGGGGAAAATAAAATACGGGGATTTGCATGCAAAACCATGCACCTTATGGATGCATGGCTTTTTTCGGGAAAAATAGCGGAATTTTCGCGGATTTTTTTGCGTGCTACCGTGCGGCCAGTTCTGCACGTCGACGGGTGTAAATCAGGTTCTGTGCCGGGGTGAATTTCTCGCGATTATCATCCCGCGAAGCCGCATCAGGCCTGAATCCGATGGCCGTTAAAATATCGCTGTCCTGCGCGGAATAATTAATTTTTTCATCTGCGGCCAGCCACACCGACAGGGCTTCACGCAGATAATCAACCGAGTGCTGCATGGCGCTCTGTTTTACTGCGGGAAGCTGTTCGTTATACCCCATCAGCTCAGGTGCCAGCGTGGCGGCCAGCTCCGCGCCGTGCTGCCGCATAAAGTCATGGAGCCGGTTGCGGATGCTGATGTGCTGCACCTCCTCATGTGAGCGGATATAGCGACCGGCGGCCTGATTAATTTCCCATTTTTTCACATCGATATTGTCGCGCAAATCCTGCATTCTGCGCGGGATTTGTTCGTCACCGGCAAGGAGCTGTTCACGGTATTCCCGTTCAAGGTCTGCCAGTTCGGCTTTACGTTTCAGCCAGCTATTTTTGTTCGTCTGACAGGCCTCAAAGGCCTGCTGTATTGTCACAGTGGTCACGTGTCTCTCTCCTGATTAATGCCGGAACGGCGAACTGTAGCAGCCCTGTACTTTACGCGGCGGTGGTGGCGCCACCGGCGCGGGGTCGGGTTTCTCCGGTGCGGCACGTATCACACCGTCAACCGACTCGATGGTGCGGAAAGTGGCCGAGCATTCGATATTGGTACACTGGTGATAACGCTGTTTGACGTTTTCCGACAGATAACGGCTGGTACGGACGTGCGCGGTCTTTTTGCAGAACGGACAGTGAAACATAATTCAGCCCTCTGCCTGTTCGTGGTCTTTTGCGGCCAGTTCAGCGGCAAGCTTCATCCGTCTGGCCGGGCTTCTTAACAGCGCCATATCAACCCCGGTTATGATCGGGCGATTCATGCCCGTTACGGACAGAACCGGCTCCTGCTCCATATCAAAATGATACAGGGCTGACTGCAGATTCAGGGCATCACCCAGCTCGCGGGTCACGGTCGCACGCGGCGAGGTTTCTCCGCTCATTTCCAGCGACCGTATACGCAACAGAAAGGCACGTAACAGTGCGGGGCTGATACCGGTCAGCGCCTTCTTCCACTCGCTGTTGGCGTAGGTAGTGAACGCTTTTTCATGGGCGCTGATATAAGCCGTACCGGAGGAGCATGTGCCAAGCATGGCGAGACTTTTGTCTTTCTCCAGCTCGGTAATCAGACCGATGAACTCATCAGCCAGTTCGCGGCTGGCGATACGTTTACTGTGTTCAGCTTTCAGTTCAGGAGTGAGGTTGCCGCGCAGAGTTCGAAAGCGGCTGCGCCAGTCCTGTTCGGCCTGTGCACTTTCACTGAGCGCGGTCTGTCGTTCCTGCTCACAACGCTGAATGGAAGCCTCAATGTCGCTGAGTTTACCCATGCTGGTCGTGTGTGCGTCTTTTGCTTCGTTAAGTGCGGCCAGCGCACCGACAATACGTTGTTCCGCGCCTTCATCCTGTTTACTGATAACGGTCTGCATGGCTTTGATAATGAGTTCGGGTTTCATGTTCAGGCTCTCCGTGTGTTCAACCTGAAATGATTCTGACGCCTCCTGCACAACAACACGATTCATTGCCGTTGTCAGAGTGCTGGCACAAACAGACCTTAGAATCAGGCTGGCCAGAGAAAGGTCGCAGGAAAACCTTACTCACCGTTTGTTTTTTTACTTATAACTATTCACCACTGTTCACCTTAAATAAAAAGATAAGTAATACAGTAAGTTAAAGGGTGAACAGTTGTAGGTCTGACTGTTCACCGTCTGTTCACCACTGTTCACCCTTCAGTTTTTTCAGCCAGTCAGTCACTTAGACTTTTTAGTGATTAAAAATAATAAATATATAAAAAAAAGCAATCAGCAATGGGCCACCGGTTTGCCAACGTTTGCCAAAAAACGGCCAACGTTTGCCACTGTATAAAAAACGCTCTGTTGTGTGGTAGAGCAGTACAAAATGACTTGTTGCCCTGAGGGAAAATATTCACAAAATAGAGAGCTACCCGAAGCCGGACGGACACGACCGGCACTGTATGGACTTTGTGAGGTAGCCCGATGCACACCGCTTTTTCTTCCCCGTCTTCTGCCCCTGCCGCCCCGCTGATGCCGGTTTCTGATACCGTTCACGAACGCTTTATCCGTCTGCCCGAAGTGATGCATCTGTGTGGCCTGTCCCGCTCGACCATTTACGACCTCATCAGCCGGGAAGCCTTCCCGAAACAAATCTCCCTCGGTGGGAAAAACGTGGCGTGGGCGCAGTCTGAAATCACCGCATGGATGGCAGATCGCATTGCCGAACGTAACCGGGGCTATGACGCATGATGATGACCGTTCAGCAAACAGCCCCTTTTTCTGGCTTGCTTCTTTTCGCTGTTTCCAGGTATAGTTTTCCCGCTGTCGCAAAATCGGCAGCCGGGCGTGAGAACCCGAGTTTAACTGTGGCGACACCGGACGCGCCATGCGTCTTTTTTTGTGTCTATGCTTTTGCACACCCATTTATCGGGCAACGGTTCTTTGTCTGTTGCGCCGTCAAAATAATGGTGGCTCAGGCGGGGCAGCCTTCGGGCTGGCCGGTTTCCATAGTTGCCGGTTTCTCACCCCCGTCTGGGCTACCACCATTGCGTGAGAACTTCGGTGGTAGCTGTAATCAGCTAACTATGGAGGTTGCCGCTATGGCTACGACCCTCACCCCTTCACACCCGCAGTTTGTCTTTGTGTTTGCCGCCGTTCGTCGCGCAGACCGTAACCCCCGTATCTGTATGCTCCGCACCGTTGCCGGTGATGAGCACGCCGCACGCCTTTCCCTCGTTCGCGATTACGTCCTCTCGTTTGCTGGCCGTCTGCCGGTTGCGGAGGTGCGCGCATGAGACACACCACCATTACCGCCCGTGACCTCGAATGTCTGGAGCATATGCGCAACGTCGGCCAGCTCGTCAATGAGCTGATGCAGGTGCAGGACTGCGCGACCGTTCGTCGTGACCCGGCGCAGCAGTTACAGCTCACCTCCGTGATTTACCTCATGACCGCCCAGCTCGACGGTGTGGTCGAACGCTGCAATCAGCAGTGGCTGACCGGGGAGGGTAACGTATGAAAAAGCCATTACCGCCCGTATTACGCGCCGCGCTGTATCGTCGCGCCGTGGCCTGTGCATGGCTGACCCTGTGCGAACGCCAGCACCGCTACACGCACCTCACCCTCGACGCGCTGGAAAGCGCCATTGCCGCCGAGCTGGAAGGCTTCTACCTGCGCCAGCACGGCGAGGAAAAAGGTCGCCAGATTGCCTGTGCCCTGCTGGAAGATTTGATGGAAGCCGGACCACTCAAAGCCGCGCCGTCGCTGTCCTTTCTCGGGCTGGCCGTGATGGATGAGCTTTGCGCCCGTCATATCACCGCACCGGTACTGCACTGAGGGAGAAAATAACCATGAAAATGAACGTAACGGAAACCGTAAAACAGGCGTGCGGCCACTGGCCGCGCATTCTCCCTGCGCTGGGTGTGAAGGTGATTAAAAACCGCCATCAGGCCTGCCCGATTTGTGGCGGTGATGCCTGTAGCGATCGCTTTCGCTTTGATGACCTGGAGGGGCGCGGCACGTGGTACTGCAACCGGTGTGGTTCGGGTGACGGACTCAGGCTTGTCGAAAAGGTGTTCGGTGTAAATCCGTCTGAGGCCGCCCGGAAGGTGAATGCCGTGACCGGCAACCTGCCGCCGGTTGCCCCGGAAGTGATTGCGGCCGCAGAGGCTGCAACCGATGCCGACCGCAAAGCGGCGGCTGCACTGGCCGTCAGGCTCATGGAGAAAACCCGACCGGCCACTGGCAATGCCTACCTCACCCGCAAGGGTTTCCCCGTTCTGGAATGTCTGACGCTCACCGTCATGCATAAAACCGGCGGCGTGACGTTCCGCGCCGGGGATGTGGTTGTCCCGCTGTATGAGGATACCGGCGCACTGGTTAACCTTCAGCTTATCAATGCTGACGGTCTCAAACGCACCCTGAAAGGCGGTCAGGTCAAAGGGGCATGTCATGTCATCGAAGGGAAAAAACAGGCCGGAAAACGCCTGTGGATTGCGGAGGGTTATGCGACCGCGCTCACCGTACATCATCTGACCGGGGAAACCGTCATGGTGGCGCTGTCCTCCGTGAACCTCCTTTCTCTGGCGAGCCTTGCCCGTCAGAAATACCCGGCCTGTCAGATTGTCCTCGCCGCCGACCGTGACCTTAACGGCGACGGCCAGAGTAAAGCCGCTGCGGCCGCAGACGCCTGTGAGGGCGATGTTGCCCTGCCGCCGGTATTCGGTGACTGGAATGATGCGTTTATACAGTACGGCGAGGAAGCCACGCGAAAAGCGATTTATGACGCCATCCGGCCACCGGCGCAAAGTCCGTTTGATACCATGAGCGAGGCGGAATTTACCGCCATGAGCGCCAGCGACAAGGCCTTGCGGGTGCATGAGCATTACGGCGAAGCGCTGGCGGTGGATGCGAACGGCCAGCTCCTGTCCCGCTATGAAAACGGCATCTGGAAAAATATCCCTGCCGCCACTTTTTCACGGAATGTTGCTGACTTATTCCAGCGTCTGCGCGCCCCGTTCTCGTCGGGGAAAATTGCTTCGGTGGTGGAGACCCTGAAACTGATTATTCCCCAGCAGGATACACCGGCGCGCCATCTGATTGGTTTTCGCAACGGGGTACTCGATACACAAACCGGCCTGTTCAGCCCGCACAGTAAATCGCACTGGCTGCGCACGCTGTGCGACGTGGATTTTACCCCGCCGGTGGAAGGCGAAATGCTGGAGACTCACGCGCCGAACTTCTGGCGCTGGCTCGACCGTGCGGCCGGTAAAAATCCACAAAAACGCGACGTGATTCTGGCTGCGCTGTTTATGGTGCTGGCGAACCGCTACGACTGGCAGCTCTTTCTCGAAGTCACCGGTCCCGGCGGGAGCGGCAAAAGTATTCTGGCCGAAATCGCGACCCTGCTCGCCGGGGAAGATAACGCCACGTCAGCCGATATCGACACACTGGAAGACCCGCGCAAACGTGCATCCCTGATTGGCTTCTCGCTAATCCGTCTGCCAGACCAGGAAAAATGGAGCGGTGACGGCGCAGGGCTTAAGGCCATCACCGGCGGCGATGCGGTCTCAGTTGACCCGAAATATCAGAACCCGTACTCAACACATATTCCGGCAGTGATTCTGGCCGTGAACAATAATCCCATGCGCTTCACCGACCGCAGCGGCGGGGTGTCACGTCGCCGGGTGATTATTCACTTCCCGGAGCAGATTGCCCCGGAGGAACGCGACCCGCAGCTCAGGGATAAAATTGCACGCGAGCTGGCCGTCATTGTGCGCCAGCTTATGCAGAAATTCAGCGACCCGATGACCGCCCGCGCACTGCTCCAGTCGCAGCAGAACTCCGACGAGGCACTCAGCATCAAGCGCGATGCTGACCCGACGTTTGATTTTTGCGGCTATCTGGAAATGCTCCCGCAGACCAACGGGATGTTTATGGGTAATGCCAGTATTATCCCGCGTAATTACCGTAAATATCTTTATCACGCGTATCTGGCCCATATGGAGGCTAACGGGTACAGGAACGTGCTCAGCCTGAAAATGTTCGGGCTGGGGCTGCCCATGATGCTGAAAGAATACGGCCTGAATTATGAGAAGCGGCACACAAAGCAGGGGATACAAACCAATCTGTCGCTGAAAGAGGAAAGCTACGGCGACTGGCTGCCGAAGTGTGACGAACCCGCAGCAACATAACCAACTCCAGACCGGCAACAGCCGGTCTTTTTCTTTCTGGCCATTGCCACAAGGTGAACAATCCACTGTTCACCCTTCACCGTATATTCACCCTGTATCAACATGAAATTATTGATAAAAAACCAGAGGTGAACAGTGTGAACAATAAAACCTGAAAAAACTTTTTATCACCCCGCGCATCGCCTTACCGGGCGCATCCTGGACGAGCAAAAATCACATAGGTGAAGAGTCGACTGTTCACTCTTCACCAACTCATCACCACCTAACCACATGATATAAAATGATAAATAACCGAGGTGAACAGTGTGAACAGTTAAATGCAAAAAAACTTTTTTTCTGTGCTTATTGTTTAAAAAAAAGACCACATGAAAAAGGTGACACATTTCTAAAGAGGGATCGTATTACTATGACATTTCATAATTGGTACACGTTTAGGTACACAATTGAAAGTTGAATACGGAAAAATCCTTTATATTTAATACATTGAGAAATTTATTCAGACTCCGCCAGCCCAAACACCGATGAAAAGCTCTCAGCGTAAGCTGAGGGCTTTTTTGTGTCTGTATTGCCAGTAGCACTGGTCAAATCCAGAGAAATGGGTACACGTATAGTTTCACGTGTGAACGTGTGATTAAAATTCAACCTCACTTCTGATAAGCAAACTGCAGCGCCAAATAAATATCAGGCAGCATCATGATGCAGGCCCATGCTAAATAATGATGATAACTCGTTATTTAACCCAATATTAAATGTGGATTTCCCCCAAGACAACGTAACCGTATTAATTTCTCACACTGCAAAAGTGGAAAAATAGCGTTATCCGCACTTACAGTTTTTTCCTAAAGCCAGCGCTTCGTTTGTATGCCATGCTTAACCACGCTAATAACTTATAACGCTAAGCGAGGATATTATGAAAAAGACAATTATCGCATTATCTGCAATTCTGCTGGCTTCTCCCGTTATTGCCGCCACGACACACGCAACTGATAATGATGTAGCTGCCGCACACGAAAACGCCAATACCGCAAAAGAAAAACTGCATCAGGCGCAGAATCAGGGCGAAGAGCAAAAATTAAAAGCCAAACATGCTGCTGAAGGCAAACAAGATGACCTGAGCAGCAAAGTAAGTGAAGGTTCACAAAAAGCCTGGAATACAACCAAAGAAGGTACTGAAAAAGGCTGGAATGCAACAAAAGAGGGTACCGAGAAAGGCTGGAATAAGACCAAAGAAGGTGCTGCCTCCGTTGAGAAAAAAGTCAGTGAATAATCTTCCAAACATTGAAAAATAAAAAACCGCGAAAGCGGTTTTTTATTATCAGCTATTCTTATAATAAATGCAGAAACGCATTAAAGGGTACTGGTTTACTGAACAGGTATCCCTGACCAAAGCTAACGTCCATCCGTCGCAGCCTCTCCATCTGCTCTTCACTTTCTATCCCTTCCGCTACCAATGGGATCCTGGCCAGTTCAGAGAGGTGAACAATGTTGCTGATAATGCTATCACTCACGCCACCTTTACCCAATGAATCGATAAACATCTTATCAACTTTCAAAAATCGCGGCGCAATACGTTGCAGCGCAGCATAGTTAGAATACCCGGTCCCAAAGTCATCCAGGGCTAGTGCCGCTCCCGCCTCCTTCAAGCGCTTCAGCACGCTTTCACGAATCAGATTCTGCTGTCGCTCGGTGATTTCCAGCATCACGCCAATATGAAACAAGTTCATCCGCCGAATAAAGGCGATAGTGGCATCGGTAAATTCATTATCTTCCAGTGACAGTGGAGGTATGTTAATACCGATGTGAAAGGGTATATCGCAATGATCCCTGAGGCACCGCATATCAGTCTCTACCTGCGTCAAAAGTTTCAGCGTCAGCGCATTGATCAAGCCGCTATGTTCAGCCGTGTGGATAAATTCGTTAGGGGGAATAATTCCCTGCTCAGGGTGATTCCAGCGAGCGAGAACTTCAGCCCCGACGATTTTTCCGGAAGCGAGTTCGACGACGGGCTGATAAAATGGAACAAATTCATCATTATGAATCGCACGCTGCAGTATTTTTATCGGTGAAATCCGCTGCACCCGGCGTAAGTGGAAATATAACAGCAACGACAGTAGAACAAATAAAATAAGAAGATAATGGTTATCTCGCACATAATCTGCAATGCCATCCTGTGAATCCGTCACAATCCAGAAAGGATAGTTTTGTGAGGCCATCTGCACGAAAGGATGTTTTGCTGGATACAATAAAAAATGCACATCAATTTTTGCTTTACGGGCAAAATCCATGAGAATTTTATCGATCGCCGCTTTATATACCGCAACCGCCACCACCTGCCCCTGAAACGGAAAATAGAGGATATACATCTCCGTCTTCAGCCGATAAATCTGTTCAATCATCAGTGAGTGTGTGGTCGTTCCTCTGGAAACAATCCCCGGCGATTCTCTGCCTTCGAGAGAAGAACAGTTCCACTCACCATTCCTGATAATACTGACTGAACGAATCTTCTCGCCAGATGCCGTAAGAAGACGCAATTTTCGTAGCAGATCGTCGGTGCAATTTTCCTGGATATTTGCGCTGGCCAACACAGCCAGCGTATTTACGTCGTCAAATATCGTGTCGATTTCTTCGATCAGGCTATTTATCGCGTGTTCCCTGACAAGTTGTCCCTCTCTATCCCATTGCTGCCATGACGTCAGCACACCGGCCAGAAGAAAAAGCAACACCAGCATGATGGGTGTGATTTTCTTGGTTACAGACATGATTAACTCGTGTTGTTGAACAAAGCGCCCTGAAGGACGCTTTTTAGATGTTATTTCAGGAGGAAATAACCAGACTGACATACGCCAGTCTGGCTGAACTTGCCCGGCAGAATCAGCTTAGAAGTTCCATTTCACACCGACCATCGCAGCGCTGTCGTTATAGCCTTTGTCGCCAGCCTGGACCCCGATGTTGCCCCACAGATTAAGACGCGGACTCACCTGTCCTTCCACACCCACTTTTACCTCGGCGATATTTTTCGCCCCATCCTGACGAACATTCACGCCGTCCATGGTCGTACTGAAATCACGTGAATTGTGCAGCCAGTTCAGTTCGGCAAACGGCTGGAATTCACGCTCTTTACCGTTATCCATCTGATGATGGCTCTTAATCCAGGTTTTCAGGCCCAGCCGGGTCTGTACATTGCCGCTACCGTTGCTGGTGATACGGGTGCCGTTGCTTTCCTGATGATCGTCCGCCTTCACGCCCATCCAGACCGCCTGCGCCTGAGGCTGGATGTACCATTCATTCAGCGTGCCCTGACTGCCGGAAAATTCGCCCATTTTCTGGGCATATCCCATTTCCAGCGAAGCGGTCACCCCTTTCGATTTATATGACTCGCCCTGCAGGTCATCGCCTTTAACATTGTTATCAAACCAGCTGTACTGAGCCCAGCTGTCCAGCCAGGCGCCGTTATGCGACGCGTCATTGGCATACCATGTGGCATACACGCCGGTGCTGTAGCCATTGACTGAACCCCGGGAACGATAACCCGTGCGTGATGACCGGGTGTTACTGTGGTCGTTCCCGTAGCCCGCCATCACGCCCAGGTGCCAGCGGTCAAGTCCGTTCTGGCTCCATTGCGCAATGTCGCCTCCCAGCTGCAATACATAACGGTTGCTCTGGGTTTTCAGCTGGCCGCTGCCGTCACGCCAGTTGTTGTGCCCGCCAACGTGGCGCATCCACATACTGGTGACTTTCTGCTCGCCGGTCAGGGCATCGGTATACTGCGTTTCGCCCAGGCGATCGTACAAACGGGTGACGAACATGTTGTTGGCTGCCGCCAGGTTAGCCGTGTAGCTGCCGCCTTCCGGGCGCAGATCTTTATCGGGATCCGGATCCGGATTTGGTTCGGGATCCGGATTGGTTTTGCCGCTGGTCAGATACCAGTTGCCGCTGTTCTCATCCTGACCGCGCCCAAGGCTGTAGTCATATGCCCCTGCCACAATACGGCCAGCCTGGGTGAACTCACCGTCCGATGCGCCATCAACATGAATAACTTCGATCCCATCAATCGTGGCGGCCCCTTTCCCACCGGCGTTGGTGACGCTGACGGAGGTGGTGCCACTGGTATCGCCTTTCACCACCAGCTTATCCGTAACGGAATTGTCATCCCCCAGCGCGGTGTTCAGGGAAAGATGCCCACCATTCCCCGTATAATTGCCATTGACCACCAGCTGGTTACCGGCCTGCTGACCATTCACACCGGTTGCGAGGGTACCGCTGTTAACCAGGTCGCCCCCCACCGTGAACAGGAGGTTGTCGCCGGTCCCGGTTCCCACCTGCAGCACACCGGCGTTATTCACATGACCTGCAACGCCCCCCGTGCCCGAGAGCATCCCCGCAGCCGCAATGTTGACTTCGCTACTGGCCAGCGTGACCGGAGATGTGCCGTCCCCCAGTACCAGGCCGCCCTGCTCAATCTCCGTTTTGCCCGTCCAGGCGGCGTTATTGCCGACGGTAATGGAGCCGGCTCCCAGCTTGGTCACATCGCCGCTACCATAAACCTCGTTATTAAGCTGCCAGTCGGTATTACTGTTCAGCACCAGTGAACCGCCGTTGCTCACCTCTGCGCTGCCCAGATTTTCTGCAGTAAACACGGTGAGCCGGGAATCCGCATCCACAGCAAATTGCCCCGTAAAGGCGCTGTTGTTGCCCACCAGCGCGACATCGCTTTCGCTGAGTTCAACCCGTCCGGCATCGCTGATGCTGTTGTAAAGCGCGCCTGCGGCCTTGCTCATCGTCAGCGTTCCCGCCGCCACAATATCGCCGGTGCCAAGGCCCAGCGTCGTGTTCATCAGCACGCGCGCGCCTTCTGCAATGGTCGTTTTTGCCGTCAGCGTGCTGTTTTCACCGGTGATGGTCAGCGTGTCGCCATTGATGTTTAACGCGCCGCTTCCGGTCAATATCCCGTCGGCTGTGCCACCCTGCTGCAGGGTCAGGCTACCGCCATTGATGTTCAGCAGTGAGTCAGCCGCCGCCGTCAGCTTACCGACAGTCTGGCTATAACCGTTCATGTCAAAACCGGTATCAGCGGCCAGACGCAGTTCGCTGGTCTGTCCCAGAACATTATCGTTTTTCATCAGCAGGTTGCCGCTGCGTACATCGGTGATACCAGTGTAATCGTTATCCATATTCGACAGCGATACCGTCTGCCCTCTGGCGCTGTCAAACGCCAGATCGCCAGTGCCGGTCACGCGGGCGCTGAGATCTGCGGCATTACCGG
>NZ_JAOWDR010000055.1:0-84755 GCF_030334525.1 Citrobacter sp. Ce119
TTCTCCCTTTTCGCCATTGAAAAATCCCCCCGGAATGACAGCAAATTCAGTATTGATTTATAACAATATGGTATCAATCTTAGCAGTAATCGCCCTCTAATCAGCACTAATTCTGCTCACTATAATGAGCCCATCAAAACAAAGCACCGCAGCGTTGTCCGTCGGAAACCTGTATCTCTCTGTTGTTTTTTATGGGGATTTTTTATGAAAGCCTTCACCCGAACGCTAAAAACTACGATGCCGGCCATGCTGTTATTCGCATCATTAAGTGGAGCCTCAACAATGAGTTTTGCTGATTCAACCAATCCGAGTGCCCCTGTTTCCATGACAGATAAGTGGGACAAGACCTTCGCTGAGAGCCAGAAAGTCGAACATCGTAAAGTCTCGTTCCAGAATCGATATGGCATCACCTTAGTGGGCGATCTTTACCTGCCTAAAGACCGTGGCGATCGCAAGCTGGCTGCGATTGCGGTCAGTGGGCCTTTTGGCGCGGTGAAAGAGCAATCCAGCGGTCTGTATGCGCAGACGCTGGCGGAACAAGGATTTGTTACCCTGGCATTCGATCCCTCTTACACGGGGGAAAGCGGCGGCTATCCGCGAAACGTCGCCTCACCGGATATCAACACTGAAGATTTCAGCGCGGCAGTGGATTTCTTAGGGCTGCAAAAAGAGGTGGATCGCAATCGTATCGGGCTGCTCGGTATTTGCGGCTGGGGTGGCATGGCGTTGAACGACGCTGCGATGGATACCCGCGTCAAAGCGGTGGCTACCAGCGTGATGTACGACATGAGCCGGGCGATGGGCCATGGTGTGGGGGATGGCAAAGACCGTTATTCCACCGCCGACCGTCGTGCTGTTCTGCAATATCTGAATGAACAGCGCTGGAAGGATGCGCAGAGCGGCACGTTCGCACACGGCGGTCATGATATTAACGTCGACAGCAACGGTAAGGTCAGCGCGGGCGAGCGCGTTCTGCCAGAAACGCTGCCGGCAAATCCGCATCCGATACTGAAAGAGTTCTTCGATTACTATCGCATGCCGCGCGGCTTCCACGAGCGTTCCGTTAACTCGACCGGGGCGTGGACGGCAACGATGCCACTGTCGTTTATGAATATGCCGCTGCTGAGCTACGCCAGTGAAATCACCATCCCCACGCTTATTGTGACCGGTGAGAAAGCGCATTCACGCTATTTTGCTGAAGATGCTTTCAAGGCGATTGGCAGTAAAGACAAAGAACTGGTCGTGGTGCCAGGGGCAAATCATGTGGACCTCTACGATAACGTGGCCGGAAAAATACCTTTCGCGAAGTTCGAACAATTTTTCCAGACCAAACTGAAATAAACCCTCTCCTGAATTGATGCAAAGCCACCGGCCTCTGGCGGGTGGCTTTTATCCTGATCTTCGTGAAATTTCACTATGTCGACGCTAAACCAAACACCATCACATCCTCATCAGCGCGCATACTGGGGCGGTATTTTTGCCATGACCCTGTGCGTGTTTGTGCTGATTGCTTCTGAATTTATGCCCGTCAGCCTGCTCACGCCGATTGCCCGCGATTTAGGCGTGACGGAGGGGCTGGCAGGCCTCTGGGGCATGCTTGCAACCGCCGCGCCAACCAGGTGGTGGACATGGATTGCGCGTACGCTGCCCGACAACGCCGAAGCCGAGACGGGCTAATGGTCGCGGTGATTCTGCTCTCAATCGCCCTTGGGTCAACGGCAGGAGGCATCGTGTTTGACCACCTCGGCTGGCAAAGCGCGCGTAAAGGTTACATTCTGGCGGCTCATCAGTAACGGACTTGATACGATAAGCGCCACATTTCATTATGGGCGCTTTTTATGCGGCATAACGCTTTCCCTGCGCTATTTAAAAATATAATTCGTAGAATTCTCATATATCAAACATCTGGCTCTTAATGGAAACCTCTTACATTTTATTCTGAAAGCGACTTTTCAGTGCATGTCTATATTAAAATTTTAACTAAAATTCTACAGAACATATATTAACAACTATGTGCTAACAGTAAAATATCCTTGCAAGAGAATTTATAATGTTAACTATTTCATGTTGTTATAGTTGATTAAGGTTAGAGTTTAGAGTATCTTTAATCTAATCTTACATTCTTAATTAAAAGCAGATAATGACAATATGAAAGCCAGACTCTATAGTTTTTCAGAAGATGCAAATGATACTTTTGTTTTTAGATGGACCAGAAAACATTATGAGTTTTGCATGGATAACAATATCTTTTTAAATCATAGAGGAAAGAAAGTTTATAAAGAAAGGAATTTGCTACTATTATCTAAAGGTGACAAAATTCGAATTGAAGCTGATGTTATTGCTGAGCAATATTCAACTATGCCGGTAAAAAGTTTTTCCAGCGTAGGCGCATTTTCATTTCCAACCTGTCAATTGCCGGGTAATGTACGAATCGGCAGATTTTGTAGCATTGCATCAAATGTAAAAATCATGGGTGGGAACCATCCAATGAATCGTTTTACTACTCATATGCTTACTTATAATGGCGAGTTTGATAAATATGCTGCCAGCGAGTTTGGACAAAACTGGACGTTGAAACCATTTATCACTAAACCTAAGGATTTAACGATTGGCAATGATGTCTGGATTGGTAATGATGTTGTTTTAAAGGGGGGGATTTCAATTGGCGATGGCGCTGTTGTTGCTGCAAATTCTGTGGTTACTAAAGATGTGCCTCCATATGCTATTGTCGCAGGGGTTCCAGCAAAAATTATCAAATACAGATTTGAGTCCGGTATTATCGAAGAGTTGTTAAAAATAAAATGGTGGAACTATAATTACACCGATTTGCCTGATAACAGCAAATGCGACGATATCATAAATTTCGTCACTGAAATGAATAAGTTGATATCAAATGGTAGTATTCAACAAAAGATATATAAAAAATTCAATCTTACCGAAACATTCACAACTCTTTAGTTTACTATGCGATTGTTGGCGTTGAGCGTCTTACCATTGACAGCATACGCAGCAACGCTCGGACCAGGCAGCCCGGCACCGGGTGTGCTATGCGACAAAACTCTCTGTGCCGACGAGCACGGGCTGTCGCTGGCGTTAACCACAAAGTATCCTAGGAAGAGGCAAGGGGGCAGGCAGGCTGCTGCCGGAGAGTTTGACTCCACTGCCTTTACCTTTCGTGGCGACTCGTTTGGCGACACCACCGAGCGCCAGTATCGGAACGATCGCTATTTCGCACCAGATGGTAAGCGTAGCGGCAAAGTGAATACGCGTTACACCGTACTGTTGTTCGGGCAGAAGGATAACTTCTGACAGCCCCGGCGTTTTCCCTGTCTGCGCGGCGGGGATGCCGTTTTCCTCTTACCTGCACCACTAACTCTCAAAATTGAGAGGCCGATCCTCTGAGCAGGACTTTTGTCCTCAATCCTCTGCAAACGTCTGGTTACAATCCCTGCATATCTTCAATACCCATAATTCAGGAATTGTTATGACTGCACATATTAATGCCAAAGCGGGTGATTTTGCGCCAACCGTAATTATGCCGGGCGATCCGCTCCGCGCTAAGTTTATTGCCGAAAATTATCTAATTGATTACCGTGAAGTCACCAATGTACGCAATATGCTGGGCTATACCGGTTTATATTTTGGGCAACCTGTTTCGGTGATGGGACACGGAATGGGCATTCCTTCAATGACGCTTTATGCCCATGAACTGGTACATGATTTTGGCGTGCAGAGAATTATTCGTGTTGGTAGCCTGGGGGCAACACAACATCATGTCAAAATGCGAGATATTATTCTTGCCGTCGCCGCTGGAACCGATTCTGTCACGAATTTAAAACGTAGCGCGGGCTACGCAATGGCGGCATCTGCTCATTTTCCATTATTGCAGCAGGCGTGGACATTGGCACAGAAGTCTGGCATCGATATTAAAGTCGGCAATGTCTTCAGTGGTGATCTTTATTACGATCCTGACGAAAATTTAATACCGGCACTGGAAAAGTTTGGTGTGCTGGGTGTGGATATGGAAGTGGCAGGGTTATACGCTTTAGCGCATCAGTTTAATATTGAAGCGTTGGCTATATTAACCGTATCCGATCATTGCCTGACAGGAGAAGAAACGACGGCAGAAGAACGGCAGTTAACGTTTAAGAATATGATAGAGCTGGCGCTGAATACAGCTATTACGGCTTAGCATCAGCATTTAGATGAACCAATCAGAGATGGCATTATATGAAGAATAAAATAGCACTTACGCTGATTAGTTTTCTGGCAAATTTTATTATGGCGGGGTTTGCCAGTCAGTTTGGCATGCTGATTGAACCGATTGCACTACGCTACAGTGCCGATGTGAATACTGTTGCTTCGATATTTTCGTTGCTTAACGGTGGAGCATTAGCCGGAACCGTCGCCGCCTTTTTCTTGATTGAGAAAATCGGTGTTAAGCGTATGACGTTCATTATCTATTCGATAGTGTTCCTCTGCGCTCTGGCAATGCACTTAAGCCCTGGATTATGGCCGGTGATGGTCGCCATGACCCTGGTGGGTTTCTGCGGCGGGATTGGTCTGTGCGTAGCGGGAACGATCGTGGTATCAGTTTGGCAGGATCGCATTCAAAGTACGATGCTGGTGGTGCAGGACGCCACCTTTAACGTTGCGGGCGTAGTTTTTCCGCTGATCACTACCTTCGCCCTGACGCACAATATGTCGTGGAGTTATAGCTATCTGAGCGTAGGTATGGTGGCTCTACTCACGCTGGGCGTTGTGGCTCTCACCCGTTTTTCCGCCTGTGAAACGGCTCCTGCAGCGGATAGCGCAGACGTGGCGAAATCGGAGTGGAACCCAGGGATTATCAGCGGCGGTATAGGTCTGTTTTTAGGCATGCTGGCGCTGTATACCTTCCTGACCTGGGCACCATTGTTTGTGAAGAACAAATTTGGTATTCCCTTTGAAGAAGCAGGAAATATTATTACGCAATATTGGGGGGCTGCGCTGGTCGGCGCGTTAGTCTCAACCGTTATTGTTTCCCGAGTGAAAATACATTATTTCCTGCTAAGTATTATTCTGCTGGCTTGCGTAATTACATCCATTATTGTCACGAAGGAAAAAATCTCCGGGCTTGATTATCTGGCCTACAGTTACGGATTTGTCTGCGCAGCATTGTATAACTCCTTTATTGCCTACGGTGTTTCTTTCGTGAAGCGCGCGAGTAGCCAGAACGTATCTTATATTTTAATTAGCGGCAGTGCCGGGGCGATGTTTAGTCCGGCGATCAGTGCGCTAATGGAAAAAACTATGGGATTACAGAAAATTATGTACGCAATACCGGTGTTGTATTTAATCATCTTTATCATGTTGATGGGTACATTGAAACTTAAACGTAATTAAACACAGTAATAACGCTTACCTTTTTAATTAGATAGCCAGTCGTCACGCCATTTATTTGGTGGGGCGACACTCAACCTTGCTCAAAGGAATTGAAAATGCTGAAGAAAAATAAATCAATGATGAAAAAAACAGTTCTGGGTGCGGTAATTGCGATGTGCTGTACGCAAGCGCTTGCGGCTGATTATACCGATGGCAACATCCGCAAAAATGATTTTAACTGGATGCAGATGAACTTAATGCAAAGTGTGGATGCGAAAGTGCCTTATGGCATTCGTAATGACACCTATCTGGAACTGGAGTTTGGCGCGCGTTCCGGAATTATCGATCTGTACGGTTATGTGGATTTCTTTGATATTTTGGATCGCGAGCAGGACGATCGTCATGGTGGTGATAACTTTTTTGCCAAGATATCTCCGCGTTTTTCCCTGGACGCCATTTTTAATAAAGATTTATCCGTTGGTCCGTTTAATGAATTCTATATCGCAACGGTAAATAACATTGGTGACCGGGAATTATTTGAGCATTACGTCGGTCTGGGCACGGATGTTAAGGTGCCGTGGTTTGGTCTGGTGGGAATGAACATCTATGCGCACTATGTTCGTGAAAACTACGGTGCGGATAACGAAGGTAAGTGGGATGGCTACATGTTCTCGACCAACTGGTCGACGCCGTTCTATACCTTTTCCAACGGCAGTTACTTGAACTATCAGGGTTACTTTGACTACCAGTTCGCCGCTAATAAGATTGCTAATCAACCGTTATACAGCAATAACGCGATTGAATGGTATAACGGCATCTACTGGCATTCAGAGCATTATGCGGTAGGTTATGGCTTGAAGTACTTCCGCAACATGGCACTGATGGAAAACCACGGCGGAGCAGGGCGTACCACCGGGCTAGGCCACTATTTCAACCTCACCTACAAGTTCTGATTGCACCGAAATGACACACCAATGCTCTGTTTGCGAGAGTTGGTGTGTCAGTCAATGATGTCGTTGCCGAGAAATTTACGCAGCCCATCCAGATCCTTAATTTCCAGTCCTTGCTTCGTACGCGTTACCAGCCCGGCATCCGTCAGCGCTTTAACTGCCCGCCGATAAACCCGGTCAGTGGTGCCGAATCGCTCAGCTTCCTGGTATTTTTTATCAAAACCATCCATTGGCTGCTTGTTCTGATGCTGGCGATACAGGTCATACGCCACGTTATGTACGATAGGGTAGAGCATCCGGTGCAGGAAGATTTCTAGCATATCCTGATAATCAACGGCCATTGCGCTGGCGAAAAATATCGCCAGCCTGGGATGCTGGTTCAGCGCTTCTTCCAGACGATCACAGGTGCACACCGCCACGGTAAGCGGTTCTTCAGCTACGATGTCAAGCTGGCAGCGATACCCGGTAAAAAACTCCATTTCACCAAACAATTGCTCATCACATTCCATTGCGCCCAACTGAAAACGGCGACCATTCTCCGCGCTATACCGTAGAGAAATTCGCCCTGATTGCACCATAATCAGTCGATCGACTACCTGTCCCTGACGGTATAGATACTCATCTTCCTGGATAATCTGCGTTTCAGAGAGTAGCTCCTGAAATATCTTCTCAATTAAGGCATCATCCTGTTGCCAGATATTGTGAAAACGACCTTTAGTGAGGGGCTTAAGCTGCATGGCTCAACGTCTTATTGTTTGAGAAAATTCCTATCGCTGACTGTATGCCATCTGCTGAGCAATGTCATTAAGAGCGGGTTGGAGATAATAAAAGGACCAGCACGCTGCTGGCCCTGACACACTAAGGATGGCTGATAAAGCGAGACAGCCGCTGGCGCAGCAGGCGGTTTTCCTGTCGTAACTGTGCATTCTCTTCCAGCAACGTTAGCGCAACGGCAATTCCCGGCCAGTCAAGTTCCAGCTCCTGACGCAGGCGCACCGCGCGACGCATTACGGTCAGCGCATGGTCGTCAAACGTCTTGTCTTCATGAGGCTCAATTACCCCTAAGCCGACAATCTCATGGAGCTCCTCTTCTGATACACCGGTGTACAGACAAAATTCGGTAATGGTAAAGGTGACGGTGACGTTAGCCATTATGCTTTCCCCCACTCTTTGCGCGGATCAAAGGTCTTTTGTGCATCCGCCAGCTGTTGCCACAGGGCGGCGCTGGCATCGTCAGGTTTCGGCGGCATGACTATTTTGATCACCGCATACAAATCGCCGGTATGTTTTTTACTTACCAGACCCTTGCCCTTAATGCGTAGTCGCTGTCCGGCCTGGCTTCCCGCGGGAATGGTCAGCAGGATGCTCTCTTTTAGCGTCGGAACGGTGACTTTCGCCCCTAACGCGGCTTCCCATGGTGCCAGGGGAACGACCACTTCCAGATCCTGATTAACGATATCGAACAGTGGATGCGGCGCAATATGAATCACCAGCCACAAATCACCGTTCGGCCCACCGTTTTCGCCGGGGGTGCCCTGGCCTTTCAGACGGATACGCTGACCGTTACCGACGCCAGCCGGAATTTTCACATTCAGTGTTTTGGGAATTTCACGTTCAACCATGCCGAATGCATTGTAGACCGGCAGGTTGTAACTGATCGTTCGGCTATGCTCAGTAAGCGTTTCTTCGAGGAATACGGCAACTTCAATTTCGATGTCGTGCCCGCGGCTGGCAGGGCGCTGGCGCGACTGGTGCGCACGCTGACCAAAAATGGAAGAGAAGATATCGTCGAAATCTTCGGCGCTGTAGCTTTGATTCTCTCCTTGCTGGAATTGACGACTGAACTGTGGATCGTTGCGGTGCTGCCACAGCTGGTCGTACTCGGCGCGTCGCTGCTCATCACTCAGTACTTCCCAGGCTTCAGCAACCTCTTTAAACCGGGCCTCCGCGTCAGTCTCTTTACTGACATCAGGATGGTATTTACGGGCGAGTCGACGATAGGCGGTCTTGATTGTCTTGAGATCGTCTGTCGGTTTCACGCCCATAATGGCGTAATAATCCTTTAATTCCATAGCGTTCTCTCGTGTAAATCAACACTTGCAGAAGGTGAACCGTGACAACTGGTATCACCGCTTAGTTTAGGGTAATCCTGATAACGGCGAATGCCAACCGTGAAGGAGGGATATTGCTATAAACGATGCGGTTGCGCACCACCAACAGCGCTTTTGACGTTATGGCGTCTGTTGTGTGGTGCGAATAGTGAGATTAGCTGAACATCAGGATTTGGTTATCAGGAAGCGGACCGTATCAGCATAGTTTTGTACGAACGCGTTAAGATCATCAGATTTCAGTCCTTTCGGATTGATCATATATTTACCGTTGATAAAAATGGCGGGTACACCGGTTAAATCTACCGCTTTAGCCATTTCTTGCTGTTTGGCAGTCAATGATTTCACGGCAAAACTATTCCATGCGGCATCATAATCACTGGCGCTGACGCCTGCGCTGATAAATACATTACGAATATCGTCCGCTGTTTTAATGGTTTGTTTTTTCTGAACAGCATCAAAAAGCATCGGTTTAACTTTATCTTGTACGTTCAACAGCATGGCGACGGACCAGGCGTGCGTCATGTCCTGCCCCAGAGGGCCTAAAAAGTCGACGTGGTATTCCGTGAGTTTGACATCAGCAGGCAAGACTTTTTTTACGTTATCAGTGATTTCAAAAACTTCATCGTACTGATAACAGGAAGGGCAATAGAATGAGAAAAACTTCAGCGCCGCCGGGGCTGAAACGACGGGTTTTTCCAGCGAGATATACTCTTTGCCGTCGGTAAATGATGCTGCCTGAGCGCTAACTGTAAAAAGTAACCCAATCAGGGGTAATAAATATTTTTTCATTTCCATATACTCTAAATAACATTTAATAAACAAATTAACTGCTAATGAATACGCCATGCACTGCGTCAGTCTATAATACGATAATCCCATTAAAATGCGCTGACACTTACTTTCATTTACGCAGTAATACGTGTCGGGATGTTATTTATGTAGTGTCACAGAAATATCTTTTGGCACTCTTCGTAAATAGCGAATGATAACTTCCGTGATATTTTCTCGTTTATTTCGGCAATGTTATATTGTAATAACAAAACATAAAAATATGATTAATTCTCATTTCGTTTATAAAGGTGAGCTGCAAGACGATGCGCTATGTTCTGCCAACGTCCTCTACAATTTTCTTTCTCTTGTCGCGCGTGAACGAATAGGGCAACTGTCAGACAAAACGGTGCGACGGGACCCATTCGCTCGGTTTATGTCAGGGAGCCCGACCTCAATCTGATTAAAATCGCGGTATATCCAGCAGATAGCAGGACATAACTTTACAGCGGAAAGGTTGCCAAAACCTGGCGAGTGGTTAAGATAACTCGCATCAATTAGCGAGGGTGTAATGGCGAAACGTCAACGGATGGGATGGTGGTTCCTCTGTCTGGCATGTGTTGTGGTGATGGTTTGTACCGCACAACGCATGGCGGGCCTGCACGCGTTGCAAATGGACACCGTTGCCACAAGCGTTGTTGTCAGCGCACAAGCGCAGACCGACGAGACTTCACCCGTTACCCCTTGTGAACTGAGCGCAAAGTCATTACTGGCCGCGCCTCCTGTACTGTTTGAAGGCGCTATTCTGGTTCTGTGTCTGCTGCTGTCGCTGTTGGCGCCAGTGCGGGCGTTTCGTTTGCCTTTTTTCCCTCCGCGAGCCATCTCGCCGCCCACTCTCAGGGTACATCTGCGATTTTGCGTCTTCCGTGAATGACAGAACAGCCGTTGCTGACTGTTAAATAATTATTCACGGAGAAAAACTATGATGACTGTTTTCAGACAGGCGCTGCTCTGTCTGTTATTGCTATGGCTGCCCGTATCCTGGGCGGTTGAACCCGGCTGGCTACGTTCACCCGATAACGATCACGCCAGCGTGCGGCTACGCGCAGATACGTCCGCAGGCGGTGAAACGCGTCTGTTACTGGATGTCAAACTGGAGGACGGCTGGAAAACCTACTGGCGTTCGCCGGGCGAGGGCGGCGTCGCGCCTGCTATCGCCTGGAAAGACGAAATGCCAACGGTCGACTGGTTTTGGCCAACCCCTGCGCGCTTTGAGGTCGCCAATATCACTACCCAGGGTTATCACGATAAGGTGACGTTCCCGATGGTTGTGCGCGGTAGATCGCCAGCCACGCTTAGTGGCGTTTTGACGCTATCCACCTGTAGCAACGTTTGCCTGTTGACGGATTTTCCTTTTTCCGTGACGCCCACAGCTCAGGATCCGACTTTTGCCCATGACTATGCTCAGGCGATGGGGCAGATCCCGCTTGCCAGCGGTCTGACCGATACTCTGCACGCCGGAGCAAGGGCCGGAGAATTGGTCGTCGAGGCTCATCGCGCGGGAGGCTGGAATGCACCAGGGCTATATCTGGACGCCGTTGATGATGCGGATTTTGGCATGCCGCAAATTCACGTTGCAGGAGAGACGTTACGCGCCACGGTACCTGTTCATGATGGTTGGGGGGAAGGCGCGCCGGATTTACGCGGGAAGTCGGTCACGCTGGTGCTGGCAGATAACGGCGTTGCCCAGGAAAGTCGTCTTGTGATTGGCGAAGCCCCGGTTATTGAAAACGCCTCGCTCCCGTTGTGGCAGGTGGTGCTAATGGCGCTGTTGGGCGGCTTAATCCTCAATCTGATGCCCTGTGTGTTACCGGTTCTGGGTATGAAGCTGGGCTCTATTTTGCTGGTCGAGGAAAAAAAACGTCACCAGATCCGCCGTCAGTTCCTCGCATCGGTAGCCGGAATTCTGGTCTCGTTTATGGCCCTGGCGCTATTGATGACGGTGCTGCGTTTAACTAATCAGGCACTTGGCTGGGGGATTCAGTTTCAGAATCCGTGGTTTATTGGCGTCATGGTGTTGGTGATGCTGACGTTCAGCGCCAGCTTGTTCGGGTGGTTCGAATTCCGTCTGCCGTCGGCGATGACCACCACGCTGGCGACTCACGGCGGCAATGGTTTGTCGGGACATTTCTGGCAAGGCGCATTTGCGACTTTGCTTGCTACGCCGTGCAGCGCCCCGTTTCTGGGCACGGCGGTGGCGGTGGCATTGACCGCTTCGCTGCCGACATTGTGGGGGCTATTTTTCGCCCTTGGGCTGGGGATGAGCTTGCCGTGGCTGCTGGTGGCTCTGCGTCCCGGTCTGGCGCTGCGTTTGCCGCGTCCAGGACGCTGGATGAATATTTTGCGGCGTCTTCTCGGCATGATGATGCTGGGGTCGGCTATCTGGCTTGCGACGTTGCTGCTCCCACATATAGGGCTTGGTGGACAAGGTAGCGCGAAAGAAAGCGTGAACTGGCAACCGCTCAGCGAGCAGGCGATTGAGGATGCGCTGGCGCAACATAAGCGTGTATTCATTGACGTCACTGCTGACTGGTGCATCACCTGTAAAGTAAATAAATACAACGTATTGCATAAAGATGACGTCCAGGCCGCTTTGCAACAGCCGGACGTGGTGGCGTTACGCGGCGACTGGACGCTGACATCTGAAGCTATCACCGAATTTCTGAAAAAACGCGGCCAGGTTGCTGTGCCGTATAACCAAATTTATGGCCCCGGTCTGCCGGAAGGTCAGGTGTTGCCCACGTTGTTAACCCGCGATGCGGTACTGCAAATGTTGAACGATGCCAAAGGAGTCACCCCATGAAGATGATGATTGTTCTGCTGTTAACCCTGTTTTCAGCCGTCAGCGTAGCGAAAGAGCCTGCACCGTTTACCCCGGAACAGGAAAAGCAAATTGAAGCATTAATTCAGGAAGCCCTGTTTAACGATCCCAATAGCCCGCGGATTGGCGCCAGGCAGGCGAAACTGACCCTGATAAACTTCACTGATTACAACTGTCCATACTGTAAACAGTTAGATCCCATGCTGGAAAAAATAGTGCAGAAATATCCTGATGTGGCGGTGGTGATTAAACCGCTGCCGTTTAAAGGGGAAAGTTCGGAACTGGCGGCGCGGACCGTGCTGACCACCTGGCATCAGCATCCGCAGCAGTTTCTGGCGCTACATGAAAAACTGATGCAGAAGAAGGGGTATCATACCGACGTCAGTATTAAACAGGCGCAGGAAAAATCGGGGGCCAGTCCGGTTACGCTGGACGCCCAAAGTGCTGAAACGCTGAGCACTAACCTGCAACTGGCGCGACTGGTGGGAGTGCAGGGAACCCCCGCAACGATTATTGGTGATGAACTTATTCCCGGTGCGGTGCCGTGGGAAACCCTTGAGGAAGTGGTAAAAGAAAAACTGGCGGCGGCCAATGCTCAGTAAATTGCGCCGCTGGCTGCGCGAAGGACTGATCTTACTGGCGCTGTTAGCGGGGGGGATGCTGCTGATGGATGCCTGGCGCGCGCCGCAGCTACCTGCCTCTTTTGACAGCACGCCTTTACAAACGCTGGATGGTGAAACCGTCACGCTGGCGGCACTCAGCAAAGACGAGCCGGTGCTGCTTTATTTCTGGGCGAGCTGGTGCGGCGTATGCCGCTTCACGACGCCGGAAGTCGCCAGGCTGCGCTCGGAAGGGCAAAACGTGATGACCATTGCGCTACGCTCCGGGAGTGAAGCGGAAGTCTCGCACTGGCTGTCGCGTAAAGGCGTGGACTTTCCGGTCATCAATGATGCTAACGGGGCAATCTCCCGTAGTTGGGCGATCAGCGTTACGCCCACGTTGGTGGTGATGTCCCAGGGCCGGGTGGTATCAACAACCAGCGGCTGGACCAGCTACTGGGGCATGAAACTTCGGCTGTGGTGGGCAACAACGTTCTGATATTTATGCCGGGGGAACCCGGCATTTTCTTACGATAAAAAGGTAATAAAAACAGGTTGTTCTGATATTAAATCCCTAAACCATATACTAATGGCTATATATTTTTGATTTTTTCTGTAGTTGCAAATCTACAAAGGTAATGGCATATCTGATGGTGTTTTAAATATCTTATTTCTTACAGGGATTATAGAATAATGGGCAAGGGTAAAATTATTGTTGCATCAATGATGGTGTTTTGTGTCCTTATTTTTATTGCTGCTATTGCCTTTTTTATGATGTATCAGGGGGAACTAACTGAACCAACCAGTGAAGAGAAACATGCTGCTATTCTGCATGCCGCGGGTCTGCTGAAATCAGACGTGCAGGATGAAAAAACAATAAAAAATTTATTTCAACGTTATATTTTGTCGCGTAAGGTAAATCTGGATTCTGGTGAATGGGTGGCAGACGATGCCGTGACGCAGGAATGTAAAAAGCTCGCTCCGGAACATGATCCCGCGAAGATTTATCAGCGCTGTGCAATTGCAGATGTTTATCTGGTCAAGAATAAAAACAATAAAATTCAACAAATTATACTACCCATTTTCGGTAAGGGTGCGAAGTCGATGATGCATGCCTTTCTGGCCCTTGACCCAGACGGACGTACGGTTAAAAACCTGTATTACTACCAACAGCGGGAAACTCCATTTTTGGGTGCCAGAGTGGAAGATGAGAGTTGGCGTAAGCAGTGGCCGGGTAAAAAAGTGGTTGATAATAACGGGAAGCCAGTGCTGAGAATAACTCAGGAAAAATCGGGAAATATCGATGAATATACGGTAGATGGTATTTCTGGTGCAACTCTGACATCGATGGGGGTAGAGAACAGTATCAACTACTGGACAGGCGAGCAGGGCTATGGCCGTTTTCTGCAACGGATTACTCGTGATCCTGATATAATAGCGCCCTAATTATTTTTTGTATTAAATAATATTTGTCCTCATGCTCGCTGTCGACTTGATTTGCGTCAGCGAGTATTGGGCGAGTTCTATTCCTTAGAGTCTATAAATACTCCTGTCTTAACGTCTGCATCAATAAATCCAGACTGTCTCAATTCTGTATTCATCACATTTTCATGAAATAAATTTACATAACTTGTCACCTGTTGACATTTTTATGATCCAGGTCATGTACAGCACAATCAAAAATCGGTAATGATAATAATTATCATTTGTATTTTACGGGATGCGTGCCGTGCGTAAGTTCAGTTTTTTCCTGCTGACCACTTTCTGTAGCTTGTTTGTAAGCCTTCACGTATGGGCTGCTACAAACTATGCGCCGTTTATTGAGGATATTGAGCAACGTCTTGATAAAACGGCAGAACTTTACTCTCAACAGCAAACAGATGAGGCGCGACGCACGGTGCAAATGGCCTACTTTGAGGTATTTGAAAACCTTGAAGGTCCTATTCGAATCAACATTTCCGCCAGCAAAAGTTATGAGATGGAAAGCGCTTTTGGTGAGATCCGACGCATGATTGGCGAAAAAAAATCTTTCTCAGACGTGCAGGCCAAAATTGACTGGCTTAAAGCTTCGTTGCGTGAAGTTGAACCCGTGTTAGATGGCGGGCATCGTCTGGTTGCCGAAGAGCAGCACAATGCGTTTTCCAGAACGGATATCGCCGTACACTGGCAAGAGAGTTTTCGCATTATCGACGATTTGCTGGCCCAGGCGGTAAATAACTATCAGGCTGGGAATTTAAGCGTAGCCAGCCAGAACGTCCAGCAAGCGCACTATCAGGGTTTCAAAAACTCAGAGATGGAAATGTCGGTCAGACAGAATCGATCGGCAAAAGACGCAGCTGCGATCAATCAGCAATTTTCTGCGCTGATTGCGCTCACCGCGCAGCCGGATCGCCTGAATGATGTTTCATATCAGGTCACTACTTTGTTACAGGATATTGAGGATCTTCTGCCAGGTCTGGCCACTACCCGTGACGAACAGCAGGTTACAGCGGAACAAAATACGGGAAGTGCTCCAGTGGCTGAGGATGACAAAGCTCGCGCAGACTGGACTGCCGTGTCTTTAGGTATCCATCAAAGTATTCAGGACGCGATTGCCCGCTATCAGCAGGGCGATGCGAAGAATGCCATTCTGGATGTTCAAGATAGTTATTTTGACCGCTTTGAAGCCAGCGGTATGGAAAACAAGATTGGTTCTCGCGATTCGGCGTTTAAGACCTCGCTGGAGGCTTACTTTACGCGTCTGGTTAGTCTGATGAAAGCTGGTCAGCCAGTGGAAAGACTCAACGCCGAAGCCAGCGCGCTGGAGCAGGACTTACAAAAAGCGGTGGCGATGTTGGGGGAAGGAGAAGAGACCCAGTGGAGTCTGCTGCTCTATAGCCTGATGATCATTGTCCGCGAAGGTCTGGAGGCACTGCTTATCGTGGCGGCCATCGTAGCTTATATGGTGAAAAACAATCACCAGGATAAGTTGCCGCTGATTCGCCAGTCGGTGGTTGTCGCACTAATCGCAAGCGTCATTACCGCTGCGATATTCCAGCTCCTGTTCACTAATTCCGGTGCCAGTCGTGAATTGCTGGAAGGCGTAACGATGCTGATTGCCGTCGTTATGCTGTTCTTTATGAGCTACTGGTTACTGTCAAAAGTCGAGGCACGCCATTGGAAAGCCTGGCTGGAAGGAAAGCTGTCTCACTCACTTTCCCGCGGTTCACTGGTTGGACTCTGGCTGACAAGCTTCCTGGCTGTTTACCGTGAAGGGGCGGAGACGGTGCTGTTTTACTATGCCCTGGTCGGGGACGCGAATGATATTTCTGGCCATATGGCGATTGCAGCAGGTTTTGCTATCGGCTGTGTTGTCCTGCTGGCCGCCTGGCTCCTCATGCGCTACTCGGTCGTACGTCTGCCGTTGAAGCCATTCTTTATGTTTACCGGCAGTTTTATGTACCTGATGGCTTTTGTATTTGCGGGCAAAGGGGTTCTGGAACTGGTGGAAGGCAAACTGTTCCAGCCAACGTTGATTAACGGCATGCCTGAAATCAGCTGGTTGGGAATTTATCCCTACGTGGAAACGTTATTACCGCAGATTGTATTACTGCTTGCGGCGCTGGTGGCGCTGTGGGTGATGCGGCGGAAAAGCTCTGTTCCAGGGGAAACGATAAAAAATAATCTATAGCTGTTATTTAAGACGAGAGGATATGTCTGATGACCATGAAGAAAACCCTGATTGCCAGTGCAGTGATGGCGGGTATTTTCACTGCTCCGGCCGCGTTTGCCTTTAAGGAGTATCCGGCGGGCGAGCCTGTCACCATGAATGAGATGGAACTGGCCGCTGTGTATCTGCAGCCAATCGATATGGAACCGCGCGGCATGGGGTTACCGGCAGCAAAAGCCGATATTCACCTTGAGGCGGATATTCATGCAGTAGAAGGCAGTAAAAATGGTTTTGGCGCAGGCGAGTGGATCCCTTATCTGACCATCAGTTACACCTTAATTAACAGTGATACAGGTGAAAAACAAGAAGGTACTTTCATGCCGATGGTCGCCAGCGATGGTCCTCATTACGGCGCTAACATCAAGATGATGGGTGTGGGTAACTATAAAGTGACCTACCACATCGAGCCGCCGTCAAAAGCGGGAATGCATCGTCATACAGACAGTGAAACAGGCGTTGGCCGCTGGTGGAAACCATTTGATGTGAGCTATGAATTTAAATACGTCGGCCTGAACTAAGCGCTTTTCCCATCAGGCTGCTTTATTTGCCATGTTGGGCCGGGCAGTGCTCCCAATCCTATGTACGAGGTGTACCTATGATTTGTTTTGCGCTGCCCACATCCCACCTGACTGCAAACTATTCCCTCTGATGGGCAGGCTCTAAATTATCGATATATCTGGATAGTTACATCATTCAATCCGCCGTACAGAGTCGATGTTATGAGTTATTTTTTTGTCACGACACTACAGGTTTTTTTCTGCGTTGCGTTGCTCTCCGGGGTTCTCTGGAGTCGCAACGATCCCCCTTCTTTGCGCCCACTTGTCTGGACCTTACTCACAGGCTTAATCGTTGGTGTGTTGGTGGGGCTCACCCTCCGTGGTTCGCAGCCAGTGCAATTACTGCTGGTCGGTACAGAAGTGATGATTACGCTGTTGTTTGTGTTGAGCTTCTGGTGGGTATCAAACCGCATTCGCTACCTGTGGCAGGGGATTCTGGTGTTTGGCGCTGCCCGACACTGGGCACTGGATCCTAATCTCGGCGGATTAACCAGCACCCATGTACTCAATACCGATCTGCTGTTGAATTTGACGGCAATGCTATTGGCATTTGCGATTCTCTGCCTGGCGGGAGTGCTTTGCGCCATGCTATTGCGTCGGATTCGTGGACTTTACTGGCCGTTAACCCTGATTCTGATGGTAATGATTTGGCTGCCCTTAAGCGGCAATCTGTTGCTGTTATTAATGAAACTGCAGGTACTGCCGCTGGCGAAATCGCTATTGAGCTTCGTAGCCAAAGTGACAAACAACGCGGCGATGTATAACTGGTTGGGGGCCGCTCTGTTACTTGTTCTGGCGCTGTGTTGGATACCGGCGCTGCTTCGCGCTATCCGACAGACGCGTGAAGCCGATGAGCCGATAGCACATCGACTGGCGTTGGCGCATCGTCGAAATGCGTTTCGTCTTTGGCTGGTGACGTTAGGGTGTGCGGGGGTCGTGATCGCCGGACAGCTTTGGTGGGAAAAAGTCGCCTCTCAGCCTCCGCAATTGTCAGAGGCAATTCCGGTACAACTTGCTAGTGATGGCATGGTTCATCTGCCAATAGAACAACTCCGTGATGGCAAATTGCACCGCTTTGTCTGGGTAGCAGATGATGGTAAAGCTGTACGTTTTTTCGTGATTAACCGTTATCCCGACAAGTTGCGTTTGGGTGTGGTTTTTGATGCCTGTTTGCTGTGTGGCGATCAGGGCTACGTGATGGAAGGGAATCAGGTTATTTGCGTGGCCTGCGGGGTACACATTTTCATTCCTTCGATTGGTAAACCTGGCGGTTGCAATCCGGTGCCGATTGAAAACTGGCGTAATGATGAGAAAGAGCTGGTGATCCCGGGTAAAGAACTGGCTGCTGGCGTGAATTATTTCTCGACGGTAATGACCATCAAGGTGACCGACCCGGTTGACGGCTCCACATTGACAAATACCTCTGCTGACTACAAATACAGCTATGGCGGCAAAACCTGGTTCTTCTCATCTGAGGCAAATTACGACCGCTTCCGTAAAACACCGGAACAGTTCGTTCCTGCCGAATTGAGGGAGGAGTAACAATGTTGTGGCGAATGTTACGACAATCCTGGGGGCGCAATCTCCGGCGCAAGGGGCTGGCTATTGTAACCGTCTTTCTTGCTTCCAGCCTGATCTCCGCACTGCTGGCGGTGTCGATTGATATTGGCGATAAAATGTCCAGAGAGCTGAAGTCTTATGGTGCCAATATTTTGATTGAACCAGCCGGGCAGGCGGCACTGCCTGCGCTTTTCAGTGAAAACAGTAATCCACTCTCAGAACAGGATTTCCTGGATGAAGTGGAACTACCAAACATCAAGGATATTTTCTGGCGTAACAACATTGTCGGCTTTGCTCCTATGCTCGGCGGTGATATCGACATCGACGGCAAAAAAATACGTATTCTTGGCACCTTCTTCAGTCAGCCGGTGGATATTCCAGATGAAGAAGGGTTTGAAACGGGGCAGAAAATGGTAAGCCCGTTCTGGCAGGTTACTGGTCAATGGCCACAGGAGCCTGTTGGTGATGTCCCTCAAACATTGGTTGGCCATGCGTTGGCACGACAAACGGGCTGGAAGCCAGGCGATCAACTGGTAATTCGTACCAGTAAAACAGCGTTGAACGTGACCGTCAGCGGAATCCTCTCTAGCGGCGGGGATGAGGATAACCAACTGGTTATGCCGTTGCGCACGGCGCAAGCGCTGCTTGGTTTACCCGGTAAAGTGCAGGCTATTCGTGTCTCGGCGCTGACGGTACCGGAAAATGAGCTGTCGCGTCGGGCGCGTGAAAATCTTGACGCATTGAATGCTGAAGAATACGACCTTTGGTACTGCACGGCCTATGTCTCGTCCATTGCACATCAACTGGAGGAGGCTATTTCTGGTGCAGAAGTCCGTCCAGTGTGGCAGGTTGCTGCATCCGAAGGGGTCGTTATCGATAAAATTCAGTTGCTGATGGCGGTCGTGACCGTCGCAGCACTGGCGGCTTCGGCGATGGGAATTGCGTCCCTGATGACCAGCACCATTATGGAACGCGCTAAAGAGATCGGCCTGATGAAGGCGCTTGGCGCGCATCAATGGCAAATCATGCTGCTGTTCTATCTTGAAGCCGCTTCCAGTGGACTGGCCGGAGGAGCATTGGGATGTATAGCTGGTTGGGGAATGGCGAAAGCGATTGGCTTGATGCTATTTGCTGCACCACTGAATTTTGCCTGGATTGTGGTGCCATGTGTACTGGTGATTGCGGTCCTGATTGCCCTGATTGGCACCTGGTTCCCGGCTCGGCGTATTGCCCGCCTGTATCCTGTGGAGGTGCTGTATGGCCGCTAAACGGACAATGCTCTGGTTACTGGTATGGCGGGCGCTGCGTCTGCGCTTTCAGCGGGTTAGCGTGGTATTTGCCGCATTGATGGTGGGGGCGACCATTGTGACCGCGCTGTCAGCGGTGTGGTTCGACATCAATACCAAAATGAGTGAGGAATTACGAACTTTTGGCGCAAATTTCTATATCGGGCCAAGCCATGGCTCCAGTATGCCGCAGCAAGAGCTGCAGACCATTTTAGATCAGGCGCCACAAGGCCTGGTTCATGGAGCCAGCCCATGGCTATACGGTATGGCGCGCACCGAGCTGGAAAAGGTGGTGATTGTCGGCGTGTGGTTTGAATCCTTACAAAAGCTGGTGCCGTACTGGCAGGTTCAAGGGAGTTGGATTGGTGTCAGTTTCGACGATCGCAATGCGATGATAGGCGTCAAACTGGCAGAGCGCCTTAATGTCCAGCCGGGCGATAGCATTATTCTGGTGGATCACAATCAGCGTAAAAACTTACAGATTAAAGGCATTGTTGAAGCCGGTGATGCGACAGATAACATGTTGATTGTGAGTCTTGATGTGGCGCAGGCGTGGCTGCATCAGTCCGATAAAATCAGCCATGGACTCATGAGTGTCAGTAATGATGTCGGCCAGGTGGAAAACTTTGCCAGCCGTTTACAGGTTCAATACCCGGACCTGGAAATACGCCCAATCCGGAAAGTCTCTGCTTCAGAAGGACAGGTGCTGGATAAGATAAAAGGCTTAATGGGGCTGGTTTCGGTCGTGATCCTTGCACTGTCATCTTTGTGTGTGAATACCACGTTGATGGCCATTGTTGGTGAGCGAGCCCGGGAGTTTGCGCTGCAAAAAGCGTTGGGAGCCAGCAACGGCGATATTGTCCGGCAAATCCTTCTGGAAACCTGCATTATCGCGCTGGCCGCAGTGGTTTGTGGGTGGTTATTAGGGTACGTGTTAGCCCAATTGCTTGGGCTGACCGTATTTAATGCCGCTATTTCACTACGCTGGCCAGTGCTGCCGGTCACCCTGACATTATCTTTACTGGTCGCCATTCTGGCGGCGATTGTCCCGGTCCGTCGTGCGGTCAGCGTCGAACCCGCAAAAGTGTTGAAAGGAGAGTAACGCCATGTCCGTTATGCAGACCCCGTCAATGGCAATAGAAACCCGCCATTTATATAAACGGTTCGGCGATGTTACCGCCTTAGATAATATCAACCTGCAAATAGTGCAGGGCGAGTTTGTCGCTATTATGGGCGCCTCAGGTTCAGGGAAAACGACACTGATGAATATTCTGACTTGCCTGGATACTGCAACAGAAGGTCAGGTATTTTTAGATGGGATAGATGCTGCCGCACTGGATGAAGAGGGGCGCCGCCGTTTTCGCGCAGAAAAAATAGGGCTGGTGTTCCAGCAGTTTCATCTGATCCCGTTTTTAACCGCGCTGGAGAATATCATGTTGGCACAGCACTACCACAGCGTTGTGGATGAAGCTGCTGCCAGAAAGGTTCTGGAACAGGTGGGGCTTGGACACCGGGTAACGCACCTGCCGAGTCAACTTTCCGGAGGGGAACAGCAACGGGTGTGCATTGCCCGGGCTCTGGTCAATGAACCGCCGGTAATTTTTGCCGATGAACCCACGGGTAACCTTGATGAAGAGAATGAACAGCGGGTGCTCGATCTACTCACAGATCTGCATCGTCAGGGGCGTACGATTGTGATGGTGACACATAACCCGGCGCTTGGGTTGTTTGCCGATCGTATTATCCGTCTGCAACATGGCAAATATCTGGGTGAGGAGGCTAATCAACATGCGCTGGATTAACATATTAACTCTCGCCACTTTGGTTCTGATTAGTGGATGTAAGGAAGAGAAGTTGGCGGTTGGACAGCAAGCCCCGGCGCTGGCAACATTCGACTTGCAGGGCGGAGAGGCCGGGCTTGAACGCTGGCGTGGAAAGGCTGTTTATCTAAACTTTTGGTCGGCGAGTTGCGGTGGCTGTCTTGCCGAAATGGACGCGCTGGAAGCGCTAAGTAAAAAGTGGGGTGATAAGGTTGTGGTGGTGGCAGTGAATACCGATCCGGCGACGGTTAAAATAGATGGCTTACTGGCGAAACATCAGGTTTCTTACCCGGTACTTCGCGATCAGCTTAAGATTTCCCAGGAGCGCTATCAGGTCATCGGTACGCCAACCTCTGTGTTGATTGACAGGGAAGGTCGCGTGCTGGAATTACACCAGGGGATGCGGAAATCATCTGAGTTAGATGCGACGTTTGCGCGCATGGCCGCCCGATGAACGCGATACAGAGAGAAACGCTATATGGCATTCCGGTGGAATAAAGAGAGTCTGGCCGTCCTGCATGAAAATGCAGGTGTTCTTACGACGGAGCAGATTGCACTGATGCTTCGCACCAATATTACGGTTGTGCGCAATATGGCGTATCGACTGAAACTCAGCCTGCGGGTATCCGCCTACAATCAAAAACGTATTGAGCAAGTACAAACTCTCTATACGTCTTCTGAACCATTAAATCTGAAAGAGATTGCAGCAAAAACCGGACTGACATTCAGTACGGTGCAGTACATTGTATATGTGAAATTAAAAAGTAAACCGTATACCAAACGGGAATACGTTTCCTTTGAAACTGACGATGCGGTTCATTATCGGATACAACGGGAGTTCATTGATACTGAACGTTCCCTTCTGCACAACATTCCAGATAATACACGCTTTCATCAATTGTACCTGACAGACGGAACTTTATATTCTGCACGTAATATTCGCAGCGAAGTGATTATCTCCGATTAATCGGATGGCATATTTCGTTACCCGACGAAGCAAGTATTCATATTAGCGTTTAACCTGGCTTATCTTTTTTTGTGGGAAAATAAAGAATGGCCAATGTATACGCGTATGAATCCGCTCTGGTGATGATGATTACCGCCACGTTTGTCCTCGCCGGGATGGTGAAAGGCGTTACGGGTATGGGATTGCCCACCGTGGCTATGGGGATCCTGGGGTCGCTTATTTCGCCGGTTGCCGCGGCAGCCATGCTGCTGTTGCCTTCACTGATTAGCAATCTTTTTCAGTTTGGCGGTGGCGGAAATACGCGTCAATTACTCAGACGACTATGGCCAATGCTGTTGACGGTGGTGGTAGCGACACTGCTTGCCAGCGCGTGGATTACCGGTGGCGACACCACCCGTACCCAGTTTGCGCTCGGCGTGGCGTTGGTGGCTTACGCTATCTGGACGCTGGCTGGAAAGAAAATCGCGGTGGCTCCGCAGCATGAAAAATCGTTTTCCCTCGTCATTGGATTTGTGACCGGCTTATTGACTGGCGGAACCGGCGTGTTTGTAATGCCCGCCGTACCCTGGATCCAGTCATTGGGGTTTGAGAAAGATGAACTGGTACAGGCGCTCGGGATCTCTTTTACGTTTTCGACCCTGGCATTGGCGCTTGGTTTGTGGTGGCACAATGCGCTGCCCGTACAGTCGCTAAGCTTATCGGCGTTGGCCATTGTTCCTGCGCTGATTGGTCAGTGGTTAGGAACCCGTGTGCGACGGGTTATTTCTCCTGTTGTGTTTAAACGCTGTTTTCTGTTTTGTCTGGTTGGGTTGGGTATGGAGATGATGTTGCGTGCGGCGTGACCGGTGCGGTGACTTTAGGGCGCTATCATGGCATCGTTACTTCAGGCATTCAGGGGCAAAGAGGTCGCTATGGCATCAGAGATGTTAAGTGAAGAAGAGGGCGCTCTGGAGTCGCGAATGGCGCTCACTGCGGCTGCTATGGCCGATAAATCGCGCTCGCGTATGCTGTGCGCCTTGATGGATGGCCGCGCCTGGACCGCAACCGAACTTAGCGCTGTGGCGGATGTATCAGCGTCGACTGCCAGCGCGCATCTGGCGCGTCTGTGCGAACAACGCTTTGTTGTGGCGCTTGCGCAGGGCAGGCATCGTTATTTTCGCCTTGCAGGTTCCGATATTGCTGAACTGCTGGAGCGTTTGATGGGGGTGGCGTGGGCGACATCAACGCCCCGCAAAATCACGACGCCGCCAGGCTTACGGCATGCACGAACCTGCTACGATCATCTCGCCGGGGAGGTGGCGGTGAGGCTGTTCGACACGCTGGTTTCCCGTCAGTGGTTAACGCCGGATGGTGAAACGCTAACGCCGCTTGGGCAGGAAAAGCTGGCCCAGATGGGGATTGTCCTGGCGACGGGTTCATCCCGGCGGAAGCTAACCTGCGGTTGTCTGGACTGGAGCGAACGACGTTTCCATCCCGGCGGCGAGCTTGGCGCATCGCTGCTACGCTGGATGACTGACCAGCGTTGGATAAAAACGGAACTCAATAGCCGACGCGTCACCTTCACTCCGCTTGGCATTCGCAAACTCGAAAGCGAGTTCGGTGTTAAAACGACACGGTAGATGGTTCGTTTTGCGAAAGCGTTCCCGGAAATATGTCATATTTCTGTCACACTCTGTTGTGATTGATAACAACAAGAGGTCGTAGGGATGAATAAATCGTTAATCGCCACAGCCGTGGCAGGCGCTGTATTATTGTCAGCCGCCGCGCAGGCGCAGACCGCGCCGGAAGGCTATCAGCTTATGCAAGTATTGATGATGAGTCGGCATAACTTACGCGCACCTTTAGCCAACAATGGCAGCGTCCTTGAGCAGTCGACCCCAAAACAATGGCCAGAATGGGATGTCCCCGGAGGACAACTCACCACCAAAGGCGGTGTGCTGGAAATCTATATGGGCCACTACATGCGAGAGTGGCTGGCAGAACAGGGGATGGTGAAATCGGGAGAATGTCCGGCACCGGATACGGTTTATACCTATGCTAACAGCCTGCAGCGTACGGTTGCTACGGCGCAGTTTTTTGTCACCGGTGCTTTCCCGGGGTGCGATGTTCCGGTCCATCATCAGGACAAAATGGGCACCATGGATCCCACATTTAACCCAGTGATCACTGATGATTCCGCCGCTTTCAGCCAGCAGGCCGTGCAGGCAATGGAGAAAGAGCGCAGCAAAATGCAGCTCAACGACAGCTATCAGTTGCTGGAGCAAATGACTGACTACAAAGACTCACCGTCCTGCAAAGAAAAACAGCAGTGTTCCCTGACCGATGCCAAAGATACATTTAGCGCGAAATACCAACAAGAGCCTGGGGTTTCGGGGCCGCTGAAGGTAGGGAACTCTCTGGTTGATGCCTTCACGCTGCAATATTACGAAGGCTTCCCGATGGACCAGGTTGCCTGGGGGGAGATTAAATCCGATCAGCAGTGGAAGGTTCTGTCGAAGCTGAAAAACGGCTATCAGGACAGCCTGTTCACCTCCCCGGAAGTGGCGCAGAACGTGGCTAAACCGCTGGTGAAATATATTGATAATGCGCTGGTTACTGAACGCGCGAAAGCGCCGAAAATAACGGTGCTGGTGGGGCATGACTCCAACATCGCATCGCTGCTCACCGCGCTGGATTTCAAACCATACCAGCTTCATGACCAGAACGAGCGTACGCCGATTGGCGGAAAGATTGTCTTCCAGCGCTGGCATGACAGCAACGCAAATCGTGATCTGATGAAAATCGAGTACGTGTATCAGAGCTCGCAGCAGTTGCGTAATGCAGACGTTCTGACGCTGAAATCCCCGGCGCAGCGCGTAACGCTGGAGCTGAAAGGGTGTCCGATAGATGCGGATGGTTTTTGCCCGATAGATAAGTTCGACAGCGTGCTGAATGAGGCGGCTAAGTAAAAGAAAAACTCCCCCGTGTTCGCGGGGGAGTCTGAGCGCTAAACGTTTTTACGTTCGATAGTCTGTTCACCCCAAAAGAGCGAATCTTTGTCTGTTTTCTCAAAGGCTTTGATGAGTACCTCGTCGCTACCTTCTTCCCAAATTTTTTCCGCCAGCTTCTCGTCATAATGCGCGACTTCAAAAATGGCTTCGGCTATTTCCGGCGATGTATTGCGCAGACTTGCCCATTCGCCGACGCGATGGGCTTTCGCTTCTTGAGTTGGCATTCGAATCCTCCTGTTGAAGATTAGCCGTTGAGTTTTACTGCCAGACCAGCGACATATTCACCCTGATAGCGGGCGATAGATAACTCTTCCTGACTTGGCTGGCGAGAGCCGTCGCCTCCGGCGATAGTGGTTGCGCCGTAAGGTGTACCGCCGCGAACTTGAGAGACATCAAACAGCTCTTGCGCTGCGTAACCGATAGGCACGATTACCATCCCATGGTGGGCAAGCGTAGTCCAGGTTGATGTAATGGTTTGTTCCTGACCGCCGCCGGTCCCTGTCGAGCTGAATACGCTGGCGAGCTTGCCGTACAAGCCGCCTGACGCCCACAGCCCGCCTGTCTGATCGAGGAAGGTGCGCATCTGACCGGACATATTGCCAAAGCGTGTAGGGGTACCAAAAATAATAGCGTCGTAATCAGCCAGTTCTTGCGGGGTTGCGACTGGTGCGTTTTGTGTTTTGCCACCAGCCTTAAGGAAAATCTCAGGCTGCATGGTCTCTGGTACGCGCTTAATAATCACTTCCGCGCCATTTACCTTATTTGCGCCTTCTGCGACTGCATGGGCCATAGTTTCAATGTGTCCGTACATGGAATAATAAAGCACCAGAACTTTTGCCATTTTACACTACTCCTCGAGTTAACCGTGTCCGTAGCGACTCGCTACCTACCTTTAAAGATATGACGTACTGTCAGGAGTGCAAATTTCACAATCACTTCTTTGATTTATAACAATTTTTATAACAACCTCTCTTGTTGCAAAATGATACATATTTAACCGGGTAAAATTCGGTAGTCATAAGAAAGACTTATTGATTTCTCAGTGTGACTATTTCTTGAACATCATCAATCCTGTTGCAGGATATTACAGTTAGCGGCCGCCCAGGCCACGCTTCACTATGCTTAATCCCACGCAGTTATTTTCAGGGCATAGCCCATAACGCTGCGTGAGGTATCACTCCTCAGTACCTATGCAATATGATGTCTAATCAATGACGGAGGTCAGTAATGGCAAACCATCGGGGCGGTTCCGGTAATTTTGCGGAAGACCGCGAAAGAGCATCAGAAGCAGGTCGAAAAGGTGGCCAGCACAGCGGGGGCAACTTTAAGAATGACCCGCAACGCGCTTCAGAGGCAGGTAAAAAAGGGGGCAAAAATAGCCACGGCAACAACAAATCGTAATTGTCGGGCTATCTGTCAGATATGTCGTGACGGCTGAAGTTCAGAGCCAGACGTTACGTAGCCACCTACCGCCGCCGGTTTGTTCCGGCGGTTTTTTTTGTCTGCAAGGTTGAACTGTAACAAAACGCAACGCAGACTAATGACATTCAGTTACTCGGGTGTCTCATGTCATTACTATCTCGTTATTCCTTCTCTGTTAAACCTCAGGAAGCGATCCTCATTGTGATCACCATGTTCTGGGGTGGCACGTTTCTGGCGGTGCAATATGCCGTTACCCTGAGCGGGCCTTTTTTCTTTGTTGGTGTCCGTTTTGCCACCGCCGCGCTGGCGGTCGCGCTTTTGTCTTTACGCACATTGCATAAGCTGACGTGGCTGGAAGTTAAAGCAGGCGTTGCGATCGGTATCGCAATTGCGCTGGGCTATAGTTTGCAAACCTGGGGGCTACAGTTTATTCCCAGTAGCAAATCGGCTTTTATTACCGCGATGTACGTGCCGTTGGTACCGCTTTTACAATGGCTGTGTCTGGGACGTATGCCCGGACTGATGCCGTGTGTCGGCATTGTGCTGGCCTTTATCGGGTTGATTTTTCTCGCCGGACCGGGAGGCAATTTGCTGGCTTTAGGCGAAGGCGAGTGGATAACACTTGCTGGCGCGGTGGCGATTGCGGCAGAAATTATCCTGATTAGCGCGTGGGCGGGAAAAGTGGATGTACGTCGGGTAACGGTAGTGCAACTGGCGACCGCTTCGGTAGTGGCGTTTATTGCGATGGGCCCGGCCAAAGAGACCGTACCGCCAATGTCTACCGGATTGCTGGTTGTGGCGCTGGGGCTCGGAATTTTCAGCGCGATTATTCAGGTCACCATGAACTGGGCGCAGCGCAGCGTTTCGCCGACGCGCGCGACGGTTATTTATACCGGTGAGCCGGTGTGGGCCGGGATTTTTGGTCGTCTGGCAGGTGAACGCTTACCTTTACTTGCCTTGCTTGGCGCGGCATTCATTATTGTTGGTGTGCTGGTCAGTGAGCTGAAGTTCAAAAAGAAAAAAGCGCAGCCGCAAGAGGCGCCGCCGGAGTCGCTTTAATTTAACCATTCACCGCGTGATTTGGTATGCTGACGCCCTCACAAGAAGGAGAGGGCGCATGGTCCAACGCGCAGAGAAAAAAACAGGTAAGCGCTCGCAGGCCGTCAGTGCAAAACGCCAGGCCATATTAACCGCGGCATTAAATATCTTCTCCCAATATGGGATCCACGGCACGCGTCTTGAACAGGTTGCTGAGCAGGCGGGCGTATCAAAAACCAATCTGCTTTATTACTACCCGTCAAAAGAGGTGCTTTATATCGCTGTTTTACGGCAAATCCTCGACATCTGGCTGGCTCCGTTGAAGGCTTTTCGCGAAGACTTTGCGCCGCTGGTGGCCATTAAAGAATACATTCGCCTTAAGCTGGAAGTATCGCGCGATTACCCGCAGGCCTCACGGCTGTTTTGTATGGAGATGCTGGCTGGGGCGCCTTTATTGATGGCTGAACTGGAGGGGGATCTTAAAACGCTGATTGACGAGAAATCCGCGCTGATTGCCGGTTGGATAAAAAGCGGAAAACTGGCTCCGGTCGATCCGCATCATCTGATTTTTATGATTTGGGCTTCAACCCAGCACTACGCCGACTTTGCCCCGCAGGTAGAGGCGGTGACGGGCGCAACGCTGCGTGATGAAGCCTTTTTTAACCAAACGGTGGAGAACGTACAGCGGATGATTATTGAAGGGATCCGCGTTCGTTAACTGGCTGGCGGCAACGGGCAGCTTAAATCACCCTCTTCACACTGTAACAGTGAGGCGAGAAACGCTTCGCGCTCGTTGGTTTTATCGGTCAGGCACTGGCTGGATATCATCGCCTGGGCGCTACCCCCTTCGGTGCCAGAACTGATTAACGCGCAGTCTGCATCGCGCAGGGTTATCCATGAGGTTTGCGCTTTTTTCAGTAAATCTCGCTGGGTTGGGGCGGCGCGCTTCAGCGCATTCTGATACGTTTCATTAAGTTTAGCGTCGGCCACCTTATATTGCTCTGCTGCACAGGTGTTCATCTCAATCTGCGTGTTCGCGTTGGCGCAGTCATCCGCCAGCGCCTGGCCGCTCAGCAGCAGCGCTGCACATGTCAGTACGATTCGTTTCATGCTTCCCTCTGACTTCATAAAAAAAGGCCCCGTTACCGGAGCCTTAATTAACCACAACCTTAGCCGATTGTCATCAGGCTGGCGTTACCCCCAGCCGCGGCGGTATTGACACTCAGGGAGCGTTCAATGTACAGCCTCTCTAGCAGAATATTGCTTTCGCCGCGGGCAAAGCCCTGGACCGACACGATCGCCCCTTCGCGGGCCGCCACGGCTTCGCACAGTGCGCGAAGCTGATCGGAATCGCCGTGGAAAATAACCGCATCAAACGGCTGGGTAGTGATGTTGTCCGCTTTGGCAAACTGAATGCGCCCGGAAACCGCGGTTGGCAAACGTTTTGCCAGGTCACGATGGAACGCATCATCTGGCCACAGGATTAAGCTCCCTACGGAAGCCACCGCAGCAAGCTGTACCAGCGCGTCCTGTTCATCATCAGCGATACACAGCACGCGTTCGCGCGGCAACAGTGTCCAGGTATTGCGTTCACCGGTTGGCCCAGGCAGCAGACGTTGGGTTCCGGCCTGCGACAGTTCGCCATACTGCTGGCAGAGAGCACGCAGCGATGGACGGTCGGTTGCCCATTCGCTGAGCGCTTCCAGCGGCTGAACAAGTGCAGCCTTAAGCTGCGCATCGACCGGATAGTCCGCATCCTGACGGGCAAGCGTAATGCCTAACGCATTTTCCGGACGGTTTGCCAGCAGGCGGTACAGATACAGCGGTCCACCCGCTTTTGGTCCGGTTCCTGACAAGCCTTCGCCACCGAATGGCTGCACCCCGACGACGGCGCCAACCATATTGCGGTTAACATACAGGTTCCCCACGTGTGCCGAGCCTGTGACCTGGGCGATGGTTTCATCGATTCGGGTGTGTACGCCCAGCGTCAGGCCGTAGCCGGAGGCATTGATTTGTTCAATCAGGTTGCCCAGATTGTTACGGGTGTAACGCACAACGTGCAGTACCGGACCGAACACCTCTTTTTGTAATTCGTCGAAGCTTTCCAGCTCGATAAGCGTCGGCGCGATAAAGGTACCGGTTTGCCATTCACGCGCATCGTCGCTGTTTTCGCGCGCGGCCTGGAACACCGGGCGTCCTTTGGCGCGCATGGCCTGAATATGGCGCTCAATATTGGCTTTGGCTTCTTCATCGATAACCGGCCCAATATCGGTGGTCAGGCGACCCGGGTTGCCCATACGGCATTCCGCCATCGCACCGCGCAGCATTTTCAGCGTATGATCGGCTATATCATCCTGCAGACACAGGACGCGTAGTGCGGAACAGCGCTGCCCGGCGCTGTCAAAAGCAGAAGCCAGAACGTCGACCACGACCTGTTCCGTCAATGCGGAAGAGTCGACAATCATGGCGTTCATCCCACCGGTTTCGGCGATAAGCGGGATTGGACGCCCCTGCGCATCAAGGCGGGTCGCGATATTGCGTTGCAACAGCGTGGCGACTTCCGTTGAGCCGGTAAACATGACGCCGCGTACGCGCTCATCGGAAGTGAGCTGCGCCCCGACGGTTTCACCCTGACCTGGCAGCAGTTGTACCACGCCCGGCGGTACACCCGCTTCGAGTAAAATAGCGATACCCTGGGCGGCAATCAGCGGAGTTTGTTCCGCAGGTTTTGCCAGCACGCTATTACCTGCCGCCAATGCGGCGGCAATCTGCCCGGTGAAAATAGCCAGCGGGAAGTTCCATGGGCTGATACAGACCACCGGCCCTAACGGACGATGGGTTTCATTATCGAAGTCATCGCGGACCTGACCAGCATAATAGTGCAGGAAGTCGACCGCTTCGCGCACTTCCGCAATGGCGTTGCTGAAGGTTTTACCCGCTTCGCGCACCAGGATGCCAATCAACTGCTGCATCTGACCTTCCATCACAACGGCGGCGCGATGCAAAATAGCGGCGCGCTCTTGTGGTGGGGTGGCGAACCAGATCGGCGCGTTATTTACCGCGTTCTGCAGCGCCTGTTCCACTTCGTTGTGAGTCGCTTCACGCACGTAACCGACAATGTCTTTCGGTTCGGCCGGGTTGACGACTGGCGTCATTTCACCGTCAGCAACCGGATGTTCGAGCATCGGTTTAGCGTGCCATTTTTGCAGCGCGCTGTTGAGCAGGGCAGAAGACAGCGAGGCCAGACGATGTTCGTTCGCTAAATCCAGCCCGCCTGAGTTTTCGCGACCTTTACCATACAGGTCACGCGGCAGGGCAATTTTCGGATGCGGCAGCCCGGCCTGGCCTTCCTGCTGCGCCAGTTTTTCAACGGCTTCGACCGGATCGGCCACCAGTTCATCCAGCGGCAGGGTAGTGTCTGCAATGCGGTTGACGAACGAGGTGTTGGCGCCGTTTTCCAGCAGACGACGCACCAGGTATGCCAGCAGCGTTTCGTGCGTGCCGACCGGTGCATAAATGCGGCATGGACGGTTCAGTTTGCCATCGGCAACTTTGCCGGTGACCTGCTCATACAGCGGTTCGCCCATGCCGTGCAGACACTGGAACTCATACTGACCCGGATAGTAGTTCTGACCGGCTAACTGATAAATTGCCGCCAGCGTATGGGCGTTGTGGGTGGCGAACTGCGGGTAGATCAGATTCGGTACCGCAAGCAGTTTTTTCGCACAGGCCAGATAGGAAACATCGGTGTACACCTTACGGGTGTAGACAGGATACCCTTCCAGACCGTCCATTTGCGCACGTTTGATTTCGCTGTCCCAGTAGGCGCCCTTAACCAGACGGATCATCAGGCGACGGCGGCTGCGCGTGGCGAGGTCAATCAGGTAGTCGATAACATACGGGCAGCGCTTCTGATAAGCCTGGATAACAAAGCCGATACCGTTCCAGCCCGCCAGTTCAGGTTCAAAGCACAATTTTTCCAGCAGATCGAGGGAGATCTCCAGTCGGTCGGCCTCTTCGGCGTCAATGTTGATGCCGATGTCGTACTGGCGCGCCAGCAGTGTAAGCGACTTCAGACGAGGATAGAGTTCATCCATTACGCGATCGTACTGCGCACGACTGTAACGCGGATGCAGCGCCGACAGCTTGATAGAAATGCCAGGCCCTTCATAGATACCGCGGCCATTAGAGGCTTTACCAATGGCGTGGATCGCCTGCTGGTACGAAACCATATAAGCCTGGGCATCGGCGGCGGTCAGAGCCGCTTCGCCCAGCATGTCGTAAGAGTAGCGGAAACCTTTTTCTTCCAGTTTACGCGCGTTAGCCAGCGCTTCGGCGATAGTCTCTCCGGTGACGAACTGCTCGCCCATCAGGCGCATTGCCATGTCGACGCCTTTACGCACCAGTGGTTCACCGCTCTTGCCGATAATACGGTTGAGTGAGCGTGAGAGGCTGGCTTCGTTATGCGTAGAAACCAGACGACCGGTAAACAACAGCCCCCAGGTCGCCGCGTTGACGAACAGGGAGGGGCTGCGTCCAATGTGCGACTGCCAGTTGCCGTTGCTGATTTTGTCGCGGATTAACGCATCGCGGGTTGCCTTATCGGGAATACGCAGCAGGGCTTCCGCCAGACACATCAGCGCGACGCCTTCCTGTGAAGAAAGGGAGAATTCCTGCAATAAACCTTGTACCATCCCGGCGCGGCCGCTGGCGGTCTTCTGGTTACGCAGTTTGTCGGCCAGATCGTACGCCAGTTTATGCGCTTGCTCGGCGATGGGTTGCGGCAGACGTGCCTGCTCCATCAGCATCGGCACTGCGTCGGTTTCGGCGCGGCGGTACGCGGCGGTAATTGCCGCGCGCGAAACTGACTGCGGCAGGATCTGTTCGGCAAATTCCAGGAAGGGCTGATGCGCTTCATTCTGCGGGGTGGTTGACTCCTCACCCTCATTCGCGGCACCCGCCAGCAGGGCTGGCAGCTCAGGAAGCGCGTCGTCATTTTCCAGTCTTTCGAGATAATTAAAGATGGCTTGTTTGATCAGCCAATGTGGCGTGCGATCGATTCGTGATGCTGCTGTTTTAATACGCTCGCGAGTGGCGTCATCCAGCTTAACCCCCATCGTGGTGGTTCCCATGCCGTTTACTCCTGTTGTACTTAAATACGGGGCTGATAGTTACCGAGAAATATCTACCATGTTGCAACTTTGTGCAACCGTGTTAAATGTGACTTGGTTTGCAAGCTTGGAAATGAATGAAATGTTAATAAATATGAGCGTTATGAAAGAGGCTGTAATAATTGCCGAATCTTTTTCTCTGCAGTAGTTAACACTTTTAAAAGGTGCAACCGTAAAAAGTGTGAGAGAGTGCAACCTACAGAAAAATGCTATCTACTCTGGATCAAATTTGATGTAAATGATGTGTTAAATCGATTGTGAATAACCATCGCTTCCGGCAGGATACGGTCGCCCTGGTAAACATAGATATCTTTGCCACGTTCCGGCAGGGTAATAAAACGGCAAGCCACGGCATTGCTGATACATAATTTTGGAGAGTTTTGATGGCTATTAGCACACCGATGTTAGTGACATTCTGTGTCTATATTTTCGGCATGATATTGATAGGGTTTATTGCATGGCGTTCAACCAAAAACTTTGACGATTACATTCTTGGTGGACGCAGTCTGGGTCCATTCGTGACCGCGTTATCCGCCGGGGCATCTGACATGAGCGGCTGGTTGCTGATGGGTTTGCCTGGCGCGATTTTCCTGTCGGGCATTTCAGAAAGCTGGATCGCCATCGGCCTTATTTTGGGCGCATGGATCAACTGGAAGTTGGTGGCCGGACGTTTACGCGTACATACCGAATACAATAACAATGCGCTGACGTTACCGGATTACTTTACCGGTCGCTTTGAAGATAAAAGCCGAATTCTGCGTATTATCTCCGCGTTGGTTATTCTGCTGTTTTTCACCATCTATTGTGCTTCAGGGATTGTGGCAGGGGCGCGTCTGTTTGAAAGCACCTTTGGCATGAGCTACGAAACAGCGCTGTGGGCGGGCGCGGCCGCGACGATCATTTATACCTTTATTGGTGGTTTTCTGGCGGTAAGCTGGACGGATACCGTCCAGGCCAGCCTGATGATCTTTGCTCTCATCCTGACGCCGGTAATGGTCATTATTGGCGTAGGTGGATTTGAAGATTCGCTGGAAGTGATTAAACAAAAGAGCATTGAGAACGTGGACATGTTCAAAGGGCTGAATTTTGTTGCCATCATTTCCCTGATGGGCTGGGGTCTGGGTTACTTTGGCCAGCCGCATATTCTGGCGCGCTTTATGGCGGCAGATTCCCACCATAGCATCGTTCATGCTCGTCGTATCAGCATGACCTGGATGATCCTGTGTCTGGCAGGTGCCGTGGCCGTAGGCTTCTTTGGTATTGCTTACTTTAACAACAACCCACAGCTTGCCGGTGCCGTTAACCAGAACGCCGAGCGTGTGTTTATTGAACTGGCGCAAATACTGTTTAACCCATGGATTGCCGGTATTCTGCTGTCTGCGATCCTCGCTGCGGTTATGTCGACTCTGAGCTGCCAGTTGCTGGTGTGCTCCAGCGCAATCACCGAAGATTTGTACAAAGCGTTCCTGCGTAAAAATGCCAGCCAGAAAGAGCTGGTATGGATTGGCCGCATCATGGTGCTGGTCGTGGCGTTGGTGTCCATCGCGCTAGCGGCGAATCCGGAGAACCGCGTACTTGGTCTGGTAAGCTATGCCTGGGCCGGCTTCGGCGCGGCGTTTGGTCCGGTAGTCCTGTTCTCCGTAATGTGGTCGCGTATGACCCGCAACGGCGCGCTGGCGGGGATGATCATTGGTGCGGTGACGGTAATCGTCTGGAAGCAGTTTGCCTGGTTGGGTCTGTATGAAATCATCCCGGGCTTTGTTTTCGGCAGCATCGGTATTGTGGTCTTCAGCCTGCTGGGTAAAGCGCCATCAACGGCTATGCAGCAACGTTTTGCCGAGGCTGATGCGCATTATCACTCAGCTCCGCCATCGCGTTTACAGGCAGAATAATCTGCCTTTGTCCTCAGGCTCGCTGTGTGCGCAATACCGTTCGGTTAAGCATGTATGGAGAACGTTTTACCCTGAATTAGTTTCCGTTCACCTTATGTGCATTGCTTCTCTGATATCGCTATACCTGTGAACGTGCAAGGGAGGCTCACCGCCGCCTCCCTTGCATCCCAGGCTCCCGGCGGGAAAATCGTCGCTGCGCGAGCTATTCGTCTTATGCCGTCTGCCTGTCGGGTCGGGGCCGAGCCTGCGTCCCTGCAGGCCGTCCCCTCTGTCCGCATCCCTGCGGACAGACCCGGTCAGCCGTCAACGCCTCATCGATTTTCAGCCGGACCGGGGTCATCGCTTCAACGCTCTGACTTTCAGCTAAATCTTTTTTGCTGTTCAAATATATTCAAATAAAAGTGCAGGAGGTCAGGTGTGGCTGGTCCGGCTGAAAAATGCCGACGTGTTTCCGTAAGGCCGGGAGAGCCAGCATGGATGCTGGCTCAGGGCGCGCTTTGCAGGGATGCTACCTCGCGCCCGGCCCGGTCGCCTGGAGGAATAAACGGAGGGGACCGCGGAGCGGCAATTTTCCCGCCGGGAGCCGGGATTGTAAAGGGCGTGGCGGAGAACGCCCTTTACACGTTCACAGGAATCGGTGCTTCAGAGAAACGATGTACATGAGGTGAACGGAATCCTTTCTCTGAAATAGCATGTTCATTACCTTCGCGAATACAGGTTGATGCTTTCTGATACACAGGCGTTAACTTAATGACATTGCCGCATGTGGGGGCTTTTATTACCTACGCTGCAAGCTCGCTATAACCGTTACCCGCCTAACTGTTTACATTAAGTCATCATTCTCAAAACATTCTGCTTGAGTTTTTCTTTACTGTAATGATAATCACTATCACTGTAATTTACTTTTCTTTTCATCAATTGACCGAGAATAACGTTTAAGGGTTCTTCGCATGTTTGTTCCATTTCTAATTATGTTGCGCGAAGGGTTAGAGGCCGCGCTGATTGTCAGCCTGATTGCCAGCTACCTGAAACGGACTCAGCGTGGTCGATGGATTGGTGTGATGTGGATTGGTGTTCTGTTGGCGGCGGCATTATGCCTGGCGTTAGGAGTTTTCATCAACGAAACCACCGGTGAATTTCCGCAAAAAGAACAGGAGCTGTTTGAAGGCATCGTGGCGGTCATTGCCGTGGTGATCCTCACCTGGATGGTGTTCTGGATGCGTAAAGTTTCGCGCAACGTCAAAGTCCAGCTTGAACAGGCTGTCGATAACGCGTTGCAGCGTGGCAACCATCACGGCTGGGCGCTGGTGATGATGGTCTTTTTTGCCGTTGCCCGTGAAGGGCTGGAGTCGGTGTTCTTCCTGCTGGCCGCATTCCAGCAGGATGTAGGTATCTGGCCGCCGTTAGGCGCGATGCTGGGACTGGCTACCGCAGTGGTACTGGGATACCTGATTTACCTCGGCGGCATTCGCCTCAACCTCGGGGCATTCTTTAAATGGACCAGCCTGTTCATTTTGCTGGTGGCTGCCGGTCTTGCCGCTGGGGCGATCCGCGCTTTCCACGAAGCCGGTTTGTGGAATCATTTTCAGGATGTGGCGTTTGACCTGAGCAGTGTGCTGTCGACGCATTCGCTGTTTGGCACATTGATGGAAGGCATTTTCGGCTATCAGGAAGCGCCAAGCGTGAGTGAAGTCGCTGTCTGGTTTATCTACCTGATTCCGGCGTTGATTATGTTTGCGCTACCGCCGCGTTCAGGCACTACGGCATCGCGTACCGCACCTTGATCAAAAAGCGATGCAGAATATCTTTTAGTTACAACATACTTATTTATAGGGCCAGGTTATGACGTTTAATTTTCGCCGTAGTGCGCTGCAGTTGGGTATTGCCGCGCTGTTTGCCTCCGCTTTTACTGCACAAGCCGCCGATATTCCGCAGGTGAAGGTCACGGTTAACGACAAACAATGTGAACCGATGACGATCACGGTAAACGCCGGGAAAACGCAGTTCATCATCCAGAACCACAGCCAGAAAGCGCTGGAGTGGGAAATTCTTAAAGGCGTTATGGTGGTTGAAGAGCGCGAAAACATTGCGCCAGGCTTTAGCCAGAAAATGACGGCTAACCTGCAGCCCGGTGAATATGATATGACCTGCGGTCTGTTGACTAACCCGAAAGGTAAACTGATCGTAAAAGGCAGTGCAACGGCGGATGCCGCACAAAGCGATGCTCTGCTGAGTCTGAGCGGCGCGATTACCGAATACAAAACCTATGTGACAGCCGAAACCGCGCAATTGGTTGCGGGGACCAAAGCCTTCACCGATGCGATTAAAGCCGGCGATCTGGAAAAAGCGAAATCGCTGTACGCGCCAACCCGTCAGCATTATGAACGTATTGAACCGATTGCTGAACTGTTCTCCGATCTCGACGGCAGCATCGATGCGCGTGAAGATGATTATGAGCAAAAATCCGCCGATCCCAAATTCACCGGCTTCCACCGCCTGGAGAAAGCGCTGTTTGGCGACAATACCACTCAAGGTATGGACAAGTATGCCGACCAATTAAACAGCGATGTTCTTGACCTGCAAACGCGTATTAGCGAGCTGGCTTTCCCACCGTCTAAAGTGGTTGGCGGGGCAGCAGGACTGATTGAAGAAGTCGCTGCCAGCAAAATCAGCGGGGAAGAAGATCGCTACAGCCATACCGATCTGTGGGATTTCCAGGCCAACGTTGATGGTGCGCAGAAAATTGTCGATCTCCTGCGTCCTCAGTTACAAAAATCCAATGCTGAGCTGTTGGCGAAGGTGGACGCGAACTTCAAAAAAGTCGATACCATTCTGAGCAAGTACCGTACCAAAGACGGCTTTGAAACCTATGACAAACTGACCGAAGCCGATCGAAATGCGCTGAAAGGGCCAATCACGACGCTGGCGGAAGACTTGTCGCAATTACGCGGTGTTTTGGGTCTGGATTAAGCACTATGCAGCAAGATAATGAAAACGGCGTGAGCGAACCGTCACGCCGACGTTTACTGAAAGGGATGGGCGCCCTGGGTGGCGCGCTTGCGCTTGCCGGAGGATGTCCGGTTGCCCACGCGCAAAAACCGCAAAGTGCACCGGGAACGCTGTCCCCTGATGCACGTAGTGAAGCGCAACCGTTTTATGGCCAGCATCAGGCGGGCATCCTGACGCCGCAGCAGGCATCGATGATGCTGGTGGCGTTTGATGTTCTCGCCAGCGATAAGGCCGATCTCGAACGTTTGTTTCGGTTGTTGACCAGCCGGTTTGCATTTCTGACCACCGGCGGACCGGCTCCGGATACGCCGAATCCACGTCTTCCCCCTATGGATTCAGGTATCCTCGGCGCATACATTGCGCCAGACAACCTGACGATGACGTTGTCAGTCGGCTCATCGCTGTTCGATGAACGCTATGGCCTGAAATCGCAGATGCCAAAAAAGCTGCAAAAAATGACCCGCTTCCCGAATGATTCACTGGACGCGGCGCTGTGCCATGGCGATATGCTGCTGCAGATTTGTGCCAACACGCAAGACACTGTCATCCACGCGCTGCGCGATATCATTAAACATACGCCCGATCTCCTCAGCGTGCGCTGGAAACGTGAAGGGTTTATTTCCGATCATGCCGCGCGTAGCAAAGGTAAAGAGACCCCGGTTAATTTGCTTGGCTTTAAAGACGGCACCGCGAATCCGGACGCTACGGATGCGAAGTTGATGCAAGACGTGGTGTGGGTTACTGATGGGCAGGGCGAACCTGCCTGGGCGCAAGGCGGAAGCTATCAGGCCGTCAGGCTCATTCAGTTCCGCGTTGAGTTCTGGGATCGTACGCCGCTGAAAGAGCAGCAAACGATTTTTGGTCGCGATAAACACACCGGCGCGCCGCTGGGTATGCAGCATGAGCACGATGTACCTGACTATGCCAGCGATCCCGAGGGTGAGGTGATTGCGCTCGACAGCCATATTCGCCTGGCGAATCCGCGCACGAAAGAGACCGACTCCAGCCTGATGATGCGCCGTGGCTACAGTTATTCGCTCGGTGTGACCAATTCCGGTCAACTGGATATGGGACTGTTGTTTGTCTGCTATCAACACGATCTGGAAAAAGGCTTTTTGACGGTGCAGAAACGCCTGAACGGCGAAGCGCTGGAAGAGTATGTCAAACCGATTGGTGGGGGATACTTCTTTGCTTTGCCGGGTGTCAAAACTGCAGATCGCTATCTGGGACAGTCTTTGCTCGAAGCCTGATAATTATGCCCCGTTGTACAGCGGGGCTTTTCCTGACATCTTGATGAATCAACAAATTATTTTTTATGATAGGTATGGAACTGAAATAATTCTGTCATCTCTGGGCAAGAAACTGTCTCTGGTGATAAGATAGAATTTAAGTTAACAGCAAGTAAAAATATTGTTGCATTAACGAAAGATTATGATGTAATTATAAGTAATAGCGGTAGTTCCCGGCGGTGATAGTCGTTCACTATGGAGATCGCGAATGGAAAAGTCCTGTATTGGACACGTTTTTCACAGTAGTCGCAGTACCTTACGCGGACGTTTCTCTTCCGGTAGCCTCCTCGTCACCGCTAAATCTCTCTCTCATTCACTTCTTATCCTTGTTACTGACGCCCTGTACGGTGCGCGTAGCTGTGCGTGGCGTCTTATCCGAAAGCAAGCAATGGCTTACAAGGAAGCCAACCCTCAGATGTTCGTGCGCATAATCGTGCCGCCAACGGCGCGTGTGATGTATACCTACAACTCAAGGTGCTATCCATGGGAAGACAAAAAGCAGTGATCAAAGCTCGTCGTGAAGCAAAACGTGTGCTGAGGCGGGATTCGCGTAGCCATAAGCAACGTGAAGATGAATCGGTCACCTCGCTTGTGCAGATGGGCGGCGTAGAAGCGATTGGTATGGCGCGTGACAGTCGCGACGCCACGCCAATCACGGCGCGAAATGAAGCTCAGGCGCACTACCTGAATGCTATTGAGAGTAAACAGCTGATCTTCGCCACCGGTGAAGCCGGGTGTGGTAAAACCTGGATCAGCGCGGCAAAAGCAGCAGAGGCTCTGATCCACAAAGACGTGGACAGGATCATTGTAACCCGTCCAGTTCTGCAAGCTGATGAAGACCTTGGCTTCTTACCTGGGGATGTTTCCGAGAAGTTTGCTCCCTATTTTCGTCCAGTGTATGACGTGCTGGTGAAACGTCTGGGAGCCTCCTTCATGCAATATTGCCTGCGACCTGAGATTGGTAAGGTGGAAATCGCGCCGTTCGCCTATATGCGTGGACGTACATTTGAAAATGCAGTGGTTATTCTTGACGAGGCTCAGAACGTCACTGCTGCGCAAATGAAGATGTTTTTAACCCGCCTCGGGGAGAATGTGACGGTGATTGTGAATGGGGATGTGACCCAGTGCGATCTACCAGCCCACGTTCGCTCAGGGCTTAGCGATGCGCTGGCCCGTTTCGAAGAAGATGATATGGTTGGGATTGTTCGTTTCAATAAAGACGATTGCGTCCGCTCTGCGCTCTGTCAGCGGACGCTTAACGCTTACAACTGATAAGTACGCCGTCTTCAAGGCCCGGGAAACCGGGCTTTGTTATTTGACGTTAACACATGACTTTCTTTTGCTGCTCCCGTAGCTGACGCAGGCCTGGTAAAACGGTTACTGTTTAGGCCGAATAAGGCTCTTGCCATTCGCTACTTGCGCTCTTTATTACCAGAATTGAGAGTATTTAAAATGCTGTGCGCAGTTCCTCCAACACATTGTATTCCTCATCAACTAAATACAGGGCTTTCCATTTATCAAAGGTCAGGCAGGGGTGGGACGTGCCAAAAACAATAATGTCACCAACCTGGATGTTGCAGCCTGGCGCCAGAGATAGCATACAGTGTTGATCCATTATTCCTGTACTGGTGATTGCACCGGATTGAAATGGCAGCGCTTTGCCATTGCGATACAGGGCTACCGGTTGGGGTAATCCTGCATCAAAAGCTGCATCACGTTTGCCAAAATTGACCACGGCAAGTGAAGGTTCCGGTACCGACTGCACCATAGCCATCAGTTCCAGGGCGGGGGCTAAATCGCCGCCCAGATGGCTGGCAATGCTGTCGCGTGCCATTAATTCCTTTTGCGCCTGCTGGTAAATACCATTGTCATGCGTAATGTAACAACCCGGACGAATAACTATCCGGCAATGGGAGGGGGTTTTTGCTGCCAGCCAGATGTTACATACCACGTCATACCAGACGGTACCTGCGCCAGTGAGAACAAACTCGCCGTCGACATATTTTTCCATCTGACACGCCAGCAGCGCGGCGTCGCAAAGCAGCGTTTCAATTTGCGGCTGGGGATCGTGGCTGTGCAGCACGCCTTCATATAGTTCCAGTCCACGCAGGCGCAAACCTGACATCTGTGAAATTTCGGCGGTAAGCGCGAGCGCTTCTGCGGTCGTGCGGCATCCGCTGCGCCCGCCAGAAACACCCAACTCGACCAACACATCCAGCGTTTGCTGACGCTCGTTAAAGAATCTGGCCAGTGTTCTGGCATTGTCCAGGCTGTCGACCAGACAGAGATAATCAGCGTCCGGATATGTGTTTTTTAACTGTGAGACCAACAGCATGTTGGCTTTGCCCACCAGTTGGTTGGCCATCAGCACCCGCTGGATACCACATGCCATGGCCGCCTGCGCCTGCCAGGCGCTCCCTACGCCAATTGCCCATGCGCCCGCTTGCTGCTGCTGACGGAATATCCATGGAGTCATGGATGTTTTCCCGTGGGGAGCCAACGATACGCCTCGGGTATCTGCGTAACGCTGCATCCACAAAATATTGTTCTCCAGCGCCTGGGCCTTTATCACCGCGGCGGGCAAACAAACATCCTCATTCAGCACGCAGGCCCGGGCGGAAGAGGGGGTCAGCATAATGGCTGATTTATGTGCGGCAACTGTCATTCTGCGCTCCTTACGGGCGTTGCGTTCGAACGTGGCGTATGGCTGGTATTTTCACGTTCATCAGTGATCATTTTTAGCACCTCTTCACGGGAGAGCTTATTCTGCGGCGTCAGCAACGTTACCACCACGGCGGCAACCAGGCTGACAGACAGCGCAGGAATCACCGGATTACCTAATGCTTTTGACCATACCGGTGAAAGGATCACCGCCAGCGAGGTCAGGCTTCCTCCCAGCAACGCGGCGATGCAGCCCTGCCAGTTAAAACGCAGCCAGAATTTGCCCAGTAATACGGTGACGCACATACCGGACATGATCATCGAGATCATTTTGGTGATGTAGCCAATGATATCGTTCGAGGTCAGGGCAAAAACCAGTGCCAGCGCGATGACGCACAGCAGGAAAATACGTGACAGGTTAATTGCTTTTTCCGGCGGCGGCATTTTGCCTGTCACCATGGTGTATATATCACGCAGAATAATGGAAACCCCGGCGATGGCATCCGAGCTGCCGGATGACAGGTTAGCGGACATCCCTGCTATTAACACCACCATGGCCAGAACATACGGGAGCGAGTTTGTCGCATAGAGGAATGCAAAACTCGGATTTTCAAGACCAGGATCCATCACATGGGTAGCCATACCGATAATCGCGGGAAGGAAAGAGAATCCCATGTACAGCAGACCCGTTATCACAAACGATTGACGAATCGCGCGGGTCGAGGCCGCAGAGTATATGCGCTGGCGGTATGATGGCGTTGCCAGCACGCCAATGCCAATAACGATCGACAGCGAAATGGCGGGGAGAAGTCCCAGTTTGCCGATCCCAAACAGCGTGAATGCCTGTGGATCGGTCTTTGCGACCACGACATCCCAACCGCCGACGTAGCTGACGGACATTGCTGCTAACATGATAAACCCAAGGAACAGAACAATGGATTGCAGCGTGTCGATCCACGAGACGGCTTTGTATCCGCCAATTCCGACGTAGAAAATAAAACCCACGGCGATAATAATTTTTGCTGTGGTGATATCGATGTTCGCTGCCCATGCTAAATACAGGCCGCCGCCGAGGATATGCGCGCCCAACCAGCCAATCGATGCGAGAAAAATCAACAGTGCCACCAGATTTTTGACGATTCGGCTACCACCTGTGTAATAGCAGATCTCCTCGCTCATGGTCATGAAGCGCATTTTGCGAACGGGCGCAAATAGCCAGGCTGTCAGCAGGATCCCCGTCGCGCCGCCAATACCGTACAACATTCCCGCCCAGCCGTTACTGTAGCCAAAGCTGACAGCGCCGATGCTGGAACCTGTGCCAACCATTGTACCGACGGTCGAACCCAGGGTTAACAGCATGGGTAACTTTCGCCCGCCGAGAATAAAATCCTCCCCGGTTTTTTGATGGCGAGTCACGTACCAGCCAACAAACATCATGGCGAAGGCGTAGATCAAAAACCACATCAGGAAATTTTCGTGTAGCATAATAGATCCTTGTTACTGAAGAGTGATCGTCAACAGTCAGCTTTTGAATTTTGAGTTGAAGCAGGTGATGTCTACTTCGACCATACAGTCGACGACCAGGTCGGCAACGCAGCACACGCGAGCCGGTGGATGTTCGGCAAAGAAGCTTTTAAAGACCTTGTTGAACGACTGGAAGTAACGGGCATCGGTAAGAAACACCTTCATATGCACGATATCTTCTTTGCCGAACCCGGCTTCAGTCATGATGTCGAGGCAGTTCTGAATGGCCTGCGTTGACTGCGCAACGATGCCGCCATCGATGATTTCACCATCGACCATTGGCGTTTGGCCTGAGACATACAACCAGCCGTCGGCAGCAACCGCTCTGGAAAAGGGTAATGCTTGTCCGCCAGTCCCTTCAGAGCCTTCAGTTCCGTATCGTTTAATCATTTTTATCTCCCGTTATTGTTCTTTTCTGCTTAAGAATTTGCCTGCGCGCAGGCCTGTCATTTGCTTATGGCTCCAGGTAAGGACGCCGTTAACGAACACGTGTTCAATCCCGTCGGCTGTCTGCTTAGGGTTCTGGAAGGTGCCGGTTTCGTTGATTTTCTGCGGATCAAAAATGACAAGGTCAGCGAAATTACCTTCCCGGACCAGTCCACGTCCCGTCAGGCCAAAACGCCAGGCGGACATGCCTGTCATCTTGTGAATGGCCGTGGTGAGTGGAAAGAGCTTCTCGTCGCGACTGTAGTGGCCGAGAACGCGTGGAAAGGTTCCCCATAAACGTGGATGTGGGTTGGGGTCGCACGGCAGACCGTCTGAGCCCACCATTGATGAGGGGTGTTGTAAAACCCGGCGAACATCGTCCTCGTGCATCTGAAAATAGATTGCGCCAGCAGGCTGCAACCGGGCTGCTGCGTGGTGAATATCTGTCTCCCACTGTTGCGCTATCTGTTGCAGTGTTTTACCGGACATCTCCGGATACGGTGTGGACCACGTGATCAGGATGTCGTAGTCCTCAGTGACTTGTTTCAGGTCGAGGTTGGAAGAGCCAGCTCGGTAAGGATAGACATCGCAGTTGATCTCCTGGCGTTGCTGATATTTCTCGATCAACGCAAGCGTTTCAGTGGTTCGTCCCCAGTTATTGGCACCTGCACATTTATGATGGGAGATCTGAACGGGAACCTGGCCATGACGACCGACCTGGAATGCTTCCAGCATGGCATCGATAATACCGTCGTATTCTGTGCGCATATGGGTGGTATAAAGGCCCTGATGTTCAGCGAGTAGTTCGGCGAGCGCGCAGATCTCTTCTGTAGAAGCATTAACGGCATTGCCATACGAAAGACCTGTACTCAAACCCAAGGCACCCTGCTGCAGGGCCTGATTAAGCGTCTCGCGCATACTGTTGATATTGTTTTCGTTGGCGGGTTCAAGCAGTGATTCCACGCAGTTATTGCGCAGCGTGGTATGACCAATCAGCGTGGCAACATTCACTGAAGGAGTTACAGCATTGATGCGCTCACGATAACGGGCAACGTCCGGGTAGTGAAACTCGTCCAGTTCACCCAGCAAATTGATTGGGTCTGGCACCTCATCTTTTAGGGTTGCGCAGGCGGCGCTGATACCGCAATTTCCGACAATAATGCTGGTGACGCCCTGGGACGTCTTCTCGATATAGTCTGGTTTTCTGATGACAACCAGATCGTCATGGGTATGGACATCAATGAACCCTGGGGACAGCACTAACCCGCGACAATCAATAATATTTTCTGCAGCGGTGGTGATGGATGGCGCGATAAGGACAATCCGATCCCCTTCAACCGCGACATCAGCCTGGTATTCCGTATTTCCTGAACCATCAACGACGGTGGCGTTTTTGAACAACCAGTTAATCTTCATATGTGCTCCATAGTTCGGGAGGATTGGGTAATAAAATGCTGATAGGCGGCGATAAAAGACTGCGCCTGTTGCTGGGTGCGAGTGGGGGATTGTCCGGCACGATAGAGATCGCTGCCGAGCCCGGCTCCAGCACAGCCTGCGTCAAGATAGAGTTGAATGTTGTCTGGCGTGATCCCGCCAACCGCATACAGCGCGGTATGTGAGGGCAGGACAGATTTCAGTGCCCGTACATAATCCGGTCCAAACTGGCTGGTGGGGAAAAGCTTGATTTGCTGAGCGCCGGCATCAATGGCACTGAATGCTTCCGTTGGCGTCGCGCAGCCCGGCAGAACCTGCATCCGATGTTCCAGTGCCCGGCGAATCACATCGGGTCTGGTATTCGGGGTGACAATCAGCTGGCAACCTAATTGCGCCAGGCGGTCCACATTTTCTACGTTGAGGACAGTACCCGCCCCGATTGTGGCCTGCTCGCTATATGTATGAACGGCCTGCGCGATGCTGACTTCCCATTGTGGAGAATTCAGCGGAATTTCAATCGCGCGGAAACCAGCCGCAATCAGTAAAGGAATATGGATATCAATTTCTTCAGGCCGTATGCCGCGCAAAATAGCGACAAGGGGGGCGATGTTATGGTTATTCATGTTGGAATTCCCTGATGTAGGACACTGGAAAATGGCGGCTGGCTAACGGTGTGGCGGCAGAGAATTGTTTCCATAAGGGCGAGGGCGCCAACGCCAGATAGAGGGCGCTGAGGATCGTCGTCTGCCTGTACAATGCTGCCGGTAAAAAAAGAATCGGTAGAAATCAGCGATGCCAGCGCTTCTTTAAGCACCTGTTTACCGCTGATGATGATGTTTGTTTCAGGTGAGAGATTCAGGGCCATACTCTGCTTTATCGCCTGCAGGTCAGAGTAAAGTGTTGCCCCCAATAAATAACTGGCTCTCTGGTTATGCGTGGACTGAGTAAACAGATCGAGCAGTCGCACGGTGAAGCAACTGCGCGCCAGCCCTACCCGGCGGCAGGATGCAGCCCCTTTTAGCAGGTAGTCGTTGTCCAGTTTGGTGACAAACTGGCCGTCGAGTGAATTCGCCAAAATGGTCTGATGAGTGAGGACATCCAAAAGCTCTCCTGCCATTGTGGTAACGCAACTGACGATCTGCTTTTTTTCATCCGTCAGAATAAACTTGGAGTGGGAACCGGGAAGCACGATCAGTGCCGGCCCTTTGACGTTGTGTTGCATCAGCAGACCAAATGTTTCAACTTCTTCGCCACGCATAACGTCCATGGCATCAATGTTTTCGACATCTACCGTAGCCACCGCATTTTTAACGCCAGGAATAAACCAGATGGGGTGTGCTGAAACTTCTGGGATTGTATGCGCAACGGTTCCCTCAACCAGGTCGTTGAATGAGACCGGTACGCTGAGGTGCGGGACGCAATAGAGTCCAACGTCTGACGTGATCATCCCTGACGCCACAATTTCATAAGGTTCGCTGATACCTGCCAAAGCGCAATCCAGGGCTTTTTTTACACCGTTAATCAGCTTGTTTTGATTTCCGGTTATCGCCGTATCACGCACTCCGACGGACTCACTGGTATCTGAAATTACCCGGCTATCCTTCCAGACACGGACTCGTGTGTTGGTCGTACCGGCGTCGATAGTGACAATAAGCATGCCGTTTCCCCTGCGTGAATTTTGTTTGGAATGACGTTCCGTTTATTTGAGGTTATTGATCAATTAACGGAATGTCATTCCGTATTTTTTGATTTGGTGATAGGATTCACAGAATACGAGGACGGTTAACTGCGTCGTAGATCGCAAATTACATGGTTATAAAAGAGGTAACTGTCTAAAAATGAATGTGTTTTGCGGGTTATGGCATTACAGTTACAATAACGGAACTTTTTTATTGGGGATGAATGAATGTCAAACGGTGAAAATGCAAATTCCTCCGGTGTTGACAAGGTTCTGACGATCCTGGAAGAGATTAGCGAGCATTCCGACGGTATATCTCTGGCGGAGTTAGTCAAACGAACCGGGATCGCAAAGACCACAGTATTTCGTACGCTGGAGACGCTCAAGGAACGACAGTACGTTATGCAGGATAACGGAACTGAGCGTTATCATTTGGATCTGAAAAGTCTTGAGTTGGGAATCAAAGGATTGATGAACGTGAATCTGGTAGAGGTATCTATTCCTTACCTGAAAACGCTCTCAGCAAAAACCGCAGAAACCTGTTTTCTGGGGGTCTATAACAGCGGTCATGTTGTGTATTTGTATAAGAGTGAGGGAACGCTTTCTATACAGACTAATGCCCGTCTTGGTGCCAGATTGCCTGCATACTGTACAGGGATTGGCAAAGCGTTATTGGCTTTTCAGCCGTTGGAAGAGATTGATCGGGTGCTGAGTGAGCCGCTTATCCCATTTACTGAGAAGACGGTTGTTGATCGTGTTTCGTTGTATGAAACTCTGGCCGATATTCGGTTGAAGGGGTTCTCGCTGGATAATGAGGAAAATGAAGAAGGGTTAACGTGTGTCGCCCGGCCTGTGTTTAATTATACCGGTACCGTCATTGGCGCACTCAGCGTGGCAGGCCCCACGCACCGAATGCAGCGTAAAATTGATGATGTTAATGATGAACTGGAGCTGGTCTGTTCACTCATTTCTCGACGGTTGGGTTTTATTAACCGCTAACACTACACGCTTTTATGTAAAAGCCTGCTGATATGTAACATACAAGCCGGATAAGGCGCTAATGCCGCATCCGGCAAATGAAATACGCGAAAAAAAAGCCCGTACTTGCGTACGAGCTCTTCTTTAAATATGGCGGTGAGGCGGGGATTCGAACCCCGGATACGTTGCCGTATACACACTTTCCAGGCGTGCTCCTTCAGCCACTCGGACACCTCACCATATTGTTGTTCCTGTGCTACCGGAACGGGCGCTAATTTAGGGAAATACCGCTCCGGCGTCAATCAACTTTTTGAAAAAAACGTGCATTTACACAAACTTCAATCAATATGCAGCTTAAATAAGCGGGAATTGTTTTTTTTGCCAGCATCCTAAAATTTGTTACTCTGATGTTCCCTCGGAAAATGATGATAATAAGTGCGAGAAAGTTCCGCATAACAATGTTCAGGAGACTCTATGGATATAATTTTCTATCACCCAACATTCGATACGAGCTGGTGGCTTAATGCGCTGACAAAGGCCATACCTGGCGCGAACGTCCGTGAGTGGAAAACGGGTGATAATGCGCATGCTGACTACGCGCTGGTCTGGCATCCTCCGGTTGAAATGCTCGCCGGAAGAAAATTAAAAGCCGTATTCGCGCTGGGGGCGGGTGTTGATTCTATTCTTAGTAAACTGAACGCTCATCCGGAAATGTTGGATGCTTCGATCCCACTTTTCCGTCTGGAAGATACGGGTATGGGCCTGCAAATGCAGGAATATGCGGTCAGTCAGGTACTGCACTGGTTTCGCCGCTTTGATGATTATCAGGCATTAAAAAACCAGGCGAAATGGCAGCCGTTGCCAGAATATTCCCGCAATGAGTTTAGCGTCGGGATCATGGGGGCAGGGGTATTGGGCGCAAAAGTTGCAGAAAGTCTGCAAGCATGGGGGTTCCCGCTACGCTGCTGGAGCCGCACGCGTAAATCCTGGTCTGGTGTGGAAAGCTTTGCCGGTACCGAGGAACTGGGCGCGTTTTTGAGCCAAACTCGGGTGCTTATCAACCTCCTTCCCAATACAGCAGAAACCGTAGGCATTATTAACGCGAGTTTACTCAACCAATTGCAGGACGGAGCCTATGTGCTGAACCTGGCGCGTGGTGTTCATCTCAATGAAGACGATCTTCTGGCATCACTGGACAGCGGCAAAGTGAAAGGCGCTATGCTGGATGTCTACAGCCGCGAACCGCTGCCGGAAACCAGCCCGCTATGGAAACATCCGCGTGTGGCAATGACGCCGCATATTGCCGCGGTAACGCGCCCGGCAGAGGCGGTGGACTATATCTCCCGTACGATTATGGGCCTGGAAAGTGGCAAATCCGTCACCGGTCAGGTCGATCGCGTGCGGGGATACTGATGGTAACCCGGCAAGTGCCGGGTTTCAGCTAAACTACCCGTCATACTTCAAGCTGCATGTGCGTTGGCTACGTTTGTTCCCCGCATCACCTACTGCAGTAAGTGATGTGGGTGTCACTCCCTTGCCGCCTGCCTGCAACTCGCATTATTTAGGGTATTAATGCCGGCGATACCTGCTATCCTTGACGGAAAATGACTACAGGAGAGAGTTATGTATCCCGTTGACCTGCATATGCATACCGTCGCCAGCACCCACGCCTACAGCACCTTAAGCGATTACATCGCTGAAGCCCGTCGCAAAGGCATCAAGCTGTTTGCCATTACCGATCATGGACCGGACATGGCGGATGCGCCTCATCACTGGCACTTTATTAATATGCGCATTTGGCCTCGTATTGTGGACGGCGTAGGGATCCTGCGCGGCATTGAGGCGAATATTAAGAATATTGAAGGCGAAATTGACTGCTCAGGTCCTATGTTTACCTCCCTGGATCTGATCATTGCGGGCTTCCATGAGCCGGTTTTTGCACCTCACGATAAAGACACTAATACCCAGGCGATGATCGCCACGATGGCCAGTGGTCATGTGCACATCATCAGCCATCCGGGAAATCCAAAGTATCCCGTTGATATCACGGCGATTGCGCAGGCGGCGGCAAAATATCAGGTCGCGTTGGAAATCAATAACTCCTCGTTTTTGCATTCACGTAAGGGCAGTGAAGACAATTGCCGCGCGGTCGCTGCGGCTGTGCGTGATGCCGGGGGCTGGGTGGCGTTAGGATCGGATTCACATACCGCTTTCACATTGGGAGAATTTGGCGAATGCCGTAAAATTCTCGATGATGTGAATTTCCCGGAAGACAGAATTTTAAACGTCACACCCAAACGCCTGCTGGCGTTTCTGGAATCGCGAGGCATGGAGCCGATCGCGGAATTTGCTGAACTGTAATTGTTACTAACTGGAATAAATGAATGAACGAGTTTTCTATCCTGTGTCGTGTACTGGGCTCGCTGTTTTACCGCCAGCCTCAGGATCCTTTACTGGTTCCCCTGTTTACCCTGATTAGCGAAGGTAAACTCTCCGCCAACTGGCCGCTGGAACAAGACGAATTACTTACTCGCCTGCAGAAAAACTGCGATATGCCTCAGTTGGCTGCGGATTACAACGCGCTTTTTGTCGGCGACGAGTGTGCGGTGCCGCCTTATCGTAGCGCCTGGGTAGAAGGGGCGAAAGAATCCGATGTTCGTGCATTTCTTTCTGCCCGCGGCATGCCGCTGGCAGATACGCCTGCAGATCATATTGGTACGCTGTTGCTGGCGGCTTCATGGCTTGAAGACCAGTCTGCGGAAGATGAAAGTGAAGCACTAGAAACCTTGTTTGTGGAGTACCTGTTGCCCTGGTGTGGTTCATTCCTTGGCAAAGTTGAAGCGCACGCAAACACGCCATTCTGGCGTACCATGGCACCGTTAACGCGTGATGCTATTGGCGCGATGTGGGACGAATTGCAGGAAGATACGGAAGAATAAATGTGATGTAAGTCACTTTAAACTGCAACGCAATTCATCACTTGCATAAATTGTGTGCACGATCTCATTCCTATGCCGTTTTTCTGCTAAGATACGCGGCATGAACATACTTCTCTCAATTGCAATCACAACGGGCATTCTCTCTGGGATCTGGGGATGGGTGGCCGTTTCTCTTGGCTTACTCAGTTGGGCTGGCTTTCTGGGCTGCACGGCCTATTTCGCCTGTCCGCAGGGTGGGCTGAAAGGGCTGTGGATCTCGGCGTGTACGCTGCTAAGCGGTGTGGTGTGGGCGTTGGTGATTATTAACGGTAGCGCGCTTGCCCCACATATGGACGTTATTGGTTATGTCATAACGGGAATCGTCGCGTTTCTGATGTGTATCCAGGCAAAGCAATGGTTGCTTTCATTTGTGCCAGGCACGTTTATTGGCGCATGTGCAACGTTTGCAGGGCAGGGGGACTGGCAGTTGGTCGTGCCGTCTCTGGCGCTAGGTCTGATATTCGGCTATGCGATGAAAAACAGCGGGCTGTGGCTGGCGTCTCGCCGTGAAAATCGACTATCGTCTACGCTGACCAGTAAATAAAAAAGCGTGAGGGGTTCCTCACGCTTTTTATGCCAGAGAGAGCTCTCAGGATTCCGGAGGTACCGACATATGGCGGTATTTAACCAGAATGTCATTATCAACCTGTTTCTTGTCCTGCAAATCCCACAATCCGCGATCAATCCCATCATTAATCAGGAAGATAACACCGGTTTCGATTGCTGACATCAGACACAGCATGACCGGTTCGTTAGAGGTGTAACCAATTTCACCTTCCAACAGTCGCTGGTAGTCAATGAAACGGAATACCCCAGCCTGTACTTCATAAGATAAAATAGTTTTGCTGGTATTCACCGATGAGAGAATTTCGCCGGTGCTGACGTTAACCACGCGTAGGTTCACCGCTATCTGGTCGAGCTGGTATTGCGTATCGGCGCCAATACCGAAATAGCGCGCACCAACACCTCCCGATTTAACGTTGCTTTCATAACCAATAATTGACCCTTCCACCATGACGTTTGCTGCGGTCAAAGATTGCAAAGGGATGCGGTTATTAATGGCAACAGTGCCGTTTTCCTGAGCCGCACGAATGATTTTTCGTTCGTTAAGCAGGTTCTGTAACCCCTGACGTTCCAGTGGGACGAACCAACGAGAATCCTTCAACGCGGTGACTAGCATAGCCGTAGCGCTTTGCGGGACGGCGGTTGAGAAGTTACTCGCCGGGTAAGGTTTAAACTGACCCGTTTCATCCTGGATATTGTAAACCGACACAAAGATCTTACCTGTAGGCATGGGCAGATGCGTCAAGTCTTTATAGCTTTGGGCTCGGGGCATTAATGTCGGCTTAGCGGCTTCTTGCGGCGGGGCTGTTAGACATCCGCTGAGTAAAATTACTGCCACCATGATAAGTAAGCGCTGCATGATTTTTTCCTTTCGTGGCTATAATTTAGAAATCGGTCGACTGATTTTGTAAACCTGACACTTCGATAGTCGACGTTCTCCCCGTTTTCCTGTCCGTGACATTAAGTTGCAGTTGCCCATCCCGGTTGGCGATATCAACGATAAAATCGCTGGTGACCATCCTCCCAGGCTTACCGGTATTAATATTGGTAAGTAAGCCGCCAAGTATTTGCGACTGTATCGCCTGGGTAAAGTTATCCAGCGCAGATGGCGTTTCAATCCCGAAATCATCGCCACTCGGATCTTTATACGAGTTTTGTGCCTGGGCGCTGTTGAGTAAAAAAGAACCGTTGTTTGGGTTGCCACCAAAGTTAGGGTTGCGGAACTGGAACGTCATATTTCCGGCCCAACTTAATGGTGAAATCAGCATGAGCAAAACCACTGCATGTTTGACACGCATGAAAGCCTCCGGACAAAATCATGTTTTAGAATTCATCGCGCGCTAAATCGCTCGTGCTTAATAGTGTTTGATCTATTTGCCGACGATTTAATGCTTCCTCAGTTTCTGCCAATGCAAAGACCACAATTTTGTCGAAGTCTCTTTTCGTCGGGAATAAAAAAGTCTGGAAGATAACGTCCTGATTGACCGTTATGGTGATCCAACTTCCCCAACGTGCACTGGGTCTTTCATTAATGGTTAAGTTTCCTGTGTACTCGCTTTCCCACTTGTCACTAAAGGCCCGGTAGAAATCATGGCCAATGGAAGAGACCGTGTGGTCAGTTAACAGTCCGGGAACCTCCACCTCTACAGCCGCGTGTAGATTCCCGGCAGCAAAGAGCAAATTTGCTGCCACAATCCAGGTCAAATAGCGTTTCATGGCTTTATCGCCTGAGGTTATCATTGGCCCACGAGACCGCCTGCGTACGATTTTTGACAGCTATCTTTTTGAAAAGATTATAAAGATGTGTTTTCACCGTATTTTCACTAATAAATAGTGAACGTGCGATTTCAATATTTGAGGCACCGATACGCAGTTTATTAAGGATCTCTTTTTCACGGTGAGTAAGTAATGCCGACTCCGTGCTGTTATAGCGGTAGTTCCCGGAATGCGTGATTAGGTAGCTGGCTAGCTTTTGCGAGAAGTAGCATTCGCCACGCAACACCCCCTGCAATCCGCTGACTACACGCTGTTCATCTTCAGTTGCGTAGAATACGCCATTGATGTGCGGCCAGTTTTCAATATCCCGGTAAGGATAATCATCTGGGGTATTCAACAATAAAGTCTTTATATTGTTGTTTTTTCTGCTCAAATTATCTTGCCAGTAATGGATCAGTTTTTTATCTGCCTCCATCATATCCAGTAAAACAATGCAGCTGGAGGAAATATCATCCAGAGAACGTTGAATATTATGTAGTTTTCCGGTTAACGCCAGCGACTGCTTTAAATGCTGTAATAACGCAGTTGCCTGCAGGGATGGTTTAGTGATCAACAATAATGTATGACCATGAATACTATGGACTTCATTAAACATGATGAAACTCCACTTTTTAGTCGCACACCTGACAGCTGTCTCTACTAAAATAGAGGCACCAGAAGTACTGACAGATGTTGCACTGCTGTGTAGAAATAAAATATCGACCCAATGGGGTGAAAATATTAAAACAAATGGACTTCAACTGATTTCAATCTAGCTATTACAAATCTTAAAGCAAGTGTTAAACATGTAACTGGATGTAAATTTATATATTAAATTGTGATTTTTGGGTTTTTGTGTAGTTTAGATTTGATAGTAAAGTTGTACATTTTAGCGTTATTGCATAGATTTAAAAAATCATACAAATTATAATATGTTGTTGATTTTTAATGGTTAAAACTATAATTAGATGGTTTTAGATTTCTAATGAATTCTGATATTTTTGTCTCACTTTAAGTTGAACAATTTTAGATAGAAAAAAATGATGCTTGTCACGACTTGTACCGAGCACTATCCCGGAACCATCTGCAAGGCCCAGAAAACGCGGGAGAGGCGTTTTTTTGTTACTGCATAGAAATTCAATCTTCAGGTTACAGAAGAAATAAAAAACAGCGCAGTAACGGTGTTTTCTGCTGTTAATTAGTACTTTGGTGTGAATCTGGATATAAAAATACAACTGGCGGGTGAGTTATTTAAAATGTTTCAACGGACATACTCTTCATCGTAACGTGGCGTTAACAAATGTAAGTCACGTTAACAACAATTTGAGTGGTAAATAATTTAACCTTATGTACGACCAGGTCCAGGGTGACAACATGAAAAACAAGTTGTTATTTATGATGTTTACAATGCTGGGTGTGCCTGGGATTGCATCCGCAACAAGTTATGACTTGGCTAATTCAGAATATAACTTTGCGGTAAATGAATTAAGTAAGTCTTCATTTAATCAGGCAGCCATTATTGGTCAGGTTGGCACTGCGAACAGTGCAAATATTCGCCAGGGGGGCTCGAAGTTATTGTCGGTTATTTCGCAAGAAGGTTCTGGTAACCGAGCGAAAACAGACCAGACTGGATCATATAACTTTGCATATATTGATCAAACGGGTAGTTCCAATGATGCGAGTATTAAACAAGGGTCATACGGTAATACGGCGGTGATTATCCAGAAAGGCTCTGGTAATAAAGCCAATATTACTCAGTACGGTACACAAAAAACAGCAGTTGTGGTGCAGAGACAGTCGCAAATGGCAATTCGCGTTACTCAACGCTAATCCATTAACGACGTTTAAATCAATCCGATGGGGGTTTACCATGAAACTTTTAAAAGTGGCAGCATTCGCAGCAATCGTAGTTTCTGGCAGTGCTCTGGCTGGTGTTGTTCCGCAATGGGGCGGCAATCATCATGGTGGCGGTAGTAACTATGGCCCGGACTCTTCAATGAGTATCTACCAATATGGGACTGGCAACGTAGCGAATGCTCTGCAAAGTGATGCTCGTAAATCAGATGTCACCATCACACAAAACGGGCGTGGCAACGGGGCTGTAGTGGGTCAGGGCGCTGATGACAGTACCATTAACCTGAAACAGACTGGCTTCCAGAACAGCGCTACTATCGATCAGTGGAATGCTAAAAATGCTGATATTAGTGTAACCCAGTTCGGTGGCCGTAACGGTGCGCTGGTTAATCAGACTGCATCTGACTCCAACGTCCTGATCCGCCAGGTTGGATTTGGCAACAACGCCACAGCTAACCAACACTAATTCAGTTTTCTGACTGATAATAAACAGGGCGTGAGCCCTGTTTTTTTTCGGGAGAATAAGATGCATACGTTATTACTCATTGCCGCGCTGGCAAATCAAATAACATTTAATACAACTCAGCAAGGTGATATGTACACCATTATTCCTCAGGTGACGTTAACCCAGCCTTGCGTATGTGAGGTTCAGGTCCTTGCCATACGCAAAGGGCAGGGGGGGCAAAGCCAATCGCAGCAGAAAACAAGCCTTTCGGTCCCTGCTAATCGGCCGATTGAATTAACCAAACTGAGCTTTAATATTTCACCTGAAGATTCAGTCAAAATTATCGTTACCGTTTCAGATGGGCAGTCTCTGCATCTATCACAACAATGGCCTGACTCAAACAGTCATCCATAATTTTTTGCTTTATTTGCATTAAGGGTGTGGCTGGGAATGCGGTGCTGTTCTATGAATATAGGAACGTGTGAACGTTTGTATTTGATCGTTAATCGCAGCGGTGAAGGATCATTTCGATCCCTCAAGGATGGCTAATCATTGAGGAACCCTTATGTGTACATTATTAAAGCGTATTTTAAGTGCCAGTTTGTGTACTTTTTCTCTTTTGACTCTCCCCACAATGGCGCAGCAAATCACAACCGGCGGGGTTATTCATTTTCGCGGTGCAATCGTTGAATCGCCTTGCGACGTGAACACCCAGCAGCAGCAAATTGAATTATCATGTATGCGTGACGGCACTACCCGGAATAGCCTCTACAATCAACAACAGCTCGCGACAACCTCTCAGAACGTGCAACAAATTGCCACAGTCAAAATGCACTACCTCAATGAACAAAAAAACATGGCAATTCTTAATATTGAATATAAATGAGTCGCTGTGGCGTAGATATGCACACTTGCGGTTAAAAAGTGAGATTTCAAGGAAAACCCTGCTGTACACTTAACGAATAGTGTTTTGTCAGGGGGTACTTATGCAATCGCGTGTTCATGTGTTACATGGCGATATTACGACGGTCGCTGTTGATGTGATTGTCAACGCGGCCAATTCATCACTACTGGGCGGCGGTGGCGTTGATGGCGCGATCCATCGCGCTGCCGGACCCGCATTATTGGCGGCCTGCAAACAGGTAATCCAGCAACAAGGAGAATGTCCGACGGGGCATGCGGTTATCACTCTGGCGGGGGACCTTCCGGCAAAAGCGGTCATCCACACCGTAGGACCTGTCTGGCAAGGTGGAGGTCATCATGAGGCCGAACGACTCGAGGAAGCTTACTTAAACACGCTGCAACTGGCCCTGGCTAATGGGTATCAATCCATTGCTTTTCCGGCGATCAGCACCGGGGCTTATGGCTATCCCCGCGCCGCAGCGGCAGAAATAGCGGTAAAAACGATGTTGAAATTTATTACCCGCCGCGCACTTCCTGATCAGATATACTTCGTGTGCTTTGATGAAGAAAACGCTCAACTTTATAAGAGGTTGCTAACACAACAAGGCGATGATAACACGGACTGATATGACCCGACTTGAGCGCGCCATCACGCCACTTTGCGAAAACCACCCGGGAGAATGCGGCATTCTTGCGTTGGATGATAGCCTCGATGCGTTTGCAGCTCGCTATCGGTTAACGGAAATGGCGGAACGTACCCTTGATGTGCAGTATTACATCTGGGAAAACGACATGTCCGGGCTATTGCTATTTTCCGTTTTGCTGGCTGCGGCGAAGCGGGGCGTCCGGGTGCGTTTGTTGCTGGATGATAACAACACGCCAGGTCTGGATGACACGCTGTGTCTGCTGGACAATCACCCTAATATTGAAGTTCGCCTGTTTAATCCCTTTTCCTTTCGCATTCTGCGCGCGCTGGGCTATTTAACCGATTTTGCCCGGCTTAATCGTCGCATGCACAATAAAAGTTTTACCGCTGACGGTGTAGTGACTCTCGTTGGTGGGCGTAATATTGGCGATGCCTATTTTGGTGCGGGTGAACAACCGCTGTTTTCCGACCTGGATGTCATGGCTATCGGACCGGTTGTCAAAGACGTTGCGGATGATTTCGAGCGTTATTGGCGCTGCCGCTCGGTTTCAACGTTGCAAAACGTGCTTGAGATGTCTGAGTCAGATTCTGTGCAACGTATCGAGCTACCCGAATCCTGGTATAACGATGATATTACCCGTCGCTATCTGCATAAGCTGGAAACCAGCCAGTTTATGTCCAGTGTCGATCAACGTTCGCTGCCGCTGATTTGGGCGAAAACACGTTTGCTGAGCGATGATCCTGCAAAAGGAGAAGGGAAAGCGCCGCGCCACTCGCTATTACCGCAGCGTTTGTTCGACGTGATGGGCTCGCCAACCGAACGTATTGATATTATCTCTGCCTACTTTGTGCCGACTCGCGCCGGCGTGGCGCAGCTCCTGAGACTGGTAAGAAAAGGCGTCAAGATTGCTATTTTAACCAATTCACTGGCGGCGAATGATGTGGCGATCGTCCATGCTGGCTATGCGCGCTGGCGAAAAAAACTGCTGCGTTACGGTGTAGAATTGTACGAACTTAAACCGACCCGCGATCGCGTTTCGGTCGTTCACGATCGTGGATTAACAGGTAATTCAGGCTCCAGCCTGCATGCGAAAACGTTCAGTATTGACGATCGCAAAGTGTTTATCGGCTCGCTTAATTTTGATCCCCGTTCGACGCTACTCAATACGGAAATGGGATTTGTGATTGAAAGTGAAGTGCTGGCCGGATTGATTCATAAACGGTTTATGCAAAGCCAGCGTGATATGGCCTGGCAGCTGCGCCTTGATCGTTGGGGAAGAATTAATTGGGTTGACCGACTTGCCGGCAGTGAACAGGTATTAAAAAAAGAACCCGCCACAGGATTCTGGAAGCGGGTTCTGGTAAAGCTGGCATCCGTGTTACCCATTGAGTGGCTGCTTTGAGCCACACGATGAATGCGAGAAAATCTAGCCTGCCACGGCCTTGTTTTTATCCTGCTTCACGGGCGGTTTACCCGAGAAGAGAAACTTCAGCACTGGTATACGTAAATGGATTTCGTACAGTATGACCGCAATCCCAACCACAAACAGCAAACCGCAAAGAAAACCCAGCAGATTCGACGAGATATGCGGTGTGATGTAAGCGCCAAAAAACAGCGTTAATGGGTGGTGCACCAGATAGATAAACAGAGACGCGTTGACAAAATAAGTCACGCGGGCCGACTGGAAATTAAGCAAACGGTGACCCAACGAAAAGACGACGTTCACCATCCACAGTCCCATGACCATGGTAATGACATATTCGGTTTCATACATCCAGGCATCACCATTGCCGTAACGCTGATTGAGCAGGTATGCAACAAATGCGAATGCAGCGCCCAGGGTGCAACCGCGCGACGGCGTGGTAAACAACGCCTTCAGATTCGGGTTGATAAACGCCAGTGCGCCGAGCATAAAGAAAGGCACATAGAACAGCGTTTGCATAACGATAAAATTGAACATGCCATCGCTGAGAATCGAAGGGTAAAGGATGAAAATCGTCCTTCTGACGGCGGCATAGCCGACACCCAACAAGATAAAAATCAGCGTTAATTTAGTCATTGACACCGCAGGCGCGCTGACGGAATCGCTTTGCGTAAGCCTGTTTTTCATCAGGGTGAACACCCACATGCTCACGGTTGTTAACACCACCAGAACCAGTAAAAACCACAGATGGGAAATCAGCTCCCAGGCCAGCGCATTGTACTTATCGTAACCGCTGAGAGTATGCCAACTGTCTGCTTTTCCCTTTACATATTGCAGCATGATAAATTGCGGCAGCGTAAGCAATGGAATCGCGGTGAGCATTGGGATCCCCACGCGTTCTACACGCACCTTCCACCAGCGCTTTAAGGGATAGCGCAAAAACAGCATGTAGGAAAAATATCCTGAAATGACAAAGAAGACCTGCATGCGAAAAGCGTGGATAAAGTCGTTAAACAGAGTCAACCACCACGATGGTTCCGCGCTGTTCACGTGCCAGGTGTGGGTCGAGTAAATCAATGAAATATGGAATGGGATCCCTAACAACATTAGCCAGGCACGGATGGAATCAAGAAAATATTCGCGTGGTGGTGATACAGAGCTCATAGACAGTTATGTATTCTCAGACTTTTCGTCTTATCCCTAAGACGAATAATGGTTACATTCGAGGGCAACCCTACACGAAGTCCAACAACCTGTCTCCAGGATAAGCACGCAAAGTGAAAACAGGTAGTTGAACCTGATTAAACCATGAGCCAGCGCGCGAACAATACAGGGATTCAGTTGTCGGAATACCCGATTATCCATTAAAATGGATCGGATCAATATAAGCACACAAAGGGGGAAGTGCTTACTAATTATGAAACATAAACTACAAATGATGAAAATGCGTTGGTTGGGTGCAGCAGTTATGTTAACGCTGTACACATCATCGAGCTGGGCGTTCAGCATTGATGATGTTGCAAAACAAGCTCAATCCTTAGCCGGTAAAGGCTATGAGGCGCCAAAAAGTAACTTGCCCTCCGTTTTCCGCGACATGAAATATGCGGATTATCAGCAGATCCAGTTTAACCGCGATAAAGCTTACTGGAGCAATCTCAAGACCCCATTTAAGCTCGAGTTCTACCACCAGGGTATGTACTTCGACACACCGGTCAAAATCAACGAAGTTACCGCCACCGCGGTGAAAAGAATCAAATACAGCCCGGATTATTTTAATTTTGGCGATGTTCAGCATGATAAAGACACGGTAAAAGATCTCGGTTTCGCCGGGTTCAAAGTGCTGTATCCGATCAACAGCAAAGATAAAAACGACGAAATCGTCAGCATGCTCGGTGCCAGCTATTTCCGTGTTCTGGGTGCCGGCCAGGTCTACGGTCTGTCTGCGCGCGGTCTCGCGATTGATACCGCTCTGCCTTCTGGCGAAGAGTTTCCCCGCTTCCGTGAGTTTTGGATCGAGCGTCCGAAACCAACTGATAAACGTTTGACCATATATGCATTGCTGGATTCTCCGCGTGCAACCGGAGCGTATCGCTTTGTCATCATTCCTGGCCGTGACACGGTAGTTGATGTTCAGTCCAAAGTTTATCTGCGCGATAAAGTAGGCAAGTTGGGCGTAGCACCGTTAACCAGTATGTTCCTGTACGGACCAAACCAGCCTTCTCCGGCGACTAACTATCGTCCGGAACTGCATGATTCTAACGGTTTGTCTATCCACGCTGGCAACGGCGAGTGGATTTGGCGCCCGCTGAATAACCCGAAACATCTGGCGGTCAGCAGCTTCGCCATGGAAAACCCGCAAGGTTTCGGCCTGCTGCAGCGTGGCCGTCAGTTCTCTCGTTTTGAAGATATCGACGATCGATACGATCTGCGCCCAAGCGCCTGGATCACGCCAAAAGGTGACTGGGGTAAAGGTAAGATTGAGTTAGTTGAAATCCCAACTAACGATGAAACTAACGATAACATCGTTGCGTACTGGACGCCGGATCAACTGCCAGAAGCCGGCAAAGAGATGAACTTCAAGTACACACTGACGTTCACGCGTGATGAAGACAAGCTTCATGCGCCTGATAGCGCCTGGGTACAGCAGACTCGTCGTTCTACCGGTGATGTAAAACAGTCCAACCTGATTCGTCAGCCTGACGGTACCATCGCGTTTGTGGTGGACTTTACCGGCACAGATATGAAAAAGCTGCCGCAGGATACCCCGGTTACCGCACAAACCAGTATTGGCGACAACGGCGAAATCGTTGAAAGCACCGTGCGCTACAATCCGGTATCTAAAGGTTGGCGTTTGATGCTGCGCGTGAAAGTGAAAGACGTGAAGAAAACCACTGAAATGCGTGCTGCCTTGGTCAATGCCGATCAGACGCTGAGTGAAACCTGGAGCTACCAGTTACCTGCCAATGAATAAGACAACTGAGTATATTGACGCAATGCCGCTTTCGGATATCGAAAAAGCGGCACTGCCGAAAACTGACATCCGCGCCGTTCATCAGGCGCTGGATGCCGAGCATCGTACTTACTCGCGCGAAGATGATTCACCGCAGGGTTCTGTAAAAGCTCGCCTTGAGCAAGCATGGCCGGATTCTCTGGCTAAAGAGCAGTTGGTTAAGGATGATGAGGGCCGCGATCAACTGCAGGCGATGCCAAAAGCAACGCGTACCTCTATGTTCCCCGATCCCTGGCGTACCAACCCGGTTGGCCGTTTTTGGGATCGTCTGCGTGGGCGCGATGTGACTCCGCGTTATCTTTCTCGGTTGACGAAAGAAGAACAAGAGAGTGAGCAAAAATGGCGTACCGTAGGCACCATTCGCCGCTATACGCTGTTGATCTTAACGCTGGCGCAAACGGTCGTAGCAACCTGGTATATGAAGACGATCCTTCCGTATCAGGGATGGGCATTCATTAATCCTGTAGACATGATGGGGCAGGATTTGTGGGTCTCCTTTATGCAACTGCTGCCCTACATGCTCCAGACCGGCATTCTGATTTTGTTCGCCGTGCTTTTCTGTTGGGTATCAGCGGGATTCTGGACCGCGCTGATGGGCTTCCTGCAACTGCTGATTGGGCGAGATAAGTACAGCATCTCCGCCTCAACGGTTGGTGACGAACCGCTGAATCCCGAACATCGTACGGCATTGATTATGCCTATCTGTAACGAGGACGTAGACCGCGTATTTGCGGGACTTCGCGCCACGTGGAAATCGGTCAAAGCAACGGGCAACGCTGAGCATTTCGATGTTTATATCCTGAGCGACAGCTACAATCCTGATATCTGCGTGGCAGAACAAAAAGCATGGATGGAGCTGATTGCCGAAGTGCAGGGCGAAGGGCAGATTTTCTATCGTCGTCGTCGTCGTCGTGTGAAGCGTAAAAGCGGCAACATTGATGACTTCTGCCGCCGCTGGGGAAATCAGTACAGCTACATGGTCGTGCTGGACGCGGACTCCGTGATGAGCGGCGACTGTCTGAGCGGGCTGGTGCGCCTGATGGAAGCGAATCCAAATGCCGGGATTATTCAGTCTTCACCGAAGGCTTCCGGTATGGATACGCTGTATGCGCGCTGCCAGCAGTTTGCGACCCGTGTTTATGGACCGCTGTTTACCGCCGGGCTTCACTTCTGGCAATTGGGTGAATCGCACTACTGGGGCCATAACGCGATTATTCGCGTGAAGCCGTTTATCGAGCACTGCGCACTCGCGCCGTTACCGGGCGAAGGCTCATTTGCGGGCTCGATCCTCTCCCATGACTTCGTGGAAGCGGCATTGATGCGTCGTGCTGGTTGGGGCGTGTGGATTGCCTACGATCTGCCGGGCTCTTATGAAGAGCTGCCGCCGAACCTGCTGGATGAACTCAAGCGTGACCGTCGCTGGTGTCATGGCAACCTGATGAACTTCCGTCTGTTCCTGGTGAAGGGGATGCACCCGGTTCACCGCGCGGTGTTCCTGACTGGCGTTATGTCCTATCTGTCGGCACCACTCTGGTTTATGTTCCTCGCGTTGTCGACCGCATTGCAGGTGGTGCATGCGTTGACTGAACCGCAGTACTTCCTGCAACCGCGTCAGCTATTCCCGGTATGGCCGCAATGGCGACCTGAACTGGCGATCGCGCTGTTTGCCTCAACGATGGTCCTATTGTTCCTGCCGAAGTTGCTGAGTATTTTGCTCATCTGGTGTAAAGGAACGAAAGAGTACGGTGGGTTTATCCGCGTTACGCTGTCGCTGCTGCTGGAGGTTTTGTTCTCCGTCCTGCTGGCGCCGGTGCGTATGCTGTTCCATACCGTCTTCGTCGTGAGTGCTTTCCTCGGTTGGGAAGTGGTGTGGAATTCGCCGCAGCGTGATGACGATTCGACCCCGTGGGGTGAAGCGTTTATGCGTCACGGGTCTCAGTTGCTGCTGGGGCTGGTGTGGGCGGTGGGTATGGCCTGGCTGGATCTGCGTTTCCTGTTCTGGCTGGCGCCGATTGTCTTCTCGCTGATCCTGTCGCCGTTTGTGTCCGTTATTTCCAGCCGCTCTACGGTTGGGTTACGTACCAAGCGCTGGAAGCTGTTCCTGATCCCGGAGGAGTATTCTCCGCCGCAGGTGCTGGTGGATACGGATACCTATCTGGTGATGAACCGCAAGCGTACGCTGGACGACGGTTTTATGCATGCGGTGTTTAACCCGTCATTTAACGCACTGGCAACGGCAATGGCGACTGCGCGTCACCGTGCGAGTAACGTACTTGAGATTGCCCGCGACCGCCATGTGGAGCAGGCGCTGAATGAAACGCCGGAGAAACTAAACCGTGACCGCCGCCTGGTGCTGTTGAGCGATCCGGTGACGATGGCGCGTTTGCACTATCGCGTCTGGAATTCACCTGATAAGTATTCTTCATGGGTGAATTACTATCAGGGGCTGACCCTGAATCCGCTGGCGCTCAGGAAAAAATAAGCGTTATGTAATGTGAAAATACCGGCCTGGTGCCGGTATTTTTTTATACTGAATAAAAGAGGCGGGAGATATCAGGTGCGAATAGTAGCCGTGGGAATTATGGTGATCTTCCTGAGCGGATGCGGCAGCATTATTAGCCGAACTATCCCAGGACAAGGGCACGGAAACCAATACTATCCTGGTGTGCAATGGGACGTACGCGACTCCGCGTGGCGTTACGTCACCATCCTCGACCTGCCATTTTCGCTGGTATTTGATACGCTGCTGCTACCGCTCGACATTCACCATGGACCTTACGAATAACTATCGCTCGTCCCATTCATCGGCTGCGGTCTGACCTTCTTCGGTATCCAGGGGAGGCTCCAACTGGAATTCACCTTCATCCCATTCGTGAAGCGTGTTTTCTTCCTGCCACTCCTGACGAATCTCAATTTCATCGTAGTCACCATCAAAAACACTTTGCGCGGCTTCGCCACTCAACATTGGCAGGCATTCACCATCTACATCATCCTCGTCAGCAAAGAATTCCGCCTGCCACATAATGTCACCATCCTGTAGCACGTATTTTTGGACGCTTAGCTGTTGAACGCTGGCGTCGTCTGACTCAAGGTCAGGGTTATCAGCCAGAAACACTTCCCGAGCCGCATCAATAGCCTCTTCCAGCGTGGCATAAAAATTCATGTCATTCTTTGCCATATTCCTTCTCCTAAGGCGAACAATAAAGGGTGATGATTCAATCTATAGACGGCGATTCGCAGAGCGTCAAACCCGTTGACAGCGTGGCTAACTCAATCAGATGATCACCGCCTGCAATGTCTATGAAGCTGGATAAAAGTAATCTCGGTAGTTTATGCAAAAATTTACATTGGCAGATACTGAAGCCGACGTAATATCAGCAAAAAAAATCAAGAAAAAATAGTAATGTATGTGGTTTGCAATGTAGTAATGAAAATCAAAAAAATAAAAGCGGACGTCATATAAGAAAACCTTTATCACCAACAGGCTTTTGCTAAGGTTTTGTGTGGATTCCTGCAGGCAGTCATGCACTGAATTTTTTATAACACTATTAAATCAAAGGAGAAAATTAATTTCACGGTCGGGAGTGTTGCATATGCAATTATTGAAAAACATTAAACCAGCAAGCATCAATGGTAATGCTAAGGTATCCTTAGTGTATGGACTTTGTTAACGCTCTGATGAGCGTTTCAAAAGCATACATAATAATAGATGATTAATACCAGATGTTATAAATCTATATAAAATCATTAATTTGGGAATGAATCAATATCATTGAACTTGTGCTGTTATAATGTTTGCAAAAATTAATGCTTTAATATATAAAATGCAAAATTAAGAATTCTCCTAAGGTTGTTATGGATAACAGTAATTCAAATAATGGAAGGTTGATGGCTTTCTATGTAATCTGTTTGGCTGGTTATATTCTTGGGGGGTTGTGTCTTACACAATTTAAATTAACAATACAGAGTGTGCCGCAAACAGTATATTTAATTATAATTGTAGGGCTATTCTTTTTATACGGAATAATTTTCCTGTTTATGTTGTTCCAGTATCTTTGTAGAAAAGATCTCACCTGCTTAATGATACTAGGAATGGCATTTCTTGGGAATGATGTTTTTTTTGCTGAGACTATCTACATCGTTCAGAATTTGATTAATGACAATGTTTCGATCGAAAAAAGAACAAACGATATTGCTATATTCTATTATTTTCGGCAGGTCAGTTTTATTGCATTGTTATTCATATCTTTAAAGTCTTACAAAGAAACTTCGACAGTTATTGAAACCAAAGAAAGAGAACCTTGCTATATCGCTCTGGCTTTTTTAATCATGCTGGTAATCGCTGTTGTGGCGCACATTCTGGCCAGTTACAACCCTAATTTTACAATCGAGATCACAAGCCTGAAACCTGATAATGTCACGGTGCACTGGCATATTGGGTATATTTATTCACTTATTGTGTCCTGGAGTCTGGTTCTGTTGTATTTAATCATTAAAACCAGAATGAAAAATATATTGTGGAAAAGCATAGGGTTACTATGTTGCTCGGGAATATTAACCAACGTACTACTTCTGAGTCTGGATGAATACAGCATGTATATTTGGTATGTCAGCAGGGGCATTGAGGTGATAAGTACCCTGTGTATAATATCAATACTTATGTACAACACCTTCATCATCCTGAAAAAAGAAACGGATTCAGCTATTAAAGACGCAATGACGAAAATATATAACCGTAAACTGTTCTACAGGTCATTAAAATCAGCGTTAGCAAAAGGCGTAGTGAGTGTAATGGTGTTGGATATTGATAAATTTAAACGGATTAACGATACCTACGGTCATCAGGAAGGTGACAGAGTAATAATCAGTGTTGTCAATATTATCAATAAATCAATTAGGGATACGGATATTTTTGCAAGGGTAGGTGGCGAAGAATTTGCGATCCTGCTTAAGTGTAACGATAAAGATGAAGCTATTGTGATAGCGGAACGAATTAGACGGAATATTGAGAATGGTACGGCAATACCAAATGCGTATGAGTTGAAAGAAAAAATGACGATAAGTATTGGCGTATATTGTAGCAAAACTGATGATGAATCAGCGGACAAAGTCGTTTCATATGCAGATGCTGCGCTGTATGAGGCCAAAAATACTGGCAGGAATAAGGTATGTTACTATTACAATTAAGACTTAAATGAGTGTCGGGTGAAAAATATCATTCGATTCTGAGAAGATAAATACACTCAAATCATCCTGCGGCCTCAGGACTCCGGCGACGGCGCAGGCTATTCCATGAATAGAGGGCGTTAAATAGTACGACGCCCGCGGTCACACAGAAGACGGCGCGAAAACCATAGTTGGCAGATATCGCCGCCCCCATTAATGGTCCTGTTACGTTGCCGATGTCGCGAAATGACTGGTTATAACTGAAAATCCGCCCGGCGATCTGATTCGTTGAGTTATAGACCAGCAGCGTTTGTACCGCCGGGAGCAAAGCCCCATCGGCGGCACCCAATAAAAAGCGCAGAACCCCCAATTGCCAGGGCGTCTGTACGAATGACATTGGAATAAGCAACAGCACGGAGATGACCAGAGCCACAATCAGGATCTTCTCGGGGCCAATTCGATCACCGAGTTTGCCAAGCCTTGGGGCGCTTATTAACGCAGCCACACCCGGAACGGAGGCAATCATCCCGCTGATAAAAGCGATGTTACTGACGTTACCAGCCAGCTCGCGAACGTATAGCGTCAGAATGGGCGCAATAGAGCCGGTTGCTACCTGAATGATAAGCGTAGTGACAAACAGGCTCAGCACCAGTTTTGGGTTCTTTAAAGAGGTTACCACTTCGCGAATGTGCAGCATCTCTTTCTTGCTTACCGCCTGGAAACGCTCGCGGATAAAAAATAGCGTCAGGATAAAACAGACCAGCAGCACGCTGGCAGTGATGAAAAATACCGGGCGTAAACCGTACTGATCCGCGAGCAGCCCGCCGGCTAACGGTCCGAGCAGCGCGCCGCTGACGCCTCCGGTTGAGAGCGTACCCAGCGCCCAGCCGCTTTTGTTGCGCGGAACCTGGGTGGCGATCAGCGCATTAGCGTTGGGAATGAAACCGCCGAGCAGACCCAACAGGGCGCGCAGGATCAAGAACTGCCAGATATTTTGCGCCAGGCCCATCAGCAGCATCACAATAGCCATGCCCAACGCGGAACGCAGCAGCATGATTTTTCGCCCTTTGCGATCGGCAAGGCCACCCCAGAAAGGAGAGGCGATGGCGGAAAAGAGAAACGTGATGCTGAAGACCAGGCCTGACCACATGTTCAGGGCGCTATGACCCGTGACGCCCAGACTCTCGACATAGAGCGGCAAAAAGGGCATAACCAGGCTAAATGCTGCGCCGGTTAAAAAACAACCCAGCCAGGCAACGGTGAGGTTGCGTTTCCAGTTTATGGGAGCATCTGAGGGTGACATAGCGTTCCGCAGTGTGACGCGCTGTTTGCGCTATCGATTGAATATAAGTAAGCAGACTAATTATGCGCCTGGTTGATAGTTGCTGCAATGCGGATAGCAGTTAAACCTAAAGCGGGCAGGGAAAGTGTTGCAGCCCTCAGGGCTGCAACAGCGATTTAATACAGGGAAGGGGAGCCTTCGGGGCGCGTCTTGAAGCGACGGTGCAGCCACATGTACTGCTCAGGAGCCATCATGATGCATTGCTCAACAATCTTATTCATCCACGCAGCCGTAGTTTCCGCGTCGTCTAACGGCGGAGAACACTCCGGAGGCAGCATAATCAATTGATACCCTTTACCGTCAGGCTTGCGGCGAGGAACAAACGGGACCAGACAGGCATTGGACATACGCGAAAGCATCCAGGTCCCGGAGGTCGTTGCGGCTTGTTCAACAGCAAAAAGCGGTACGAACACGCTGGCGCGAGGACCGTAGTCATGATCCGGCGCATACCAGACCACTTCGCCTTTTTTCAACGCTTTAATCATTCCTTTCAGGTCTTTACGGTCGAGCATTGATTTATTCGAACGCATACGGCCCCAGGTTTGTAGCCAGTCGAGCAGCGGGTTGTCGTTAGGGCGATACACACCAATACCTGGCTCCTGCAAACCAAACTGACGCGCACCCAGTTCAAGGGTCAAAAAGTGCAGACCCACCAACAAAATTCCCCGCTTTTGTGCCTGAACGTCGCGGATATGCTCCATCCCGATAACTTCCGTCCAGCGTGAAATACGCTTGTCGGACCAAAACCAGGCCATTCCGGTTTCCATCACGCCCATGCCAACGGACTCAAAGTTTTTGACGATCATCTGCTGGCGTTCCTGCTCGCTCATCTGCGGAAAGCACAGTTCCAGATTGCGGGATACAATTTTTACCCGACGTTTCATCAAACGTAACGCCAGGCGACCTAATGCGCAGCCCAACTTATAAAGAATCGGGTAGGGTAACTGCACGATTAACCAAAGGATGCCAATGCCCAGCCAGGTTAACCAATAACGTGGATGCAGTAACGCAGCCGAAAACTTGGGTAAATTCGTCATGTCTATCCTGTCTTCAAACGACCAATTCCCTGTATTGTCGCATTTTTTCGTGCATATCAAAAATTTGTGACGGGAGAACGGTGATTAAACCATCAATTGTTGTTGCGCGTTTATATTGAAGTAAGAAATGTAGCGCAAAATGTGTGGATGTAAATTGGCGATGTTTGCTTTATGATGCCGCCGATTTCCATTTACTCCCAATTTGCAGGATACGTACACCATGCCAGTGTTACACAACCGCATTTCGAACGACGCCCTCAAAGCCAAAATGCTGGCCGAGACTGAGCCGCGCACGACGATCTCATTCTATAAATATTTCACTATTACCCACCCTCAGCACACGCGTGATGCACTGTACCAGATGTTCACCGCATTGAACGTCTTCGGGCGCGTCTATCTTGCTCATGAAGGAATCAACGCACAAATCAGCGTACCGCAAAGCAACGTCGAGACATTTCGCCAGCAGCTTTATGCGTTTGATCCCGCATTAAACGGATTGCGTCTGAATATCGCGCTGGATGATGACGGTAAATCGTTCTGGGTGCTGCGTATGAAAGTACGTGAACGCATCGTGGCGGATGGGATTGACGATCCGCAATTTGACGCCAGCAACGTGGGGGATTACCTGAAGGCGGCAGAAGTAAACGCCATGCTGGACGATCCTGACGCGGTATTCATTGATATGCGCAACCACTATGAATATGAAGTGGGCCATTTCGAGAATGCGCTGGAAATCCCGGCAGACACGTTCCGCGATCAGTTACCGAAAGCGGTTGAAATGATGCAGGCGCATAAAGATAAAAAAATCGTTATGTATTGCACGGGCGGGATCCGTTGTGAGAAAGCCAGCGCATGGATGAAACACAACGGATTTAGCAAAGTCTGGCACATCGAAGGCGGTATTATTGAATATGCCCGCAAGGCGCGTGAACAGGGACTTCCGGTGCGTTTTGTCGGTAAAAACTTCGTTTTTGACGAGCGTATGGGTGAAAGAATTTCTGAAGATGTCATTGCGCATTGCCATCAATGCGGAACGGCGTGCGACAGCCATACCAATTGCAAAAATGATGGCTGCCATCTGTTGTTTATCCAGTGCCCGGCCTGTGCGCAAAAATATAACGGCTGCTGTAGCGAGTTGTGCAGCGAAGAGAGTGAGTTGCCGGAAGAAGAGCAACGACGTCGTCGCGCTGGCCGCGAAAATGGCAACAAAATCTTTAATAAATCACGCGGTCGCCTGAATACCAAGCTGGGCATTCCGGATCCCACGCAATAAAATGATGCCGGCTGAGGGGTAAGACCTCATCCGGCAACTCATGTTTTACTTCTGCTGGACACCTTCCACTGAGATTATCAGATCCACTTCCTGTGACGCCGGACCGAGATCGGTGGTGATGTTGAAGTCCTTCAGTTTAATTTTCCCTTGTGCTTCAAAACCAGCGCGCGTACCGCCCCACGGATCGCCGCCCTGACCTATCAGCTTTGCGTCCAGCGTAACCGGCTTAGTGACGCCGTTCAGGGTCAGATTACCGGTGATATCCAGATCGTTCCCTTCTTTTTTCACGCTGGTGGAGCTAAACGTCGCCTGTGGGAATTTGGCCACGTTAAGGAAATCTGCGCTGCGCAGGTGCTTGTCGCGTTCAGCGTGATTGGTGTCAACGCTGTTGGTGTTGATGGTCACGTTGACCTTATCGGCTGCGGGATTTTTCTCATCAAAGGTAAATGTACCGTCGAAATCTTTAAAGGTGCCGTACAGCCAGCTGTAACCCAGATGCTGGATACGGAAATTAACAAAGGCATGCTGTCCTTCCTTGTCAATCTTGTAATCTGCCGCCACGGCCGAGCCAGCGGTGAATAACAAAGCGGCGAGTGTCAGTCCAGGCAGGTTTTTTTTCATTTTAAGCTCCATTGTCAGATGACGATTTTCCCAACATGCGATTGAGGGTATCGTCGTGATCGATAAAGTGATGTTTCAGGGCCATCAGTCCGTGCAGAAGCGATAAAACCACCACGGACCATGCAAGCCACAGGTGCAGGCTACCTGCGAGGTCGGCCTGAGCGCCCGCATTGGCAAGGGTCGCTGGGATGTCAAACCAACCAAATACGCTTATCGCTTTGCCATCAGCGGTGGAAATCAAATATCCACTGATGACAATAGAAAAGAGCAATGTGTATAGCGCGAGGTGACCCACTGCCGCAGCGATGCGGGTTAAACGGGAATAATTTGTCAGCGCAGGAGGTGGAGGGGAGAGCAATCGCCAGACGACGCGGATGACTAATCCCATCATAAGCAGAACGCCGATGCTTTTATGCAGTTCAGGGGCCTGGTGATACCAGCCGTCGTAGTAGCTGAGCGTGACCATCCATAAACCCAGCGCGAACATGCCATATACAACAATCGCAGTCAGCCAGTGTAATACGGCAGACACTATGCCATAGCGTTGTGGACTATTATTGAATTGCATAAGCACACCGTTAGATATTTCAGAAGTGAATGAAAATGGCGCGGAAAAGACATTAATGCAACTAATAAATAACAATGACGCTGATATTTATTGTTAAATCAAAATAATTGATTAATTTATGAAATTATCATCAGGCATTTAGAGGGAAAGGCGAGTGTTAAGTCCTGCTTTCGGGGTTTGTAGGTTTTTTTCTTATTCAATTTATTGCAATGAAAATTCAACTAACATCAGTTTATGTCAATTAATGTCAGCGTAATGAGATCAAAAAAACATAATATATATAACATCCATAATTGCCAGTAGCGACCATAAAATAATGTAGAGCATAAAATGCTCGCGAATATTATTAACCAGATAGTGAAAGATGCGGCGCATCGATGTTATTCCTGTCATTAAAAATGGCCTCACCAACGAGGCCATCATTTATTATCGCTTAAAACGGCTTAGCCTGAAGGGGGTCAGGTCAAAGTCAGACTGTTTGTCCTGGGCGAAGTTTGCCGCAATCTCTCCCAGCACGGAGGCAAACTTAAAGCCATGTCCGCTCAACCCGGTTATGATTAGCATGTTGTCATGCTCCGGCAGAGTATCAATAATAAAGTCTTCATCCGGTGAGTTATCATAGGTGCAGGACGCACCGTGCAGACAGCAACCAACGCCTGGCAGAATTGTGCGCAGGAATGGGAAGGCTTCAGATCCATCGCTGGCAACAGCGGCAAACGGCTTACGCTCTTCTGTAGAATGAATTACCTGTCCGCCATTGTGCTTGCCAATTTTTAGCTCGTCATTTTCAGCCGGGAAACCGTAGTATTGATCGCCATTTGGCAACTCTCCGGTGAAGGCAGGGAAGTTATTCTTGACGCTGTAACGTCCATCGGCCTGATACCATGCGAACACCTTGCGCACGGGCTGTATCGGTAGTTCGGGGACTAAAGCCTGCACCCAGGTACCGGCGCTGATCACCACTTTTCGCGCGTGATAGTCACCGTCGGCGGTTTCTACCGTGACGCCATCATCACCGTGACTAATTGCGCTGACCGGGCATTTAAATAGCTGCGCGCAGCCTGCTTCTTCCGCCAGACGGATCCAGGTTTTAATCGCTAACTCACTGCGTAAAAAACCTGACTCGGCTTCAAACAGGCCGATATAGTTTTCAGGTACGCGAATCTCCGGCCAGCGCGCCATGATGGCTGCAGCATCCAGTTGTTCAACGTTGAGTTGCCACTGTTTTGCGCTTTGTGCCGCGGTCGCTAAGAAGGTTGAATCTGCCGGGCCGAGGTTGATTACACCAGAGCGAACAAAAATCGGTTCTTCATTTTGGGTGGACAGTTCATCCCACAATGTCTGCGCCCGCAGTACCAGAGGAACGTATTTTTCGCCTTCGCCATAAGCATGACGAATTAATCGAGTGTCGCCGTGGTGGCTGCCCTGCTGATGCGGGGGCATATGCGCATCGATCATCAGAACCTTCAGACCGGCGCGAGTGGCATAGTATCCGGCTGCGGCGCCTACCGAACCGCTGCCAATAATGATTAAGTCGTATTTCATCCGCTTCTCTCTGCAATCGCGATAGTATACCTTAAATAATTCGAGTTGCAGGACAAAACGGCCCGGCCGTTTTGAACAGCGCTCGCGCTGGCCCCGAAGGGGTGAGGCCGTAAGGCCGAATCACGCGGCAACGCAGCGAATCCCTGGGAGCGTACATTAGTACGTGACCAGGGTGAGCGAGGAAAGCCAACGCACATGCAACTTGAAGTATGACAGGTATAGCAGGGTAAATAACTGACCCGGAATATTCAACCTGGAAATAAGAAAGGCACCGATAAGGTGCCTTTTGATGGTTGGAGGTATCAGGTTTAATGTCGCTGATACTCATTTACCTGGTAATCGCCGGATTCAATTTTGGCGATTCCTGCTTCTAATATCGAAATAAATTGCCTGGCAACATCAGTGGTTAACCAGAGCGTTTGCCCAACTTCAGTCCCATCCGGATCTGGACGATTCGGGGTCTGGTAATGCAAACGCAGCATCAGCGCATCGTAGCTATCAACGGTGCTGATGTCCCATCCTACAAGCGGATGAGTCTGAATGACTTCATTATTCTTTTCCATCATGCCCCCTAATTCGTGTTACTAGACAACGGTTTTCGAGGTTCAATGCGTTTTTTTCTGAAGCAACTTCAGTATATCAATAAATAAGGGTATTCATTGGAAATTTAAAGAGGGGAGCGCATAATTTTTTTGTTTTCAGCGTTATCTGAGTAAGAAACCAACATGTTATTCATTTTTTTTTAGCATGTTGCACAATTATTTTGGTGTTGTGGTTAAAAGATGACCAGAAATTGATTATTAAAATATTAGTTTGCCAGCAGGAATTCGCTATTGATTTAAAGATGGCGTGTATAAAAAAGCCGGGGCGACCCGGCAAACAAACATCACTGCATATCATTATTTATTCATTGATGAACCAGTCATCCGCGCTTTCCCACGTCTCCTGGAGGATCTCGCTGATACGTTCTTTGTCTTCTTTGCTCGCACCAATAACCGACAGATTGTTTGCGCCAGCATAACGCACGGATACGTTACCTTCGTTATCCGGAAAATGGTGCTGAATACGGCGGGAGAGTTCACCTGCCAGCGCGTCAATTGCGCCGGCGGGTAGTGGTGAAGTTTTAGCAATAGTGACTTCAATACGCATAGTAGCCCCCTGTGGAATATACTGTTTATTTATACAGTTAATCGCCTCAGTTGGCTACACTTATTTTAATTTTTTACTGACCAGCGTACCGTTTCGCCACCCAGGAAAGGCACCAGCGTATCATCGTCCAGTGCAATGCTCTCCGGGACCTGATGCTCCACGCGCTCCAGCTCAATAAAGGTCTCATTCACTGGCAAACCATAGAACCGTGGGCCATTGAGTGAGCTGAAGGCTTCGAAATACGCCAACGCATTCATCTCTTCAAACACGGTGGCATAGCTGCCCAGCGCGGTCGGCGCATTAAAGCAGCCCGCACAGCCACAGCTAGACTCTTTACGATGACGCGCATGCGGCGCAGAGTCGGTACCAAGGAAGGCGCGGTTAAACCCGCTGGCAACCAGCTCTCGCAGCGCCTGTTGATGGACGTTACGTTTGAGGATCGGCAGGCAGTACAGGTGAGGGCGAATCCCACCGACCAGCATGTGGTTGCGGTTAAACATCAGGTGCTGTGGCGTAATGGTCGCAGCCAAAAGCTCGTTACCGTCGCGCACGTAGTCGGCAGCATCTTTAGTCGTAATATGCTCGAACACCACCTTCAGCGCAGTTAAACGCTGACGCAGTGGTTCCATCACCGTTTCAATAAAGCGTGCTTCACGATCGAAAATATCGATATCCGCATGCGTCACTTCGCCGTGCACCAGCAGCGGCATACCCAATTTTTCCATCCTTTCCAGTACCGGCATGATGGCGTCAATCGAGGTTACGCCATGCGTCGAGTTGGTGGTGGCATTGGCCGGATAAAGCTTTGCAGCGGTGAAAACGCCTTCGTTAAATCCACGTTCCAGCTCGTTGGGATCCAGCGTATCCGTTAAGTAGCAGGTCATTAATGGCGTGAAGTCGTGTCCGGCAGGTACCGCGTCAAGAATTCGCTGGCGATAAGCGATAGCCGCGTCAACCGTGGTGACGGGCGGAGCCAGATTCGGCATGACAATGGCGCGGCCATACACTTCACTGGTATAGGGCACGACAGTTTTTAACATGTCGCCATCGCGAAAGTGAAGATGCCAGTCGTCTGGGCGGCGGATCTTTAAAACCTGGGATGGTGCAGTCATCAATATGCTCCGGCTGAGGATAGTCTTTTTTGCCGGAAACAAAGGATAAGCGGAAACGTTTTCGTTTGCACGAAAAAAAGCGCGCTGTCTGTAAGCGTCACCAGCAGTATCACACTGCCAACGCGCCAAATGTTTAATCGTTAATTAAGACTTAATTTTTTTATTTCAGTGTGTAATTATATATATTGATATAATTAATCATAAAACAAATGATTTTTATTAATCTATTTTATTTCTGGATGTTTGAATAAAAATGTTATGGCACAGGAGGTGCAATGAAGATTTTTCGTCCGCTATGGACAAAAGGGATCCTCCTTTCTCCCCAGTATTTTCAACAGCAAACGTTGCTTAATTCCCGTGATGACCAGGGTATAGCCCAAATGAGCGTTATGCATCCGTGGGGGGTATGGCGTGCAGAATTTGATTCACAAGTACTGACACAAGGGCAACTGAAACCCCTTTGCCTGAACTTACGATTTCAGGACGGTACTCAGATAGATACTGAGCAGATGGATGCCCTACCTCCAACGTTAACGTTGACGGGGGAGACAAACGAAGCCACAGTGCTGTTGGCCCTTCCTCAGTTTTATTCGAATGACCGTAATTGCCTGCAACCGGAAGACATTGCTGAATATCCGGTGCGTTACCGCCAGGTGTGGCGCGATGTACGCAACCAGTTTGATGATGACATAAAGCCGATGGCGGTGATGCAACATGAACTCACGCTACGGCTTTCAACTCAGGATAATGCCAATTACCTCACCTGCCCGGTGGCTCGGATATTAAAAGACGTACAGGGTAACTATGTCCTTGATGGGACGTTCATCCCTCCGCTGCTGGCGATGCACGGTAATCACGGGTTGTGCGACAAGACAGAGGTTTTATTGACGCAACTGCGTGCTCGCATTATCCGTTTGATGGCAATGCGTCGGGAAAGTAATGAGCGGATGGCGGATTTTGCTGTAGCAGACGTCTCGTTATTTTGGCTGCTCAATGCGCTAAATACCGCCGAACCCGTCCTGGGGATGTACCAGCGTTTCCCACAGGTGCATCCGGAACGCGTGTATCAGGAGTTGGCGCGGCTGGCGGGGGCGCTGCTGACGTTCTCGCTGGAACATGAGATTGGCGTTATCCCGCTGTATCAGCACGATGATTTAAGCAACACGTTTTTGCCGTTGTTCAGGTTGTTGAACAGATTGTTGGAAACCAGCCTGCCATCACGGGTCATCGCCATTGATATGGAACGCGATCTTCGTCTGCATCAATGGATCGCCCGACTACACGATCCCCGTCTGCGTGAAGGTGCTGACTTTTGGTTGTCGGTGCGTTCATCCCTGCCAGCTGCGCAGCTTTATAACCAGTTCCCACAATTATGCAAGGCGGGGAGCCCGGACGATGTAAACCAGGTTGTGAATATTGCGCTAAATGGCATCCCGCTGAAAGCGCAAACTCACGTCCCGGCGGCGATTCCCCTGCGCCTGGAAAATCAGTATTTCTCCCTCGATCTCAATCATCCGTCGGCCCAGCGAATGCTGGACGCTGGCGTCTGCGTATTTTATGTACCGGGCACGTTGGGTGAACTCGAGCTTGAGCTGTTTGCGGTGTTGCGCACATGACCTTCAACGTCGATGAATGTCTGGCCGATATTTGGCTTCAGACCGTTAGATTACGGCAGGGGGAGCAGTTTGCTACTGGGGAAGGGCGGCGGTTGTGGCAGATGTGCGCGGATAATGTGACGTGTGTGCGAGAGGTGACGCGTACGGCGGGGTTAACCGAGGAAAACATTCTGCACATCACCTATGCCTGTTGTGCACTGTTGGATGAGGCGGTGAAAAGTCGCGAGGTACAGGATGATGCCAGTCTGGTGTGGTATCAGTCCCCGCTCCAGACGCACTACTTCAACACCCTCGACGCCGGAGAAGCGTTGTATGAGCGGATGCGTGGTGTTCTGCGCGAGCCGGCACCGGAACCAACGGTGCTTATCTGTTTCCATCGGGTATTGATGTTGGGATTTCTCGGTGGACTGAGTCCGGACGCACCAACACGGACAGCGTTACTCAATGAACTGACATCGCATATTCCCGCTTTTCAGTTTCAGGAATCACAGCCGGTACTTAATACCTTACCTGCGCGAAGCTCGCTGGGTTTATGGCTGCGTGACGTCCGAATTCGGCTGATGTTGGGCCTGTTTGCGGTGGGACTACTCTGGTGGGGGCTGGACTGCTGGCTTGACTCACTACTGGTCAGTTTCGCCGCATAACACAGGCGAATGGCAACGTTGGGCTTCGCCAATTTCATGTGTTGAGCAGTAGGGACATTCAACGCGGTTACTGAGAACGGGGAAGTATTACCTTAATGGGCATAGGGTTACGGCCATGGGCGGTAGCGTGCCCGAACGCCAGGAGGGCACAAAATGTTGTTTGATCACAACCATAACAAACTGACTATTCGTGGGCTGGACGTGGAACCAGACGTTCTGGCTTTCAAAGGACATGAATATCTCAGCCAGCCTTTTCGGTATGACATTCAGTTCACCAGCACTAATCATGGTATTACGCCGGAAACAGTATTGATGCAGGACGCTTCGTTCAGCTTGTGCGCACCGCCGGAACAGGGGATGGCGGTGATGACTCCGCAGCGCACATTGCATGGGGTGATTACCGCATTTAAGTGTCTGTCTGCCTCACGTGACGAAACGCATTACGAGGTGCGACTGGAACCCCGTCTGGCGCTACTTTCCCGCAGTCATCAGAGCGCGATTTTCCAGGATATGTCCGTCTCGCAGATTACGGAAAAAATCCTGCGTGAACGTCATGGTCTGCGCGGTCAGGATTTTGTTTTTAAGCTGAATAATGAGTACCCACGTCGCGAACAGGTGATGCAGTACGGCGAGAATGACCTGACGTTTCTGTCACGGTTGCTGGCGGAGACCGGGATCTGGTTCCGTTTCGCGGCAGATTCACGGCTGAAAATTGAGGTGATAGAGTTTTACGACGATCAGCAGGGATATGAACAGGGAATCACTCTACCGCTGCGCCACCCGTCCGGTATGTACGACGGCACAGTTGAAGCCGCATGGGCGCTGAATTCGTCGCATTCGGTGGTTGAAAACACGGTTACCACCCGAGACTACAACTACCGTGACGCCCAAAGGGACATGGACAGCGCGATGGATGTCACTGCGGGCGACAAAACTACCCGTGGTGAAGCGTATCATTACGCAGATAATTTTCGTGAGGCCGGTAGCCCGCAGACTATTGAGGGCGGGGGATTTTATGCCCGTATCCGCCACGAACGCTATCTGAACGGGCAGACGCGACTGGGGGGCACCAGCAACAGCGTAACGTTAATGCCTGGCCAGGCGCTGAAGGTGACCGGCGGTGAGGCTCCAGATATGTTTGCCCACGGCGTGGTCATCACCGCGATTCATACCCGTGCCGCTCGTGACCGTAGCTATACGCTGGAGTTTGAGGCAATACCCTGTTCTGAACGTTACTGTTTTCGCGCACCTTCGCCGGAGAAACCTGTGATGGCGGGCACTTTGCCTGCACGGGTGACCAGTACCCAGCCAGGCGATCTCTACGGGCATATCGATAAAGACGGACGCTATCGGGTCAATTTACTCTTTGACCGCGATACATGGCCCGCCGGGTACGAAAGTCTGTGGGTGCGTCAGGCCAGACAGTATGCTGGAGATACCTATGGTTTTCATCTGCCACTGCTGGCTGGCACGGAAGTGGCTATTGCGTTTGAAAATGGCGATCCGGACCGGCCATATATCGCCCATGCACTGCATGACTCAGCCCATCCTGACCATGTCACCATCCGCAACAATAAACGCAATGTCCTGCGTACCCCTACGAACAACAAATTCCGCCTCGATGACACCCGTGGGCAGGAGCATATCAAGCTCTCGACGGAGTACGGCGGGAAGAGCCAGCTAAATCTGGGTCATATCGTGGACAGCGGCAAGCAGAAACGGGGGGAAGGGTTTGAGCTGCGCACGGACAAATGGGGGACGATACGCGGCGGACAAGGGCTGTTTATCAGTGCCGATATGCAGGCAAAGGCGCAGGACCTACAGCTTGAAATGAAAGCGGCGCTGGAAACCCTGGAACAGGCGCAAGGACTGGCGCAATCGCTGAGCGAGGCGGTGAAAACGGCCAACGCAGAGCTAGCACAAGTAGCAGCGCAAAAAAGTCTGATGGAAGGGTCGCTAAAAGATTTACAGCAAGCGGCTTTGCTGTTGAGCGCACCCGCGGGTATTGCACAGGTATCTCCGGAAAGTATTCAAATTAGTACGGGTAATAATTTTATTCAGACCTCGGCTGAAAACAGTGATTTCAGCGTGTTCAAAAAGTTTACCGTCGCTGCCGGGGAGGTTATCAGTCTGTTTGCTAAAACGTTGGGGATTAAGATTTTTGCCAACAAAGGCAAGGTTGAGATACAGGCGCAAGATGACAACATGGAGCTTACTGCCATGAAAGATATGAAAATACAAAGTAAGGACGGGGAGGTTTATATCTCGACGGCGAAAAAAATTACATTAGCATGCGATAAAACGGCACTCATTATTGAACGTTCAGGCGTGACCATTAAGACATTGGGTGATGTGAATGTGAAAAGCGCTACGTTTAATCGTCAGATCCCACAGCCGTATAATTATACGCCCCCGGAACTTCCTCCCGGTGCGACCTGCAAGGAGCGGACGTAATCGTGAGCAACTATAAACAGTTTCAATCGGATGATATATGTAGCGATTTTAACGGGCGGTACCAAAATGAATATCGCTATTTACTGGTCGATCCGTTAAAAAATGTCACTTTTTTAAATGATTTATGCCTAAGTAATTTAAAGGAAATATATGGCGCTGAAAACGTCAAACCCGTACTACGTCCTGATCTTCGCTACTCTCCGGAATCTTGTCCACATTTGATATTACTGGCCGCACCCGGAGAGGTGTGTTCAACCGCAGTGATTAATGAAGTTGTAAGATATGGAACCTATGAGCGGAAATATAATAAGCGCTATATTTGTGGGCTATTGAGCAGCGCTTGTGGGCTTCAGGTGTTGTCGCAAAAGATCGCAGATAATTGCCGAACTCTTGGTGACCAGATAACTACAGGTTATTCATTACCCTTTTTTGAGCCATTGCGTATGGAGCTTTTGTATCTAACGCAGTTATCTCCTGTGATTGAAGAGGTTCTTTGGCCAATTTCAACCTGGTGGTATATAGCCTATACGGGAAAACTCAACGGCCTGAACAGCATCGAAGCAACGACAGCAGGTAAACTGACGTGGGGAATGCAGGAAGGCCAACTGAATATCAGGGATATATGGCGCATATTATATGCCTGGGATAATGGGAAAACGATCCTACCGGATAACGCAGTTTATCTGGCTGCACAAGCCTGGAAAGAAGTCGGTAAAATAGGATTGCATCAGTTGCGTGATAAAACTTATCTCGCACTAAATGCACTCAATTTTCCCGTTGATATAACCCGTCATTCAACCATTGCGTCTCTTCTGCAACAGGCGAGAGAAAATCCCTCGCTACTGTTGACGCAGTTACTTCAGACATTACCCGATTCAGTCTGGCTGGAACTGGAACAGCAAAGCACCGTTCAATAAGGAATGTTTATTTATGTCGCTTAAGGATCAATCTCAAGATAATGCCGCAGCAGCAGATCAGTCTGCCCAGATCCCGTCAGATTGTAAGGTGTGTCAACGAGAAGGCATTCCGGTTCTTCCCCTGCGGATTGCTGTTGTACCCAACGGGATGGTCTCTTCTGGTTGGCAACCTAACATTCAGCCACAACCTGCACCCTCGCTGAAAGGAGGGGAATATAAATATGCCTTAAGAACGTTGCGCATGGGATATCTGTACGTACTTTTAAAGCCTAAAGAAAGCAATGGCGATAAAAAAACATGGCAGGGTTATGAAGTTACAACAGAAGGCGCATTGCGGCAATTTGAAGCCACTCTGATGCCTGAATGTGATGCGGTAGAATCGCTTTGCAGCGCCTGTCGCACGCAAGGGCATTGCAATGCGGGAAGTTTTATCAATTTTGATACCAAAAAATACAGCGAAGCGTGGCTGGCATTTAGCAGCGATCCCTGGAGCGATGACGTTTTAAGTCAGTATGAAAAAGAACCGTCCGAAGAACGCTTTACGCATATTATTCTGGATAGTCTGCAAAGCGCGCCGTCTGCTGAAAAAGGCGAATTTGCGATCGATAGCGCGTTGTCATCATTGAAAGAGAAGGTGGCTGAATATGCAACCTTACTTTATCCCTGGCTGGAGAAGATTAATGAACCCGAGGGAGGAATGCATGGATTTTACTCACGCCAGGATGAGTCCACCTCATTTGGCGATTATGTTGATCGCATTACGCAGCAATACCAGCGTCCGCCGGTGGCAATTACCCTCACAGACAGTGTAGGGATTGTTCAGGAGTTAAAAGCAGGGCAACTGCAGTTGGTGAGCGCCATGGAAGATTATATTAGCCAACCAGAAACCATGCACAAACATATCATCGCCCTGGCAATTGAAAACTATCTGGCGGGGTCGGAAGAGAGTATTAAGCAAAACAGCAAAACCCGCTGTGTGTATACCTCTTCCCCGTATCCTGCTGCTAACAGTGTGGAATGTATTGATAAAGACGAGGTTGGCCGCCAGACGTGGGATGAATACTTTACGCGTTTACAGCAAAGTTATGATGAAAAAGGGCGAGCCGATTTTGCAAAAACCTATAAGGAAAAGGTGGAATCCCTACAACAGCGCATTGACAATGTGGGTACAGATTTAGCTCTCTGGTATGTCGCGCCTCTCTGGAAATATGTTATCGATAATGACTATTCAAAACAGCAGGATCTGCTCGAATGGTATCGCCAGTTCACGACGGTCACCACCTGCCTGCAGGGAGGGGCAATTGATGATAGTACCCGTGATGTGTGGTGTACATGGTTCGGCGACACTAACAGTCCTGTATATAAAGGACTGCTAGGATATAGCACTGATGATTACAGCAGCATCTACAGCGGGCTAAGCGTCTATTCTTATTTGAAAGTTATTGTTGGTGCGGATGAAATCGGTAATACGCTAAAAAGCGACAGAATCCAGGCGATGTTTAACACCCGTATTCTGGCGATGAATGGCGCGTTTAGTCGGGGAATTGACAAACTGGATGATGCGACCCGACACGGGGTCATACGCATGCTTCAGGGGGCTGGGTATGTCGCCACGGGGCAAACGGTGACGCTTTTTTCCTTATCGATGACCATAAGAGAGTTCCAGCAGTTTTATCAGGAATATGGCACGCGCCTGGGCATGGAGGTTGCCAAAAATTCATCCCCGTTTAGTGGCACGATTCGTCAGGGAGGCGTGACAAGCACGCGTTCAGCCGTAGGATATTTGTTGGCGATCACGGACAACGAGTTGCTGGGCCAGCGGATTAATATGCAACTTAGCAGTATGGTTGCTTTAGAAAACCTTTTTAAACCGCTGCGTAAGTCCGGAGTGAGTCCTTCATCAGTAACAAAAGCGCCGATTACTCACCAATCACATGTCGGCAATTTTGCCAGTGAACTCCGTATATCGTCACTTTCATTGCTGGATAAAACCGAGTCCTCTCTGCGCACGGTGGATGCGGCGCAATGGGAAAATATTCGCAGCAACATCATCAGTGAACGAACCGGGCGATTGGTGAGCGGTAATGCTATAGGTATGGTGCTGTCTACGGCCATGCTGGCATTCCAGACTTACGATCTCTGGGAAAATAACCGAGCACTTCAGTTTACCGACGGTAAATTTAAGCAGTTAACGAACTATCTGATGATCGCCAGCGCGGCAACGGAAATCGCCGGTTTTGGACGTATGTTAACGAAAAAAGGCCTCTGGCAAGTATTGGGTAAGGATGTCCATACACTGATTAAAGCGGGCGGTGTTCTGGCTGGAGTAGCTTCGGTAGTGGATGGGATAAGGATGGGATTTTCTTGGTGGGATGCTTATATCAAGGGAGACAATGGTTCTGCAAAGTTTTATTTTTTTGCTGCCGCGTCGACGATCGCTGGTGGGGCTGTTGCTGGTTATTATGCTTACTACGGCGTTTTTACTCTTTTTGGCCCCGCCGGACTAGCATTAGCATTAATTTTTTTAGGCGCTGCATTAGCTCTTAGGGGGGAGCAACTACGTAGTACGCCGATTGAAATCTGGCTGCGGCGTTGCTGCTTCGGTCTTCGTCGCGAAGAAGATGATATTCCCTGGCAGGCTACGAGTCTGGAGGATTTAAACAGCGCCTTAGCCGATTATAACGCAATTATCTCCGGTATGCGGGTTCAGGTCGCCTTTAGCACAGTCTCTTCTATTCCTGGTGGTGGTGGAACCTACCGACAAATTGAGTCCAATATTACGTTACCCGGTTATAATAGTGAATTATCTGCCTATGAATATCAACTGCAGGCATTTGCTGCTAATGGTAATGCACTATCAGTGACGTCAGAATCGCATGAAATGTTCCCAGGTCAGGATGATAAATATCATAATGAAGTCGAGTATTTTTTTAAAGGTTTTATTGAGCATGAAACGGATGAAGATAACAGTTTGCTGATTATTAAAAATGGCGGGTGGGTTTCATCGTTTTCATACAATAGGGCAGTGTTAACGGTGAGCTACTGGAAAAATAAATATAACGTTGAGGATGTGCTTTCATTAACGCTTAATGTAAAAGGATAAATGAATATTATGACTAAAAAGCCAGGCAATAAAGTAAAGCGTCGCGCATCACTGTCCGCCTCTGAGAATAAAAAAAAGGAACAGCATACAGCAAACGTTGAAACACAACGCCCCAAAAACCCTTTCTATCGCCGTTCCGTACTGATCCCGCAGGCGGAAAGATGGCAGGAGGATCTGCCGGTTCAGTGGCTGGAGCACGATGTTGAACCCAATGCTATCTGGCTGAATGAAAAGAATGATATCTGGCTGGAAATTCCCCGTTATGAGAATCAGATCTCATGGGGCGGCGGCGATATTTTTGCCTTCCTTTTAGTGCCATTTATACTTTTTTACTTAATAGCTCCTTTTGTAATTAAATGGGATGTGAGTATTTTTTTAGGCTCTTTATTAACTTGTGCTTTTTTTATATCTTTCTTTAAATTATTGATCAGAATGACCTATCACACGCCACGCGGTACGCCCGTGCGCCTAAACCGTAAGCGGCAGAAAGTCTATATTTACGAACATCACCGCAGCAGCTGGAATCCGTGGATAGACTGGCCGGT
>NZ_JAOWDR010000056.1:0-116759 GCF_030334525.1 Citrobacter sp. Ce119
GGCCTGCCAGCCCCTCCGTCACGCCTAAATCGCGGGCAATCGGCGTGAGCAGGCTGACGGGCATAAATTCAGAAGCAATCAGCACAAACACGCACAGGGTCATGGCAAAAATACCGCCCCAGTATGCGCGCTGATGAGGATGTGATGGTGTTTGGTTTAGCGTCGACATAGTGAAATTTCACGAAGATCAGGATAAAAGCCACCCGCCAGAGGCCGGTGGCTTTGCATCAATTCAGGAGAGGGTTTATTTCAGTTTGGTCTGGAAAAATTGTTCGAACTTCGCGAAAGGTATTTTTCCGGCCACGTTATCGTAGAGGTCCACATGATTTGCCCCTGGCACCACGACCAGTTCTTTGTCTTTACTGCCAATCGCCTTGAAAGCATCTTCAGCAAAATAGCGTGAATGCGCTTTCTCACCGGTCACAATAAGCGTGGGGATGGTGATTTCACTGGCGTAGCTCAGCAGCGGCATATTCATAAACGACAGTGGCATCGTTGCCGTCCACGCCCCGGTCGAGTTAACGGAACGCTCGTGGAAGCCGCGCGGCATGCGATAGTAATCGAAGAACTCTTTCAGTATCGGATGCGGATTTGCCGGCAGCGTTTCTGGCAGAACGCGCTCGCCCGCGCTGACCTTACCGTTGCTGTCGACGTTAATATCATGACCGCCGTGTGCGAACGTGCCGCTCTGCGCATCCTTCCAGCGCTGTTCATTCAGATATTGCAGAACAGCACGACGGTCGGCGGTGGAATAACGGTCTTTGCCATCCCCCACACCATGGCCCATCGCCCGGCTCATGTCGTACATCACGCTGGTAGCCACCGCTTTGACGCGGGTATCCATCGCAGCGTCGTTCAACGCCATGCCACCCCAGCCGCAAATACCGAGCAGCCCGATACGATTGCGATCCACCTCTTTTTGCAGCCCTAAGAAATCCACTGCCGCGCTGAAATCTTCAGTGTTGATATCCGGTGAGGCGACGTTTCGCGGATAGCCGCCGCTTTCCCCCGTGTAAGAGGGATCGAATGCCAGGGTAACAAATCCTTGTTCCGCCAGCGTCTGCGCATACAGACCGCTGGATTGCTCTTTCACCGCGCCAAAAGGCCCACTGACCGCAATCGCAGCCAGCTTGCGATCGCCACGGTCTTTAGGCAGGTAAAGATCGCCCACTAAGGTGATGCCATATCGATTCTGGAACGAGACTTTACGATGTTCGACTTTCTGGCTCTCAGCGAAGGTCTTGTCCCACTTATCTGTCATGGAAACAGGGGCACTCGGATTGGTTGAATCAGCAAAACTCATTGTTGAGGCTCCACTTAATGATGCGAATAACAGCATGGCCGGCATCGTAGTTTTTAGCGTTCGGGTGAAGGCTTTCATAAAAAATCCCCATAAAAAACAACAGAGAGATACAGGTTTCCGACGGACAACGCTGCGGTGCTTTGTTTTGATGGGCTCATTATAGTGAGCAGAATTAGTGCTGATTAGAGGGCGATTACTGCTAAGATTGATACCATATTGTTATAAATCAATACTGAATTTGCTGTCATTCCGGGGGGATTTTTCAATGGCGAAAAGGGAGAACTACAACGAGCTGTACCTGTTTATGCAGGTGGTGCGGGAAGGCAGCTTTACCGCAGCGGCTCAGCGGCTGGGGCTTGCTCAGTCAGGAGTCAGCCGTTCTGTTCGCGAGCTTGAAGAAAGGCTGGGCGTCCAGCTGCTGGTGCGTACCACGCGTAAACTATCGCTGACGCAAGCAGGCGAGCAGCTCTACCAGAAGACGGCATCTGGATTTGATACGTTAGATCTTGGGCTTGCCACGCTGGCGCACTATCGAGAGACGCCCTCCGGTACGGTACGTATCAATGCCAGCCAGCACGCCATTGATAAATGCCTGCTGCCAAAGCTGGCGGTATTTAAACAGCGCTATCCTGATATCAGACTGGAACTGATGAATGAGAGCCGGTTCGTCGATATCATCGAAGAGCGATTCGATGCTGGTGTCCGTCTGGGGCCTGAAGTCGGCCAGGGCATGGTCGCGGTGCGCATCACGCCCGATATGGAGATGGCGATTGTGGGGACTCCGGAACATTTTCGTCGCTACGCTTTTCCGCAAACCCCGACAGATTTAAAGACGCATCCCTGTATCGCCTATCAGTTTGCCGACGGCAGCGTATACCAGTGGGAACTCACTCAGGATGATAAAAAAATCACTCATCAACCCGAAGGGCAATGGGCCTTATCCGACAGCTATATGGAAGCAGAGGCCGCCCGACTGGGCCTCGGATTGGCCTATGTTCCTGTTGAACTGGTCGCGCATGATTTAGAAAGCGGTAAGCTTATCAGGGTGTTGCAGCGTTACAGCCTGCGAATGGAAGGATTGTTTCTTTATTATCCTCATCGCAACGTCTCTCCCGCCCTGCGGATGGTCATTGATACATTGAAAATCTGAACGTTAACAACGCCCGACTCTTCACTGTGCAAAATTGTGTCAGGTAGTCCCTCTGCTTTCAATTCCAAGGTCTGCTTTGAGCTGAAGAGCGGACTTATCCGTACAAGGCCTACCATCCAGAAATGGAAGTTCCCCCAAAAGGAAAACACTCGCAAACCTTCTAGACAACCTTTTCCCGAGCATTTAGCCTGAATTAAAATTTTAATATCTGTCAGGCTAGTTCATTATGAAAAATGATATCAGAACCCTCGACCTTAACCTTCTTAAGGCCCTTGATGCATTACTGGATGAGGGAAGCGTGACTCGGGCTGCACAGCGCCTCTCACTGACGCAGCCTGCCGTCAGTGGTATGCTTATTCGCTTGCGTGATTACTTTGACGATCCACTCTTTGTTCGCACCAGCCACGGTATGGTCCCCACAATGCGGGCCAACGAACTTTCTACGCCGGTAAAACAAATCCTCACCGATATCGCTATCCTGCTGAAACCAAAGAAATTTGATCCCGTGACGGTGGAACTGACTTATACCATCGTCGCAACGGACTATGCACTTAAGGCTGTTGTCGTTCCGTTGATGGCTGAGCTAAAACAACGTGCACCGTATATTAAAATCGCCGTGCGGCCCGTGGACAATGAGCGAATGTATCAGCAGTTATCTCGGGGTGAAGTTGATCTGGCTTTGATAACACCGCAAACAACCCCCGAAGACCTGCATGGAAGAGCGCTCTATGAAGAAGATTATGTCTGCGTAGCACGACGTCATCATCCTCTGGCAGCGAGTTCAGAAATGACGCTCGAACAATTTTGCAAACAGGAACATATTCTGGTGTCTTCAGAAGGTAACTTCACCGGTGTTACAGATGAAGCACTGGCTAAGCTCAGTCTGACACGACGAGTAGGCATGTCAGTTAATAGTTTTCAGGTGATACCTGATATATTACAAGTGACTGATATGATTGCAGTTGTACCTCACCGCATGGTCCTGACTAACAACGATCTCATCATTCTCCCTTTGCCCCTGAAAGTACCCGGCTTTACCAAGAGCATGGCCTGGCATGAGCGAACCCATCGTGACCCAAGTCATCAGTGGATTCGTGCTTTATGCGCAGAAGTAAGCCAACATCCCGCGTCCTGATATAATTTATCTTATTAAGAATATAAGTAATGACAATTCGCCTTATAACTCCATTGCACCAATAATCACTGTCATCACGTTACTGCCGTAATGACACACGCAGTGCACTCAACTATAGCAATTGGAGAAATTTATGAACGCGATTAACTGGCCAGAAGGCTTTGTTCCGGGTTTTACCGATAACTTTGTTTCTAATGAAATGATCATCTCAGGTCTGAACGTCAATGATGTCTGGCCGCTCCTGAGTCAGCCATTGCTATGGCCGGAATACTATAAAAATTCCGCCGATGTGCGCTTTTATGACAACAAAGGTCCAGAATTGGAAAATGGGGTTCGCTTCTACTTCAGCACGTTTGGTTTCCCAGTTGAAGCTCAGGTTGTGGAGTTTGTTCCACCTGCTGAAGGTAAACCTGCTCGTCTGGCATGGCACGGATGGGCCGGTGAAAAAGATACCGCTCAACGACTCGATGTCCATCATGCGTGGCTACTGGAGGATCTTTCCGGTCACAGGGTCCGTATCCTAACGCAGGAAACACAGAACGGAGTCCCGGCAAAAGATCTGGCAAATACCCGCCCGAACCCAATGCTTAATGGTCATCAGGAATGGGCTTGACGGCCTGATTCGAGCAGCAAAGAAATAATAAACCGCTTTCCACAGTCATATCACTGAGGCTGCACTTCCCCGCAGCCTCAAGAATATTTGCCCGTTTGCTATTGCACTTGATTACAGGTAAATCATGTAACCCCCGCAAGTGACACCGCGCGGCCATATCTGTAATGTCCCCTCCTGGCACAAAGCCGACCTTGAGCCCCTCCAAATTAATGAGCCCACCTAATAAACCCTAGCTAATTACCCCATCTAATCGAATAAATCAGTTTGCGTTATGCTTTTCCAACACAACAACTGAAGGATAACGTCGTGCAAACTGTAAAACTGAACAACGGGATTGAAATGCCCCTGCTGGGCTTCGGTGTCTTTCAGATGACGGATGCCGCTGAATGCGAAAGAGCCGTTATTGATGCCATCGATACTGGATACCGTCTGATCGATACCGCCGCGTCTTACCAGAATGAAACCCAGGTCGGGAACGCGCTGAAACAGACCGGCATCGCCCGTGATGAACTGTTTGTCACCACCAAACTGTGGCTGCAGGATACGAATTACGAAGGCGCTAAAGCCCAGTTCGAACGCTCTCTGAACCGACTGCAGCTTGATTACGTTGACCTGTATCTGATTCACCAGCCTTACGGCGATGTCCATGGGGCATGGCGTGCGATGGAAGAACTGCAGCAGGCTGGCAAAATTCGTGCTATCGGCGTAAGCAACTTCCATCCTGACCGACTGGCCGACCTTATCGCCTTCAACAAAGTGGCCCCTGCGGTGAACCAGATTGAAGTTAACCCCTTCAACCAACAGTTGCATGCGGTTCCATGGAATCAAAGCCGCGGCATTCAGCCGGAAGCCTGGGCACCGTTTGCAGAAGGTAAAAACGGCCTGTTCCAGCACCCGGTGTTGACGGCAATTGGCCAGAAGTACGGCAAAAGCGTAGGCCAGGTTGTGCTGCGCTGGATCTTCCAGCGAGGCATCGTTTCACTGGCAAAATCTGTGCGCAAAGAACGCATGGCAGAGAACATTAACATTCTCGATTTTGAACTCAGCGCTGAAGATATGCTGCAGGTTACCGCTATCGACACCGCAACGAGTACATTCTTTTCCCATCGCGATCCTGCCAGAGTTGAATGGCTGGCTGGCCGTAAGCTTGATGTTTAAGTCGCGATAAAAGAGGTATTCATACAATGCAAAAACGTTATCTGGGTCAATCCCGACTCGAAGTCTCCGCGCTTGGGCTCGGTTGCATGGGCTTAAGCCACGGCTACGGCCCGGCGACCGATACCCGGCAGGCTATCGAACTCATTCGTGCAGCGGTTGAACGTGGCGTCACCTTCTTCGATACCGCTGAAGTGTATGGCCCCTTCCTTAATGAAGAGGTGGTAGGCGTTGCCTTAAAACCGTTTCGTGACCGCGTGGTTATCGCCACTAAGTTTGGATTTACTTTTGGCGACGACAACAAGCAGCAGATTTTAAACAGCCGTCCGGAGCATATCCGTGAAGCCGTTGAAGGATCATTACGCCGTCTAAAGACTGATGTCATTGATCTGCTGTATCAACACCGTGTCGATCCGGATGTCCCCATTGAAGATGTTGCGGGTACGGTAAAAGACCTGATCGCTGAAGGCAAAGTTAAACATTTCGGTCTGTCCGAGGCGGGTGCGCAAACCATTCGTCGTGCGCATGCCGTGCAACCGGTCACTGCGCTGCAAAGCGAATACTCGATGTGGTGGCGCGAGCCTGAGCAGGAGATTCTGCCGTTACTGGAGGAACTGGGCATTGGTTTTGTGCCCTTCAGCCCATTAGGCAAAGGCTTCCTGACGGGATCAATTAAGCCAGGAACCACTTTTGGGAAAGATGATTACAGAAGCCAAGTGCCGCGTTTCGCCGAGCAGGCGATTGAAGCCAATGAAAAGCTGGTCTCATTGCTGGGGGAACTGGCGGCAGAGAAAGGCGTGACGTCTGCACAAATCGCGCTGGCATGGCTGCTGGCACAAAAGCCGTGGATTGCTCCTATTCCTGGTACCACCAAACTGCACCGGCTGGAGGAAAACCTGGGGGCTGCCGACATCATCCTTTCGCAGAATGACTCACGGCAGATAACCCAGGCGCTTGAAACGATTAAAATCGTCGGCGAACGTTACTCTCCTGAGCATCAGGCTCGCGTAGGCCGTTAATACCCGAACGGGTCCGCTGAGATTGTCGGACCCGTTATTCCTGGTAGCGAAGTGCATCGATCATCAGCGCAAAAGCGGGTGGATGCTGTTTACGACTCGGGTAATAAAGATAGTATCCGGGGAAAGACGGACACCAGTCCTGCAGAATCTGAATAAGCTCTCCTGACTGTAGATAATCCTGCACCCTGTCTTCAGGTATACAGGCGATACCAAAACCGGATAACGCCGCATCAATTCTTTCCGCCTGCAGATTAAACGTGACCTGCCCTTCCACTCTGACCCGTAACGGTTTCCCATCCTTCTCAAACTCCCAGTGGTAAAGCCCACCGGCCGTCGGCAGGCGCATATTGATGCACCGGTGATTTTGTAGCTCGTGCGGCGTTTCAGGGGCAGGATTTGCAGCGAAATAAGACGGCGCTCCTACCACAGCCATTCTCATGTCAGGGCCAATCCTTACCGCAATCATGTCCTTATCCACACTTTCGCCCAAGCGGATCCCGGCATCAAAACGCCCCTCAACAATATCGACAAAGCCGTTATCCACCACCAGTTCGAGATTGATTTCCGGGTATTCCCTGAGGAAGGGTTTTAGCTTCGGCCATACCAGACTTCGCGCGGCATGCTCCCCGGCAGATAAACGGATATTGCCGGAGGCGGTGCCGTTCAGTTGAACCAGTGATTCCAGCTCCTGCTCAAGATCGGCAATACGCGGTTCAAGGCAGGCAATGATTCTCTCACCGGCTTCCGTAGGGGCAACGCTTCGTGTCGTACGGGTCAGAAGGCGGATATTCAGCCTTTCCTCCAGGGCCTTCATCGCGTGGCTGAGTGCAGACTGAGAAACGCCCAGTTTACCCGCTGCTTTGGTAAAACTTCGCTCCCTTGCCACCACAAGAAAGATTTGCAGTTCATTGAAGTTTTCTTTCAGCATGGGCGATTTCCTTATGGCGCATTCCCTTCATCGCACACTCATGAAGGGTGTTCATAGACACAATCATTTTAGCCCTATTACTGACCATAATGATAATTGATATTCTGACTGTATCGAAAATAAGTCCGAATTATCAGAAGGTTTATCATGAGAATTCTCGTTGCTGGGGCGACAGGAAGTATTGGCCTTCATGTCGTCAATACCGCTATCAAAATGGGCCATCAGCCTTTAGCGCTAATCCGAAATAAGCGCAAAGTGAAATCGCTTCCTCGGGGAACAGATATTTTTTACGGCGATGTTTCAATGCCTGAAACACTCACCGAATTACCGAAAGATATTGATGCCATCATCTTCACGCTCGGTTCCGATGGTCAGGGTCGTATTGGTGCCAGAGCGATCGATTACGGCGGAGTACGTAATATTTTACGGATTTTCAAGGATACGTCTGTTCGTATCAGCCTGATGACCACGATTGGCGTGACTGAGCGGCTCAGCACCTGGAATCAACGAACTGAGGTTCATGACTGGAAAAGACGTGCCGAGCGTCTGGTCAGGGCCAGCGGTCATCCCTATACCATCGTCCGGCCCGGCTGGTTTGATTACAACAATGATGATGAACACAGAATTGTTATGCTTCAGGGGGATCGTCGCCACGCAGGGACACCGGAAGATGGTGTGATATCCCGCGAGCAAATCGCCGAGGTTCTGGTCAGTGCCCTGACCCACGACGAGGCAAAAAATAAAACGTTCGAGCTGATGGCTGAACGAGGTGAAGCACAACAGGATCTTACCCCACTGTTTGCAGGCCTGCGGGCTGATGATCCGCAAAAAAATGATGGGGTTCTGGACATAGACAATATGCCTCTGCGTGAAGAACCTGAGTGCATTATTAACGAGCTGAACCTGTACAGGTAAAAAAATACCGCTCAGCTCGTTAAGATTATCGATGCTCAGGCATGTTCCAGCCAGTTGCGGAATACCTGCGCTCGCAGTATTCCCTGAAAATCAATCAGCCCAGAACAGCCAAGTTTCTTGATCAGATTCTGCCTGGCCTGGTAAATCGTTTTTAAGTGTAGATTTAACAAGGCGGATATCTCAAAAATAGTTCGACCTTCTCCTAACTGCGTTAAAATAAATTTATCTCGTGCGGTCAAAGAGATACATGCTTTCGATTGATTCTCGTGCTCACCACCAGCACGAGTGATATCAATAATAAATTGTTTAATTGAGCCAACGCCAATATCCACTGGAAGTCTGTAAAGTGAAATATCATTGAGATACTGATACTGATGACCATCAATCAACAGTACCAAACGATGCGTATTCAGATCATATTTTTGCTTTTTTACCGCATCAAAGTGATTGGCGGTGAAGAAAACAAGACGCGTCTGGTCATCTTCGAAAAATATATCGGCAAGAATATTCTTTAACCCTTGCCTGATAAAAATATCATCAAGCCATAACTCTGCGTTTCCAACTTGTTCCTGAACGATGTTCATCATTATGGCCTCAATGAAAAATCACAATAAACCTAACCGTGTTGTACTACTTTGTCGGGTTGAAGATGAGCCAAAATCTGTGTATAGAGATCGGTTAAAATCGCATTCTTCTCATTCTTCAACTGAATACTAAAAGCCTGAACAAGAACATCATTATTGATATAACCTTGTTTTAACATTACCTTACGCTCTATATTTTTATACAACGCACAGCAAAAAATAAAGCTTTCCGGAATAGAATTGGCCATATCAACCCCATAAAATGTAGTCATAAAAATGAGAGGGTGCTATGTATAGTCTTAATCAAAAAAATGCTCAGCATGAATGCTTTAAGCATATAACAAAGGTACTGTACATATTATATTAATATGAAAATTTATTAGACATCGTCAGCTGTGTAACGCAACACTATTTCCAGGGTTTTTCTGATAACATCTGCCTGGACAACGTCAACTGTTGACTCCAGAGAACCAATCAGGCTTAAAATGATATTTTTATTATTAACATTATCACCAGCCAGAATTACATTTGTTACCGCCTGCCCCAATACCACAGACTCATCTGCTAATAGCTCACCTGCATTATGGAAGTAACTTGATAAAGCTTTATCCGTCATTACACTGTGGACATTAATTTCATGAAGCATGGTAACCTCGCTTGTATAGTCTGGAAGATTATCTTTAATGTAATTTAGGGTTTTTGCTGGCACTGAAAGCACTCTCATCTCTGGTTTTATCCGGTTTTCTGCTTATCTTTCCCGGATTAATGTTTGTGAAATCATTGATAACGCTGTCAATTAATTGCTTGCGTGCGCTATCCATTTCACTGGCCTGCATAAGTCGCAGTTGCTTAATCACTGCAGCTAACGAAACGTCTGTATGCATTCGCAAAATTTCTAGCACAGCCAAACCTGTAATTTCATGTTTCAAGCGTTCACTGTCAGTTTTATTCATAACGACGTCAGTATTTACTCCGATTCTGTATGTCAGACTTCCTTTTATTCAAAAAGCAAGCCAATTAACGCATTGTAATGTTTCTGTTCGTTCTCCCCTGATGCTTTTTCAAGACGGCTCAGAAGCTTGGTGCAAAGTGATTTGCGGTTCAGATTTCGCCCATCTTTGAGTATCTCAGTGACGATTTCTCCCAATGTTTCCTGTTGGGTTGGCAGATGCGCCTTTGCAAAGTAACGAGAAATCGCGCTTGCAGAATCAGTACGAACGGTATGCTGCTGCATGTCATGCTCCTGTAACAAAATGCTGGTGAATATTAAGTTTTATAACAGTAGCAAAGTTGTACCAAAAATGTGTACAACGCAGCTCGTTAATTTTTAGCAATAAGTGCTAAGCCAATACAATCAATGAGTTGTATAAGTTTCATTCTACATGAAATCAAATTCAATTGTACAACACACATCGTTTAACGAATGAATTTGATCATTTTAGGGGTCTTTGTTTGTAAAAATAAAGTTAGAATAATGTATTAAAATCAGGACATAAGCTGGTTTGTCTGATACTGTCCATACCTCTTCCCCCCATGATCCCGGACTGTCCATGCTCACGACCATTATTTACCGTAGCCATCTACGTGATGACGCCCCCCTCAAAGCGCTTGAGGATATGGTGGCAGCCGCAAACCTCAAAAACAGGCGATCTGATGTTACGGGGATTTTACTCTTTAACGGTCGCCACTTTTTCCAACTGCTTGAAGGCCCTGAGGAGCAGGTAAAGGAGATTTATCGTTGTATATGTAACGATCCACGGCACCACAATATCGTTGAGCTGATGTGTGATTACGCGCCTGCGAGAAGATTCGGAAAGGCGGGGATGGAGTTATTTGATTTACAAAAACATGAACGCAATGACCTCCTGCAAGCGGTACTTAACAAGGGAACATCTAAATTTCAGCTCACGTATGATGACAGGGCATTACAGTTTTTCCGCACATTTGTCCTTGCGACGGAAAAATCGAGCTATTTTGAAATACCTGCGCCTGATTACTGGAGTTTTATTGCCGACGACTCTTGTACTCTCCTGGATGAAAGCACACTCCCGTCCGATATCGATTTCAGCTTTGCTTTTCAACCCATTATCGATCCTATGTCGCAACGCGTCATTGCCCTTGAAGCACTTATTCGTGGTAGAGACGGTGAAACGCCCGCAACTTATTTTGACAACTTAAATCCTGAGGAACTGTATACCGCGGATCTGCAGAGCAAAAAGACTGCTTTTGCAATGGCAAGCGCGCTGGGACTTAACGACAAAATGCTTTCAGTCAATCTGCTCCCCATGACCCTGGTAAATAAACCCGATGCAGTCAGCTTTCTGATAAACGAAATCGCGGCGCACGGACTGGTGCCTGAACAAATCATTGTAGAATTTACCGAAAGCGAAGTTATTTCTCGTTTTGATACGTTCGCGCAGGCTGTGAAGTCACTCAAGGCTGCGGGGATCTGTGTGGCGATAGATCATTTTGGGGCAGGTTTTGCCGGGCTTCAGCTTCTGTCTCGTTTTCAACCCGACCGAATTAAGATAAGCCGCGAGCTCATCACGGATGTGCATAAAAGTGGACCAAGACAGGCCATCATTCAGGCAATTATCAAATGCTGCACTTCGCTGGAAATCATGATTTCCGCAGTCGGCGTTGAAAAACCTGAAGAGTGGATGTGGCTTGAGTCCGCAGGTATTGAAATCTTCCAGGGTAACCTTTTTGCACAAGCCTGCCTGAATGGTACGCCGTCTGTTGCATGGCCAGAGAAAAAATGATTTCTCAGCACCAGAACACCTAAGACATTGTTAGTAAACAACAATTCACACCCTTCTCTCTCATGCTGAACTTAAAAATTCAGCATTTCCCCCTGCGTGATAGTAAAGTAAATCTTAATTTTGCTAGAATTCTCTGTATGTTTTGTACAATTTGATGCATCTTGTACAAAGTAACAGGAACCGCATATCGGTGACGGAGAATCAGGAGTGTCTGGGGGAACTATGGCTTATTACAGCATTGGAGATGTCGCAGAACGTTGCGGGATAAATCCTGTCACCCTCCGGGCATGGCAACGACGTTACGGTTTACTCAAACCTCAACGCAGCGAAGGTGGCCACCGTCTCTTTGATGAAGAAGATATTCAACGTATTGAAGAAATAAAACGTTGGATTAACAGTGGCACACCCGTTGGCAAAGTAAAAGCATTACTGGAAACCAGTACCCGTCAAACTGACGATGACTGGAATCAATTGCAAGAAGAGATGATGAGCATGCTTCGCATGGCGCATCCACCGAAGCTGCGAGCCAAAATTATCGCACTTGGTCGCGTCCATCCCGTAGATGCACTGATTGATCACGTTTATCTTCCCGTACGTCAACGGTTAATGCTTGATCATAATACATCCCGCATTATGAACAGTATGCTTGATGGCGCGTTGATTGAATATGTTGCCACACTGCTGTCTGAAACGCGGCGCAAGTCAGGGAAAGATGCCATCCTGATGGCCTGGGATGTTGAAGACAGAACCCGTCTGTGGCTCGAAGCCTGGCGCTTATCGCAATCTGGCTGGCATATTGCCGTTCTTGCTGAACCCATTGAATCGCCAAGACCAGAACTTTTCCCAGGTCAGACGCTTTTTGTCTGGACCGGTATTACGCCAACCCGTAGACAAAATGAGCTGCTACAACACTGGAATGAACAAGGTTATAAGGTCGTTTTCCACAGCCCATAACCAACAGGTAATACGGTACTGAATTAAGGAAGATAAAACCTACGATTCTCATATTTTGGGTGGTCATTTGAGTACCATCCACTGAATATGCTGCCCCCTGGCCTTTTGACTAAACACCCGACATAGCATAAAAACCAAACAACATACTCACCCGTTGGTATTATTTTTTTGTAGACGCCATCACCTTTTTCCTAAGTAAAATTCATTAGATCAACTGGCGTACGCCTAATACTTATTCTAGGGTTAAATTATGTCTTCTTGTGCCACATTATTGTTTTTCTAAAGTAATAAATGTGGTTATTTGAAAAAGGTAAAGGATATGGCTCTAGTCTTAGACAAACGCTTAATTCTTTGTTGCTGCGCCTTTTCCATTATATCAGTGGCAAATGCAGCAACCGTTAACGGAACATTTCAGGTGCTGATGACGATTCAGAAGGCCTGTACCGTAACTGCTGGTTCGGCTTCAAATATCACGCTTGGTCCGGTGAATACCACAGCGACAAATACCAGTGCAAGCAACACTATTTCAATTAATTGCTCAAAAACCACGCCCTATTTTATCGGCCTGGCACCGTCGGCTGCCAATGGAGGGACGACGACGGGCTCAGGCGCCATGTCCTCTGTGGCTAACGCTGCCACCAATACCGACAAAGTGCCCTATCAGCTAAATCGCACGTCAGCAACAGGTCCGGTGTGGGGTAATACCGCCACCGACACCGCGCCTGGAAATGGCGTAGCGGCGACGGGGACCGGTCTGGCACAAACCTATACTGTTTACGCCACCGCACCGAGCGCCAACTTCACTCCTGACGACTATGCCGACACGGTAACGGTTAACGTTAACTACTAACTTCAGGAAGCTACATGAAAGTAAAACTGCCTGTTCAGCAGTGTGCCTGCGCATGCCTGTTAGGGATGGTGGCGAGCGTTAACCCCGCCGCCGCCAGCGGGCTGCAAATAGCCCCGGTTACATTAACGTTGCAAGCGACGCAAAATGCCGATGGTATCTGGCTGAGTAATGCAGGTGAAAATGTGCTCAACGCCCAGGTTCGGGTTTTTCGCTGGAGCCAGAGCGCTTATGACGACAAACTTTCTCCCTCTCAGGGGCTGGTCATTAGCCCGCCGATGCTGGCATTAGCCCCTGGAGAACGTCAGTTGATTCGTGTTATTCGCACAAGCCCTCCCTCGGCGCATGCCGAAGACGCTTATCGTTTGTCGATAGATGAGTTGCCGCCTGCAAAAGTAGAAAAAAATAAGCTTCAGTTTGTGCTGCATTATTCCGTTCCCGTTTTCATTCAACCGACATCAGCGGCACAAACGCAGGCAAAACTGCAATGGAAATTACAACAACTGAATGGCAAAAAATTTATTGAAGTCAGCAATCAGGGAAATGGGCATGCGCAATTATCCGCTGCAACATTTATAAGCCCTGACGGTGCTAAAAAAGTCATAACACCCGGACTATTAGGCTACGTTTTACCCGGCTCAATAATGCGCTGGATAGTCTCCCCGTCGGCCAGTAATAATCATTATGGCGGGAAAGTTGAAGTCACAATCAATGGCCAAAAAACAGTACAAGATCTGTAACAGATCCTGGCTTCTGGTGAAATATTGCTTTCTCAATGGAGTATTAATTTCGGGAATGGTTTGCGCACAAACGCTGAATAATAACCAGAACGAAAATAGTGTTATTAATAGCACTTCGCAGATTATGGGGGTCGATTTGTATCTCGACGTCACCTTAAATGGGAATCCCGTTGGGCTGGTACATTTTGGCTACGATAATGGAAAGCTTTATGCGGGAGCAGATACCCTGCGTAAAATGGGGTTCCGCTTTGCTCCAGATGCCACTAACGCCGTCTGCCTGAATGATATCCCCCAGCTAACCATTGACTACAACGTTCAATTGCAAACGCTCTCGCTTACTGTGCCACTCAGTTCACTCGATCTTGCGACCACGCAGCTTAACTCGCCCACCGAAACCGCGCCAACGGCGACAACATCACGCGGGGCGCTGCTCAATTATGATATCTATACCCAACAGGGGGATGAAAGTGCAATCAACACTTTCAGTGAACTTCGCGCCTTCAATGCTGCCGGCGTGCTCAGCACCACCCAGTTGACGCAGTACTCCACCGAGGAATATGCCGATAACAGCTTTGAGCGCCTCGACACCAGTTGGCGTACGTCATTTCCTGATTCGATGTTGGCGCTCACCGTTGGCGATACCCTGACAAGTTCACTCATCTGGTCCCGACCGACGCGTATCGGCGGTATTCAGATAGGAACCGATTTTGGTTTGCAGCCCTATAAGCCAACCACCCCGCTCCCTGCATATCTGGGATCCGCGACGTTGCCGTCAAACGTTGAGCTGTACGTGGACGGCGTCAGGTACTACAACGGAGAAGTCCCCGCAGGTAGTTTTCAGATTAACACCATGCCTAACATCAGCGGCGCGGGAACGGGTCAGGTAATGATGACGGACGCACTGGGCAGAACGAGCGTACAAAATTTCTCGTTCTACAACGATCAGCAACTCCTGCGGGAAGGATTAACTGCCTGGTCGGCTGAATTGGGCACGGTACGTGAAAATTATGGTTACTCCTCTTTTGATTATGCCAGCGCACCGGTATTGAGCGCTACGTGGCGCCGCGGGTTTAGCAATACGTTCACCGCCGGGACTCATACGGAAACCAGCGATGGACTGATTAACGCGGGCTTCAGTAACGACTGGATCCCTGGAACCCGCAGCGGCACGTTTTCGACCTCACTTGCCGCAAGTACCGACTCAGGAAAGAACGGGTTTTTGTACAGTTTTGGTTACCGTTGGTCCGGTGAACGGTTTAATTTCAGTACCAGTACCACAGCAACTTCCGGCGATTATCGCGATGTCGCCACCCATTACGGTGAGCCGCCACCGACGCTTAACAGCAACACAGTCATTGGCTATTCATTCGAAGCTGCCGGTAATGTCAGCCTGAGCTACCTGCAGTTTCGTTATCCACACGAAAATGCGGTGCGCTACGCCAACGCCAGCTGGTTTAAATCTGTTACAGACAACATCTCACTGAATGCCGGATTCAATCAGAACATTGACGATAACCGCGATCGCAGTCTCTATTTGATGGTGACGATCGCTACCGACAACAATCTGAGCGCCAGCAGCGCCCTACAACGTACCAACGATGAAACCGGCTACCAGCTCAACGCCAGCCTGACGCCTCCTGCCGACGGCGGCTGGGGCTGGAATCTGGCCGCCAGTCAGCAGGCTTCCCGGCAAAGTGGCCAGGGCGAAGTGGGATATCTGGGGCGTTATGGTAAAGCGTACGCAGGATTTAGCCGTTTACCCGATAACCATTATGGTTATGCAGGCGCAACCGGATCGCTGGTGGCCATGGGAGGCGGCTTGTTTGCAGCAAGAGAAATCAATAATGGTTTTGCCGTCGTATCAACTGACGGTGTACCTGATGTTCCGGTCAAATTGCAAAATAACCTGATTGGTCGCAGCGACGACCAGGGGCTACTGCTGGTCACGCCCCTCAACAGTTATCAAAAAAACCTGATTAGTATTGACCCAATGGATCTCCCCGCCAATATGCGGATTGCACGCGTTGAGACGAACGCAACGCCTGCCGATCGTTCCGGTACTCTGGTTAGCTTTGGCATCACTCCCGTACGCGCTGCGCAGGTCATCCTCGTCGACAATCAGGGTAAACCAATTCCCGAAGGCAGCATGGCATACGCCGTCAGCACTACGGGCCAGTCGTCTGTCGTTGGTTTTGATGGGATGACCTGGTTCGACACGCTGGAGCAGCACAATACGCTGCGCGTTGATACGGACACCGGCAGTTGTCGCGTGCAATTTGACTATCCCGCGTCAGCAAAAGGGATTGTGCAAATAGGCCCACGGGTTTGCCGATCATACTAACAGGAGTGCGCTCATGAGGTTAAGACATCTGTTACTCATCGCTGCCGTTCTCTTTTTCCCGGCGATCGGTCATGCGGTAACCTGCTCGGTGAGCAACGTGCAGCCCATAAATTTGGGTTCAGTCAATCCGTTGTCTGCGACAGGCGCAACGTCATCAATGACGTTCAATTACACCTGCGCCAAAGAACTTGGCGACACGCTGGCTGGGATCAATCTCTGTTTTAATATTGGCGCCTCAGCTGTCAGTGGCCAGGTTACCCCCCGAAATATGTCGTTAAGCGGTACGCCTGCCAGAACACTGGCATACCAGCTTTACCAGGATGCCGGGCGCACCAGGGTATGGGGGAGCCAGTATCAGTCGGGAACAACTTTTCCCATGGTACAGCTTAGCCTGCTGAATCTGACGCCGGTAACGGGTTCACTGACGGTATCAGCGCAGATCGTCACGCCACAAACTTCAGCCGTCCCCGGAAGCTATCAGGATAGCTATACGACGGCGACAGCCCTCGTCACCCTCAATCCCGGATTACTTTTCCCGCCGACCACCTGTGGCGATACCGTTGCCGCCAGGCTTCCTTTCACCGTATCGGCGACTGTCAGCAAGCAGTGCAATATCACCTCTGCAACCGATATTAGCTTTGCACCAACCAGAGCGACCGGGCGTAACCTTACGGCGTCAAATACCGTGGGCGTAGCATGTTCCAATAACACGCCTTACACCATCGGCCTTCAGCCCTCCAACGGCAATACGGCAGGCAGCGGCGTGATGGCGGGCACGGGGTCAAATACGGATAAAGTCCCCTATCAACTTAGTTCGACTCCGGGACCGTCCGGCACGATCTGGGGCAATACATCACTCAATACCGTCGCGGGCAACGGTACGGGGACAACCACAACCTACCCGGTTTATGCCACCGTTCCCAGCGCGAACTACACACCAGACAACTATGCCGATACTGTCACCATCGCAGTGACCTACTGACGCGCAGCTTAATAGCAATAAAGCAAACACATTTTATTATCATATTATTTACTTTTAGAGGTGCGTCATAAATCTGACAAATTACAATTTTTACAATTCACGCATATTAAGTCATACAAAACGCAAAATAACCGCGATATCGCCACAACCGAAGAATAACTATTCACACTCAAACCAAAGCCCACACTATTCATACCGATAAGTCGTGTTGGCCAGGCAGGCTGTTCCATGAAAAAAATGTTAAATTTAAGTTTATATGGTGAGATTCACTGTATACCACGGCCAAATTAAGAACATCTTACTTTTATAACTAAGGTTTATCATGGATAAGTTATCTTACGCTTCAGATAGCAGCACATCTGCCTGGAATACCTACCTGCAACAAATCGAGCGTGTGGCCCCTTACCTGGGCGAACTTTCCCATTGGGTGGATACCCTGCGCCACCCAAAACGCGCGCTGATTGTCGATATCCCGGTGCAGATGGATGACGGCTCTATCCGTCATTTTGAAGGGTATCGCGTGCAACATAACCTCTCCCGCGGTCCGGGCAAAGGCGGTGTGCGTTATCATCCTGATGTTGATCTTAATGAAGTGATGGCCCTGTCCGCATGGATGACCATCAAATGCGCGGCGTTAAACCTGCCGTACGGCGGCGCTAAAGGTGGCGTGCGCGTCGATCCGTTCTCGCTGTCCGAAGGGGAACTGGAGCGTTTAACCCGCCGTTATACCAGTGAAATTGGTATTATCATTGGGCCGCAGAAAGACATTCCTGCGCCGGATGTAGGTACTAACGGAAAGGTCATGGCCTGGATGATGGATACCTACTCCATGAACCACGGCACCACCGTGACCAGCGTGGTCACCGGTAAACCTATTCACCTCGGCGGCTCGTTAGGCCGTGATAAAGCCACCGGTCGCGGCGTTTTCGTCAGCGGTCTGGAAGTCGCTCGTCGTGCGAACATTGAAGTTGAAGGCGCTCGCGTGGCGGTACAAGGTTTCGGTAACGTCGGCAGCGAAGCCGCCCGCTTGTTCGCCGCAGCGGGTGCGCGTGTAGTCGCGATTCAGGATCACACCGCAACGCTGTTTAACTCAACGGGTATTGATATGGCCGCGTTGTCTGCCTGGCAGTTAGAGCACAAGCAGATTGCCGGTTTCCCGGGCGCTGAGACCATCGCCAGCGAAGCCTTCTGGAGCCTGGAGATGGATATTCTGATCCCGGCCGCACTCGAAGGCCAGATCACCCGTCACCGCGCGGAAACGCTGACCTGTAAACTGGTACTCGAAGGTGCCAACGGACCGACCTATCCGGACGCCGACGACGTTCTGGCCAGCCGCGGTATCGTCGTTGTTCCTGACGTTGTTTGTAACGCCGGCGGCGTAACCGTCAGCTACTTCGAATGGGTTCAGGACATGGCAAGCTTCTTCTGGAGCGAAGAAGAGATCAACAATCGCATGGACAAAATCATGACCGATGCGATGGTGCATGTGTGGGAAAAAGCAGCAGAGAAATCCTGCTCCCTGCGTACCGCTGCCTACATTGTTGCCTGTGAACGCATTCTGCTGGCACGAAAAGATCGCGGAATTTATCCGGGCTAAGGCTGGATCTTTTCCTGTGCATAAACCACCTGCCTCGCAGGTGGTTTTTTTTCAGCAAAATCTGGCGTGTAACTGTTCTTCCACCTAACACTGCCCAACATCTCATTTTCGCTGATTTTCGCATCATCACGTTTCAATATGGAACAATAGTTGGTGGTGACGTTTCGTAATGAAACGCTTCGCGCAACAATTTTCTTTTATAAACCCATGTGCAAAATTACCTTATCGGCAGCGAGCGGTCGCCGTGACGTTGTACAAACCGATACCCTACATCAGATGCCTGCCCGAAGCTGGCAGCCATCCAGGACTGTCTGCGGAGCATAAATAATGAAAAAATTGATCAACCGTGTTGAAGACGTACTGAATGAACAACTCGCCGGACTGGCGAAAGCTTACCCCTCCCTGGCACTGCATCAGGACCCCGTGTATGTCACCCGCGCAGATGCGCCGGTGATGGGCAAAGTGGCGCTACTTTCCGGCGGCGGCAGCGGACACGAGCCTATGCATTGCGGCTTCATTGGTCAGGGCATGCTCTCTGGCGCCTGTCCGGGTGAGATTTTTACCTCACCCACGCCGGATAAAATGTTCGAATGCGCTATGCAAATTGATGGCGGCGAAGGCGTGCTGCTGATAATCAAAAATTACACCGGCGACATTCTTAATTTCGAAACCGCTACCGAGCTGCTGCACGAAAGCGGTGTCAAAGTCACCACCATGGTGGTAGATGACGACGTAGCGGTGAAAGACAGTCTGTATACCGCTGGGCGACGTGGTGTGGCCAATACCGTATTGATCGAAAAACTGGTCGGCGCGGCCGCCGAACGCGGTGACTCACTGGAAGCCTGTGCGGCGCTGGGTCGTAAGCTGAACAACCAGGGCCACTCCATTGGCATAGCCATTGGCGCCTGTACCGTTCCGGCCGCCGGACAACCTTCGTTCACGTTGCAGGATAACGAAATGGAGTTTGGCGTAGGTATCCACGGGGAACCAGGCATAGACCGCCGCGCCTTCTCCTCTCTCGATCAGACCGTTGATGAAATGTTCGATACTCTACTTGAAAACGGCAACTACAGCCGTACGCTGCGCCACTGGGACAACGTCCAGGGCGCGTGGCAGGAAGGTAAAGAAAGCAAACGAGCGTTGCAAAGCGGCGATCGCGTCATTGCGCTGGTTAATAATCTCGGCGCGACGCCGCTGTCAGAACTGTTCGGCGTGTATAACCGCCTCGAAAGCCGTTGCCAGGATGCAGGCATCATCATTGAGCGCAACCTGATCGGCTCTTACTGTACCTCTTTGGATATGACCGGCTTCTCAATCACCCTGTTACAGGTGGATGACGAAACGCTGAGCTTATGGGATGCGCCGGTTCACACCCCTGCTCTCAACTGGGGTAAATAAGGAGATTCATGATGTCCCTCAACAGAACGCAAATTGTTAACTGGCTCTATCGTTGCGGTGAGATCTTCACCACCGAAAGTGATTTTCTCACCGGACTTGACCGGGAGATCGGCGATGCCGACCACGGTCTGAACATGCACCGCGGATTTAGCAAAGTAGTCGAAAAGCTGCCGTCCATCGCCGATAAAGACATCGGTTTTATTTTGAAAAACACCGGTATGGTGCTGCTCTCAAGCGTCGGCGGAGCCAGTGGCCCGCTGTTTGGCACCTTTTTTATCCGCGCCGCCCAGGTGACTCAGGCTCATCAAAGCCTGACGCTTGAAGAGCTGTATCAAATGATTCGTGATGGCGCAGAAGGTGTAGTTAGCCGTGGGAAGGCTGAACCTGGCGACAAAACCATGTGCGATGTCTGGCTGCCGGTTGTGGAATCTTTACGCCAGTCCTGCGAACAGAAACTGAGCGTACAGGCGGCGCTGGAAGCGGCAAGCCAGCAAGCGGAAGCCGCAGCGCAAAGCACCATCACCATGCAGGCCCGTAAAGGCCGTGCCAGCTATCTTGGTGAGCGCAGCATTGGGCATCAGGATCCTGGCGCAACGTCCGTAATGTTTATGATGCAAATGCTGGCTCAGGCGTCCAGAGAGTAAGGATAAAGCGATGGTAAACCTGGTTATTGTTTCTCACAGCGCCCAACTGGGCGAAGGCGTCGGCGCGCTGGCCCGGCAGATGTTAATGGGTGATGGTTGCAAAATCGCCATTGCCGCAGGCATTGACGATCCTGAAAATCCGATTGGCACCGATCCGATTAAGGTGATGGAAGCCATCGAGTCCGTGGCCGATACGGATCACGTGCTGGTGATGATGGATATCGGTAGTGCGTTACTGAGTGCGGAAACCGCGCTGGAACTGCTCGACCCTAACATTGCCGCCAGAGTGCGGCTGTGTGCCGCGCCGCTGGTTGAAGGCACGTTAGCCGCGACGGTTAGCGCCGCCGCGGGCGCTGACGTCGAGCGGGTCATCCGTGACGCCATGAACGCCCTTGACGCCAAATGTGAGCAACTGGGTTTACCTTCGTCATCCACCGCAAAACCGACATCGGCTGAATTTGCGCCGGATGCAAATGCTCATTCAGTTGCCATTGTGGTGAAAAACCCCAACGGCATCCACGTTCGTCCCGCTTCACGGCTGGTTTCCACACTGTCTGGCTTTAACGCCGACATGTGGCTGGAGAAAAATGGCAAGTGCGTGGTCCCAGATAGCCTGAACCAAATAGCTCTGCTGCAGGTGCGTTGTAACGACACGCTGCGCCTGATTGCCAAGGGTGAACAGGCTGAGGATGCGTTGGCCGCATTTAAACAGCTGGCGGCTGAGAATTTCGGTGAATCGCTTGAGCCCGTACATGCTGATAACGTAGCGACTCACGTCCCCTCACTGGCAACGGGGACGGCATTTTGTTACACGCCGTACTCACCACAGGTAAGCCTGCAGCCTGCAGCATCATTGCAGACTGAGCAGCAGCAATTACGGGCCGCCATTCAAAGCACGCTGAATGACTTAAATGCTTTAACCGCACTTGCCGAAGAGAAATATTCCGCCGATATCGCCGCGATTTTCTCCGGTCATCACACGTTGTTAGACGATCCTGAACTGTTTGATATGGCCTGCGGCGTAATGAGTGAAAAGCAGTGCAGCGCCGCCTGGGCATGGCATCAGGTGTTAAGCGAACTCAGCCAGCAGTATTTACAGCTCGACGATCCCTACCTGCAGGCGCGGTACATCGATATTGAAGATTTATTATCTCGTTCTCTTCAGCATTTGACGGGAGAGACCGAGCAAATTCCCGCGTTCATCCGCCCCACTATTCTGGTCGCTGATGTCATTTATCCGTCTACGGTGCTGCAACTGGATCCGAAGGCCATCAAAGGCGTCTGTCTGCGGGACGGCAGCGAGGCGTCCCACCCGGCGATTATCGCCCGCGCAATGGGTCTGTGCTGGCTGTGCCAGCAGGGTGATGCTGTCGATAGCATCAAGATGGGTGACACTCTGACCCTTGACGGCGTGGCGAAGCGGATAAACCTCGCGGGCTGAGGCCATTTGCACGCCCTTTCCCGATAAAGGGCGTGCATCGTTTCTAATCGCGTCGGGAAATGTCTGTTTATTCGCAAAATGGGGAGCCGATCACGCGCAACGGCCGATCCTGAACTAAGGTTTTCTCATGGTAAATGCCGCTACTTCGGCACACCGCTAAGGAGATTAACCGATGATAACGCCAGCAACTCGCCATCCTGGCCTGCTCTCTGTTGCGATAAAACTGACGCTCGCAAGCACCTTTTTTGCCCTTTCCTCTTTTGCCGCCAACGCCGAGGACGCGCCAGCCGCTACGCCTCAACCGCCTGATATTCTGCTTGGTCCTCTGTTTAACGATGTACAAACGGCCAAACTGTTTCCTGACCAGAAAACCTTTGTAGACGCGGTGCCCAACAGCGATCCATTAATGATCCTTGCCGATTACCGGATGCAGAAAAATCAGTCCGGATTCGACCTACGCCATTTTGTGCAAGTAAATTTCACCTTGCCGAAAGAAGGCGAGAAATACATCCCCCCGGCAGGGCAATCATTACGCGAACATATTGACGGACTGTGGCCGGTACTCACTCGTTCGACAACCGACGCAGAAAAATGGGACTCGCTGTTGCCGCTCCCGGAGCCGTATGTGGTGCCGGGCGGGCGTTTTCGCGAAATCTATTATTGGGACAGCTATTTCACCATGCTGGGGCTTGCCGAGAGCAATCACTGGGATAAGGTCTCCGACATGGTGGCAAACTTCGCTTACGAGATTGATTCCTGGGGACATATTCCTAACGGTAACCGTACCTATTATCTGAGCCGTTCTCAGCCGCCGTTCTTTGCCTTTATGGTTGAACTGCTGGCGCAGCACGACGGGAATGACGCGTTGAAAAAATACCTCCCGCAGATGCTCAAAGAGTACAGCTACTGGATGGAAGGCGTCGAAACGCTCCAGCCCGGTCAGCAAAATAAGCGCGTGGTTAAACTGGATGACGGCACCATTTTGAACCGCTACTGGGATGACCGCGATACGCCTAGGCCAGAGTCCTGGGTGGAAGATATCGCCACTGCCAAAAGCAACCCGAACCGACCTTCCACCGAAATCTACCGCGATCTGCGCTCTGCCGCCGCGTCTGGTTGGGACTTTAGTTCCCGCTGGATGGATAACCCCAATCAGCTTGGCACCCTGCGCACCACCAGCATCGTTCCGGTCGATCTCAATGCGCTGATGTTCAAAATGGAAAAGATGATCGCCCTCGCCAGCAAAGCCGCCGGTGATGACGCCAAAGCTGCTCAATATGAAGATTTGGCCAATGCCCGACAAAAAGGGATCGAAAAACACCTGTGGAACGATAAAGAAGGCTGGTATGCCGATTACGATCTGAAGAGCCACAAAGTACGCAACCAACTGACTGCCGCCGCCCTGTTCCCGCTGTATGTTAATGCGGCGGCTAAAGATCGCGCCGGTAAAGTCGCCACGGCAACCCAGGCGCACCTGTTGCAACCTGGCGGTCTGGCTACTACATCGGTGAAAAGCGGCCAGCAGTGGGATGCACCCAACGGCTGGGCCCCGCTCCAGTGGGTCGCAGCATCCGGGTTACAGAATTACGGTCAGGATAACGTCGCCATGGACGTAACCTGGCGATTCCTCACCAATGTTCAGCACACCTACGATCGCGAGAAAAAGCTGGTTGAGAAGTATGACGTGAGCACCACAGGCACAGGCGGTGGTGGCGGTGAATATCCGTTGCAGGATGGTTTCGGCTGGACCAATGGCGTAACGCTGAAAATGCTCGACCTGATTTGCGCCAAAGATAAACCCTGTGACAGCGTACCCGCATCACGACCAACCCCAGCAAGTGCCAGTACTCCCCCTGCCGAACCTAAAAAACAGACTCAACCGACGCCTTAAGGTCATTACCTGAGCCGTTTTACGCCCTGAATCCGCGCTATGCCGCGGATTTTTTCTGTCTTATTTTCCGCCATTTAAGCTGTCTCTATGCCCCCTAGCCCTTATGGGGTATCCGGGGTTTTCATCCGTGAGAATTTGATTCTGAACATGTTTTTATTCGCTGTATATGTAAATATATAGCGAATTTGTAACCTTCAGGATACCGATAATGGCACTGACAAGACGGATGTTTGCCCAGCTTGTGGCATCTGCACTGCTGCTACGCCATCTTCCCGCATTGGCGCAAACGCCGCTAACCGTTGCCGTTGGAGGCACGCCAGGGCCGAATATAACCCAACGCGTGGTCAGCGCGGGGGCGCCCGCCGACATGCTGCTGCTGGCCGTTGCGCCGGAAAAACTGGTAGGGCTTTCCTCCTTTGATTTATCTCGCCAGACCGCCATCCCGTTCCATGATGATATTCGGGCATTGCCGAAACTGGGCAGGCTGGCAGGGCGCGCCAGTACCCTCTCACTTGAAGCGTTACTGGCGCTTAAACCCGACCTGGTTGTTGACTGCGGCAATGCCGATGAAACCTGGCTTTCTCAGGCCAGACAGGTGAGCGCGCAAACGCAAATTCCCTGGCTGTTGATTAACGGTGAGCTGCGACGTACCCCGGAACAGTTACTCGCCGCCGGTGAAGCACTGGGAGTCGACTCGCGGGCCAGAGCTCAGGCCAGACTGGCTCGTCGGTTTATTGATGAAGCACTCGCGTTTTCCCACTCTTCCGGAGCAAAGCTGCGTTTTTATGCCGCGCGCGGCGCCAGAGGGCTTGAGACAGGGTTACAAGGTTCACTGCATACCGAAGCGGCAGAACTGCTGGGCTTACACAATGTGGCGCAAATCCCTGGGCGACAGGGACTCACGCAGGTTTCAATGGAAAATCTGCTGAGCTGGCAGCCCGATATTATTCTGGTGCAGGATGCGGTGACGGCGCAGTACCTGAGGGAAGATCCGGTCTGGCAAGGGGTTAAAGCGGTTGCCAACCAACGCATTCTGTTTCTCAGCGGTCTACCGTTTGGCTGGCTGGATGCGCCTCCTGGCATCAACCGTTTACTGGGATTACGCCGCCTGCACGCCTGGCTTGATCCGCAGGTTAACGCGAGCTTTAAAGCCGATATGCAGCGCTACAGCGAACTCTTCTGGCATACCACGCTAAGCGATGCACAGTATCAACGTCTGGTGGCTGTCTGATGAAAACATCTACCCTCGGTTTTCTGATGATTGCTGCGGTGGTGCTTTGCGCGAGCGTCGCCGCGGTCTCTGGTGCTTATCGCCTGGATGCACAGCAGGTCGTGAATCTTATTGCCGGTACAGATAGCGTCCCGATGCAGGACAAAATCGTCTTCTGGCAAATCCGTCTGCCGCGCATTCTGGCTGCATTGCTGCTTGGCGCGGCGCTGGCAGGCGCAGGAACCACCTATCAGGGCATGTTCCGCAACCCGCTAGTCTCGCCGGATATCCTCGGCGTGGCGGCGGGTGCCGGTTTAGGTGCCTGTACGGCAATCCTGTTCGGATTACCGATCCTGTTTATTCAACTGTATGCGTTCACGGGCGGTTTATTCGTGGTCGCCGGTGTCTGGTTGATTACCCGGCGAGTCAAGCGCCACGACCCGGTTTTAACGCTGGTTCTGGTCGGGATTGCGCTGGGTACGGTATGTGGCGCGGGGATTTCACTCATCAAAACGCTGGCCGACCCGTATACCCAACTCCCGTCTATCACCTTCTGGCTGCTTGGCGGTTTATCGACGATCACTTCGCACGATCTGTGGTTCTCGGCACCGCTGATCTTCGCAGGACTGGTCCCGCTATTGCTGCTGCGCTGGCGCATGAACCTGCTCACCCTGTCGGATGATGAAGCACGATCGCTTGGGATCAACGTCTCCCGATTGCGACTGGGACTGATCGTCTGCGCAACGTTAATTACCGCCTGTACCGTCGCCATCGCGGGCATCATCGGCTGGATTGGACTGGTTGTGCCGCACATTGGCAGACTCATCAGTGGCAATAACCATCAGCAGTTGCTCCCCGTGTCCATGGGGATCGGCGCCATTTTGCTGCTGCTTACCGATACCCTCGCCCGTACGCTGAGCAGCACGGAAATTCCGCTGGGGATCCTGACTGCATTTATTGGGGCGCCGTTCTTTTTGCTGCTTTTGCTGCGGGGAAACCGGTCATGACGCTATTAATCGTGCGCCACGCGTCGCTGGGGTACCACAGTCAACAGCCCGTGTTACGCGATGTCTCATTTCAGGTTTCGCCCGGCTCCGTCTGTTGTCTGATTGGCGCCAACGGCAGTGGAAAAACGACCCTGATGCGCACCATTCTCGGGGTTCTTCCGCCGCTTCACGGTGACATTCTTCTTGATGGCATCGCGGTGAATCATCTCAACGATCGGCAACGCGCCGCGGCCATCGCCTGGGTTCCTCAGGCGCATGACGGCGCATTTGCCTTCAGCGCGCTGGACATGGTGATGATGGGACTGGCCCCGCAACTGGCGGCATTTGCGGTTCCCGGGGCTAAAGAACATGAAATTGCCCATCAACAGCTGGCGATGCTGGGGATCTCTCACCTGGCGTCTCGACGCTGGAACACACTGAGCGGCGGAGAGCGGCAGTTGGTGTTAATTGCCCGCGCGTTGGCGCAACGTCCGCGCCTTTTATTGCTGGATGAACCTGCTTCCAGCCTGGATTTTGGGCATCAAATCCGCCTGCTCGACACGTTGGTGACGCTGAAAAATTCGGGTATGGCCCTGCTGATGTCGACCCATCACCCGCTGCATGCCCGGGCAATCGCCGACAGCGTGGTACGCGTCGAGCCAGACGGTGAAGTGTCGCAGGGACGTCCTGAATACCAGCTCGCCGCCGATCGTCTGGCTGAATTGTATCGCGTTACACCGTCACAAATTGCTCACCACCTCTTTGGCTCACATAATTAAGGGATAAGAATGCTCATTGACGACATTGATTTTGCCGATCTTTACCGTAAACAGTTACAACTGGCGAACAGAACCGAGAAAAAGCCGGAGCACTGGGATAAACGTGCGGAAAAAATGGCGGAGAATTGCGCCTCATTAACCGACAGCTATCTGCTGCAGCTGTTGGGGAAGATCGACCTGAAAGGCGCAGAGTCGCTGTTTGATATGGGCTGCGGGCCCGGTACGGTCTCGCTGGCGCTGGCTAAAAAGATGCCAATAATTTACGGCGTAGATTACAGTCAGGGAATGCTGAGCGTAGCTGCCCGCCGCGCCGTACAAATGAATGCCCATCACGTACAGTGGGTGCAGCGGGCCTGGGAAGAGCACTGGGATGATTTACCCCAGTGCGATATCGCCGTCGCCTCGCGCTCCACGCTGGTTGCCGATATGCGCCAGGCGATGACCAAACTGAATAATCAGGCCCGGCTGCGGGTTTATACCACTCATCTCGTCAGTTCATCTTTCGTTTCTCCCACCATTCAACGTGCGCTGGGCCGCGAAGTGATTGAGCTTCCCAACTATATCTATGCGCTTAATGTCCTGTATCAGATGGGGATCCACGCGCACGTTGATTTTATCCGCGGACCCAACTGCCAGCAGGACAACAGCACCTGGACACGTTTTCTCGAAAACGTGCGCTGGAGTATGGGGGACCTGAGCGCCGACGAGATCGAACGTCTGGAAGCCTGGTATCAGCAGCAGGATCCTCGCGCGATTGCCCCCGCCAGTCGTGACTGGGCGCTTATCTGGTGGGACAGCGTTCCGCAGGAGGCGCTGAGATGATCTACTTTTCGCAGGCGCAAACCGACGCGCTGCTGCTGGAAGATATCCAGGGCGGGGATCTGACCACCCGCGCGCTGGGTATCGGCGCGCAACCTGGTGTTATGACGTTTTACCATCGCCAGGGCGGATGCGTTAGCGGCACCGCCGTTGCCAGACAAATGCTCACCTCATTAGGTTTAACCGTCAGCGACGGGGTGGCCGATGGTGAACAGGTCAGCGCCGGACAGCAATTGATTCGCGCGCACGGAAATGCGGCAGCGCTGCACCAGGGTTGGAAAGCGGTACAAAATGTCCTGGAGTGGAGCTGCGGGGTTTCGGGCTATCTTGAGAGTATGTTGAGCCAACTACGCCAACGCTATCCTGATGGGCAGATTGCCTGCACCCGCAAAGCCATCCCCGGCACGCGTTTGTTGGCGACTCAGGCAATACTCGCCGCCGGGGGCATTATCCATCGCGGAGGATGCGCCGAGACGCTACTGCTGTTCGCTAATCACCGCCGTTTTCTTACCAACTCAAACGACTGGACAGGCGCGATTGCGCGCTTACGCAGCCATGCGCCAGAAAAAAAGATCGTCGTCGAAGCGGATACGCCAGCTGAAGCATTAGCCGCGCTACGTGCCGCCCCCGATGTTCTGCAACTCGACAAATTTACCCCTGAGCAGGCAACAGAAATTGTCCGTCTGGCCCCTTCTCTGGCCCCCCATTGCACGCTGGCGCTGACTGGCGGCATTACCCTCGCCTCGCTGGCGAGTTATCTCGACTGTGGCATCAGACTTTTCATCACTTCCGCGCCTTACTACGCTCCGCCTGCGGATATCAAAGTTAGCCTGAGCCCGGACACACGTGGCATATAACATTTATAAATGGACTAAAAGAATGAATTTCAACAAAAGTTGTCTTTACACAGCCCTGTCGTTTGCTTTCGCGCATAGTGCTTTTGCTGGGCTGGAAAGCGAAACCATGACCGTCTGGTCAAGCCCGGCCTCTGCGGCAACCACTACGGTTCTCGGCCAGGAAACGATCCAACAGCTGGATAAACAAAACGTGGCGCAGGCGCTGAGCGTCGTCCCCGGCGTAGTGCTGCAAAAATCAGGCAACCGTAATGAGCAGCAGGTAAAGGTGCGCGGGTTTGACAGCCGTCAGGTTCCCGTCTTTTTTGACGGTGTGCCGGTGTACATCCCCTATGACGGCAACCTCGATTTAGGCCGTTTCCTGACATCCGATATCGCTTCGGTTGAAGTCTCCAAAGGCTACTCGTCTCTGCTACAAGGGCCTAACCAGATGGGCGGCGCCATTAATATCACCACCAAAAAGCCCACCAAACCAATTGAAGGCAGCATTGGTTATCGTCAGGGCTGGAGTCGTAGCAAAGACAACGCCCACGATATGCACGCTTCATTTGGAGCCAGTAACGATCTGGGTTACATCCAGCTCAGCGGCAGCCAGCTGAAGCAGGATTTCCTTGGCTTACCGCACGGCGTGGACAATCCGGTTGCGGGCAGTCACGGCAAGATTGCCAACTCCTCCGCCGATGATAAACGCGGCATCGTGAAGCTGGGCTTTACCCCTCGCGGCGATGATGAGTATGTGCTGACCTATATTAATCAGGACGGTGAAAAAGATAACCCACCGTACGCCGGAACCAGCAGTCAGAAATCACGCTACTGGCAATGGCCGCAGTACGATAAAGAGAGCTATTACTATCAGGGAACTACCCATCTGGGCGACCGTTTTACCCTGAAAAGCCGTCTGTATCGCGATACTTTTGAAAATACGCTGATGATGTATAACTCGCTTGCCGATCTGAAAAATAAGAAAGGCAGCTATAGCCATTATTCGGACTACAGCGATGGGGCTGGCCTGCAGCTCGCTGCGGATATGCGTGAAAACGATCTGCTCTCTTTCGCCGTAAACTGGAAGGATGATGTTCACCGCGAGAAAGGGGCGCCGAATGCGGCTTACGACCGTTACGAAGACCGTACCTGGTCTGTTGCCAGTGAATACCAGTGGGCAGCCGCGGACAATGTCGATGTGGTGGCGGGAATAAGCTATGACTGGCGCGACAGTCTGGAAGGTATGAAACACGAGAAAAACGGCAGCGTCACTCACTACGATGACAACAATCAGTCGGCCTTTAACTGGCAGGTGATGACCAAATACCACTTTGAAAATTCAGACACACTGGCGCTGTCCTACTCTGACAGAACGCGCTTCCCAACGTTGAAAGAGCGCTACACGACCTCAAAACCGGCTTATAACCAGGTGGCGCTGGTCAATCCGCAGTTGAAACCGGAACGCGCCCGCAGCGTAGACCTGACCTGGAATGGTTCACTTAGCCAGAACTGGGGCTTTGAAGCCAGCGTCTATTACAACCGCATCAGCGACGCGATTCTGTCGCACAACATTGATGCCGACACTATCCAGAATCAGAACAGTGGTCGGGTGGATTACACCGGCCTTGATGCCGGTGTTAAAGGTAAGGTCTTTGATATGCTGGACGTCGGGCTGAGCTATGGCCTTATCCATGCAGACGTCAAACGCAGCGACATCGGCAAAATAACCGATTTGCCGACGCAAACCCTGACCGCCTGGATGACGCTGAAACCGTGGGATCCGCTGAGCATTACGCTGTCTGAAGAAGCCCGTTCGTCGAGCTATAGCAATAGCGACGGCTCGCAGAAAGCCGCGGGTTTCGCCATTACCCATTTACGCGCTGACTACGCTATCGGTCACGGGTTCAGCGTTAACGCTTCGGTCAATAATCTGTTCGATACGCAGTACGTTTATAGTGAAGGATTTATTGAAGAAGGCCGCAATTACTGGGCGGGGATTGAGTATCAATTCTGATATAGCGATGCAGAGAAACGGCCCCACTCGGAGTAATGCTGTTCAGTTAACGCCTTAGTTTCAGAAAGTATCGCCTGTGTGGGTAGAAGTTATGAATATGCACTCTCAGATAAAGGGTTCCGTTCACCTCATATCCATAGTTTCTCTGAAACGCCGATTCCTGTGAACGTGTAAAGGGCGTTCTTCGCCACGCCCTTTACAATCCCGGCTCCCGGCAGGAAAATTGCCACTTCGTGGTTCCCTCCGCTTATTCCTTCAGGCTATCGGGCCGGGCGCGAGGTAGCATCCATGCAAAGCGCGCCCTGACCCCGCATCCATGCGGGTTCTCCCTGCCTTACGGAAACACGTCGGCAATTTTCAGCCGGACCAACCACACCTGACCACCTGTATTTTTATCTGATTATGTCTGAACAGCAAAAGAGATTTAACTGAAAGTCAGAGAGTTGAAGCGATGACCCGTATCCGGCTGAAAATCGATGAGGCGTTGACGGCTGACCGGGTCTGTCCGCAAGGATGCGGACAGAGGGGACGGACTGCATGGACGTAGGCTCGGCCCCGACCCAACAGGCAGACGGAATAAGACGAATAGCTCGCGCAGCGACGATTTTCCCGCCGGGAGCCTGGGATGCAAGGGAAGTGGCGGCGAGCCTCCCTTGCACGTTCACGGGTGTCTGCGGTTCAGAGAAATGACACCGTTAAGGTGAACGGAACCCTGAGCAAGAATCACATGTTCACCTTACATGCTTAACTGAACGGCATTACCGCTCGGGGGCCGTTCGATTAATCTCGTCGTACAAGCCGGAAGACACCCAGCACGACAATCGCGCCGACCACGGCCACCAGGAAGCTGTGGAGATTAAACCCGCTGACATCGCCGCCGATACCAAACATCGTTGCCAGCCATCCACCGACCACAGCACCGACAACACCCAGAATACAGGTCAGGATAAATCCACCGCCATCGCGCCCCGGCATAATCAGTTTGGCGATAACCCCCGCAATCAGACCAAAAATAATCCAGGCAATAATTCCCATTTTCAGGCCCTCTTTCCAGTGAACGCACGCGCAAGACATTCCTGCGCCAGCCTTTAAAGTATAGGCAAACCATCGCTAAGTGCTGTTTTCACGCAGACTTAATTCATTGGCGTTGGTAAAAAATTTCATCCATTTGTATTAAGTTCCGTTGATTGATGCCGATAATCCAACGATAAACCAGGCATCCAGGAGTCATTAGGTGTGAGTAACTACAATGAGCAGTTCCTGAAGCAAAATCCGTTAGCGGTGTTAGGCGTACTCCGGGACTTAAATTCGCAGCAGGTTCCGCTGCGTATCTCCTGGGCGGGTGGCCAGTTCATCAGCAAAATATTGGCGGTCAACCCAGACGAACTGATCATGGATTTTGGCAGTCAGGAATACGAAAACCAGGCCGTGCAGCGTGCCAGCCAGATAACAATTATCGCCGAAACGCAGGGAGCCAAAGTGGAGTTCACCCTGCCACAGCTGAAAAAAGGCGAATACCAGCGACTACCCGCATTTATCTCATCGTTACCACCGTCCCTGTGGTTCGTCCAGCGTCGGGAATATTTCCGCATCGGCGCTCCGCTGCATCCTCCCTATCGTTGTACGGTAAAAATGCCGGACAACAGCACACTCTGTTTTCGCTTATTCGATTTGTCGCTTGGCGGTATGGGCGGGCTGTTAGAAACGCCGAAACCAGAGGGGCTGGTGGAAGGCATGCGCTTCTCGCAGGTTGAACTGAACATGGAGCAATGGGGGGTGTATAACGTTGACGCTCAGCTTATTTCCATTAGCGAACGCAAAGTTATCGACAGTAAAAACGAAACCATTACCACTCCCCGCCTGAGCTTTCGTTTTCTCAACGTCGGCCCGGCGGTGGAGCGGAACTTACAGCGGATTATTTTTTCCCTTGAGCGCGAAGCCAGGGAAAAATCGAACAAAGTGCGCGATTAACATCACCTGAATTACATTACATCCAGCGCTTGCTGAAGCTTCCAGATATAGCGCGGAGCCTGCGGCGCCGGATGATTGTCCGCAACATGTTCAATAAATTCATCCGGACTGAGATCGTTGATCTTATTGATGGCTTTCTTCCTGTCGGAAGAGAACGTTCGCAGCAGTGCCCCCGCGCCGTTGGCGTACGATACCACCAGCGCATATTGCATCACCTGCGGATCTTCGATCCCGGCCAGCGGCCCGGTCTCCAGAATGCTCAGGTAGGCGGCCCCCATCGAGATATTGCGCTCAGGATTTTTCAATTCGCTGGTCGACGGTTCTCCGCTCCATCCCATACGACGATAAACATCGCGTCCTGAAGTAGAGGCTTTTAACTGCATCAGGCCGATCGCATTAGACTTACTGACCGCATTCGGGTTACCGCCTGATTCAATAGCGATGATAGCGGTAATCAATTGTGGACTGACACCCCAGGCCGCACCGGCTTTTTCGCTAATCGGCATCCATTGCATTGCGCGTTTAACCGGAACTTCAGCATTCCACGGCGGATTTTTGTAATCCTGTTTTGAACTACAGCCCGCAAGTAATACAACCAAAAAAGCAAACCATCTCAATTTCACGTCATCTATCCTTATAGCCGGAACCTGTCGCTGAGGTGACAACGACATACCTACGCGGCATGATATACATTTGGTTTTAGTTGTAGCAAGGAAATGCCATGTCCCGGTTTCACTTAATTGCCCCGTCGGGCTACTGTATCAACCAGCAGGCCGCCTTACGCGGGCTTGCGCGTCTTACTGAGGCCGGTCATCAGGTCGACAATTCAGCGGTTATTGCGCGCCGCAGCCAGCGTTTTGCGGGTACAGAAGCAGAGCGTCTGGCTGATGTGAACTCGCTGGTAAATCTGAAAACGCCCGATACCATTGTGATGGCGGTACGCGGCGGCTATGGCGCGAGCCGTTTACTGGAAGATATTGACTGGCAGGCGCTGGCGGACCGCCAGCAACACAACCCGCTGCTGCTGTGCGGGCACAGCGATTTTACGGCGATCCAGTGTGGTCTGCTGGCGCAGGGGAATGTGATTAGCTTCAGCGGCCCGATGCTGGCGGCTAACTTCGGCGCCGAGGAGATGAACGCATTCACCGAGCACCATTTCTGGCAGGCTCTGCGCAATGCCCAATTCACCCTCGAATGGCAGGGTAACGGCCCGGCGTGTGCGACAGAAGGGACGCTATGGGGCGGAAACCTGGCGATGCTTATTTCGCTGATGGGTACGCCGTGGATGCCGGCTATCAAAAACGGCGTTTTGGTGCTGGAAGATATTAACGAGCATCCGTTTCGCATTGAGCGCATGCTGCTGCAACTGTATCACGCGGGAATACTGGCCCAGCAAAACGCCATTATCCTCGGCAGTTTTAGCGGCAGCGCGCCTAATGATTACGACGCAGGTTACAATCTTGATTCAGTTTGTGATTTTCTGCGCGCCAGGCTGTCGGTTCCGTTGATCGACGGCCTTGATTTTGGCCATGAACAACGCACTGTCACCCTGCCTTTGGGAGCCAGAGCGATGCTGAAAAACGATAAAAACGGCACTCAGCTCACTATTAGTGGGCATCCGGTATTAAAATCGTAAAAAAAGCGGTTAAGAGGGCTAAGTAAAACGCTGTTTCTGTCGTTAATATGTTAGGGTTTATTAATACGAAACAGCGTAATTCAGGAGTAACCGAACGTTGGATGCCGCAGCAATTATCAGCCTTTTTATTTTGGGTTCCGTTCTCGTCACCTGCAGTATCTTACTCAGTTCATTTTCATCACGTCTTGGTATCCCTATTCTGGTGATATTTCTCGCTATCGGTATGTTAGCGGGCGTCGACGGCGTGGGCGGTATTCCTTTCGATAATTACCCTTTTGCCTACATGGTGAGTAACCTGGCGCTGGCGGTTATCCTCCTCGACGGCGGGATGCGCACCCAGGCCAGCTCTTTTCGCGTCGCTTTAGGCCCGGCGCTATCGTTGGCAACCGTCGGGGTGCTGATTACCTCCGGACTCACTGGCATGATGGCCGCGTGGCTGTTCCATCTGGATCTTATCGAAGGGCTGCTGATTGGCGCGATTGTGGGTTCAACCGACGCCGCGGCGGTCTTTTCCCTGCTTGGCGGTAAGGGTCTTAACGAACGTGTTGGCTCTACGCTGGAAATTGAATCCGGTAGTAATGATCCGATGGCGGTTTTTTTGACCATCACGCTTATCGCCATGATCCAAAATCACGAGACCGGTTTAAGCTGGATGTTTGCGGTGCATATTATCCAGCAGTTTGGCTTAGGCATCATGCTGGGACTCGGCGGCGGCTACTTGCTCCAGCAAATGATTAACCGTATTTCGCTGCCTGCCGGGCTTTATCCGCTACTGGCGTTAAGCGGAGGGATCCTGATCTTTGCCCTGACCACTGCGCTGGAAGGCAGCGGTATTCTGGCCGTTTATCTGTGTGGTTTCCTGCTGGGTAATCGCCCCATCCGCAACAGGTTTGGTATTTTGCAAAACTTCGACGGTCTGGCCTGGCTGGCGCAAATCGCCATGTTCCTGGTGCTCGGACTGCTGGTTACACCGTCTGACCTGCTGCCTATCGCAATCCCTGCGTTAATTTTGTCTGCGTGGATGATATTTATTGCCCGCCCGCTTTCGGTGTTCGCCGGACTGCTGCCATTTCGAGGCTTCAATCTGCGCGAGCGCATTTTCATCAGTTGGGTGGGTCTGCGCGGCGCAGTTCCGATCATCCTCGCCGTCTTCCCAATGATGGCAGGTCTGGAAAACGCGCGCCTGTTCTTTAACGTCGCATTCTTCGTGGTTCTGATCTCGCTGCTGTTTCAGGGAACGTCGCTTTCGTGGGCCGCTAAAAAAGCCAAAGTGGTGGTCCCTCCCGTCGGCTGGCCCGTGTCGCGCATTGGTCTGGATATTCATCCGGATAATCCCTGGGAGCAGTTTGTTTATCAGCTCAGCGCGGATAAGTGGTGTGTGGGCGCCGCGCTGCGCGACCTGCATATGCCGGAAGAAACGCGAATTGCCGCCCTGTTTCGTGACAACGTGCTATTTCACCCCTCCGGCAGTACGCGCCTGCGCGAAGGCGATGTATTGTGTGTTATTGGCCGCGAGCGCGATCTCCCTGCTCTCGGCAAGCTGTTCAGCCAGTCCCCGCCGGTGTCGTTGGACCAGCGCTTCTTCGGTGACTTTATTCTTGAAGCCAGCGCAAAATATGCCGATGTGGCGCTGATTTATGGCCTGGATGATGGCACAGAGTATCGTGATAAGCAGCAAACGCTGGGGGATATTGTCCAGCATCTGCTTGGCGCCGCGCCGGTCGTCGGTGACCAGGTTGAATTCGCTGGCATGATCTGGACGGTTGCCGAGAAAGAAGATAATGCGGTACTGAAGGTCGGTGTTCGCGTTGCTGAAGATGAGGATGAGTAACGCGGATATTTTTTGCCGGGTAGCGGCTGCGCCGTACCCGGCCTACAAAATGAGGCCTGATAAGCGCATCGCTATCAGGCAGCCCTACAAAAGTTACACTGTCACCACCGGCACGCGCAGCGCCAGAGAACACATCAATTCGTAACCCACCGTACCCGCGGCGCTGGCTACATCGTCAATTTTAATCTCTTTGCCCCACAGCTCTACCGGCGTCCCTATCCCCGCCTGCGGACACGGCGTCAGGTCTACCGCCAGCATATCCATTGAGACTGTTCCCACCGTAGTGGTACGTACGCCATCCACCAGCACCGGTGTTCCGCCTGGCGCATGGCGCGGATAACCGTCTGCATAGCCGGTCGCTACAATGCCAATACGCTGCTCGCCGCTAGCGGTGTAGCGTCCTCCGTAACCCACCCGGTCTCCGGCTTTCAGCGTTTGTACGCCGATTATCTCGCTGCTCAGGGTCATCACCGGTTTGAGGCCGGTATTGGCGATGTCCTGCCATTGTCCCGACGGCGATGCGCCATACAAGATAATACCCGGACGAACCCAGTCATAATGTGCTTCAGGGTGCCACAACGTGGCGGCCGAATTGGACAGCGAGCGTCTGCACTCCAGCCCTTCTGTCGCCTGCGCAATACGCGTCATGGCCTCCCGGATACCTTCCGGGTGCTCCGCATCGGCAAAGTGTGACATCAGCGTCATTTCACCAACGTTGGGCATCGCCCGCAGCTGTTGCCAGACCGTAGAAACTCTGTCCGGTAAGAAACCCAGCCGGTTCATGCCGCTGTTCACCTTCAGGTAAACATCCAGCGGCGCGTTGAGGCGCGCATTCTGCAACGCTTTTAGCTGCCAGTTACTGTGTACACAGGTGGTCAGACGATATTTGTCATACACCGTTAAATCTTCGGCGTGGAAAAAACCCTCCAGCATGAGTATCGGGCCTTTCCATCCGCGCTCGCGCAGGGTTATCGCTTCTTCAAGATTGAGCATGGCAAAACCGTCGGTTGTGCCCAGCGCATTCCAGACGCGTTCAATGCCGTGTCCGTACGCATTGGCTTTCACCACCGACCAGACGCGAGCGTCCGGCGCGGCCTGGCGGGTGATGCTCAGGTTTTGTTTCAACGCCTGCAGGTCAATGCTGGCCAGTATCGGGCGAGTCATCTCACGTCCTTATCAGTTATGTGCGCCATGTAAATGCCGTGGGCGAGATGGAGTAAACCCCGGGCTGTAGCGCGCCACGCTCAGATCGTCGTAAGGAATGGCTGGTGTGCGGCCAGAAAGAATGTCGCTCAGCAACTGACCCGAGCCGCAGGCCATAGTCCAGCCCAGCGTACCGTGGCCGGTGTTGAGTAGTAAATTCTTAAACTGGGTTCGCCCAACCACCGGTGTACCGTCCGGAGTCATCGGGCGAAGCCCGGTCCAGAAAGTTGCCTGTTCCACATGACCACCACGCGGGAAGAGATCGCGTACAACCATCTCCAGCGTTTCACGACGAGGTTGTAGCAATTCCGTATTGAAGCCGACAATTTCCGCCATGCCGCCCACACGAATACGGTTATCAAAGCGTGTAATGGCGATTTTGTAAGTCTCATCAAGGATAGTAGAAACCGGCGCGCCGTCATCTTGCGCCACCGGAATGGTCAACGAATAGCCTTTGAGCGGATAGACCGGAATATCAACGATGCCTTTCAGCATCGCCGTAGAGTACGAGCCAAACGCCATTACATAGGCATCTGCTTTGACTATCTCTTCGCCGCACTGAACGCCGTAAATCTGCTCACCATCGCTCAGCAGCTTATCGACCGGCGTATTAAAACGAAACTTAACGCCATCCTGCTCCGCCATCAGCGCCAGACGCTGGGTAAACAGCTGACAGTCACCCGTTTCATCATTCGGTAAACGCAGACCGCCGGTCAGCTTGTGCGCCACTTCCGCCAGCGCTGGCTCGACTTCAGCCAGGCGGCTTGCTTCCAGCAACTGATAGGGTACGCCAGCGTCTTCGAGCACGGCGATGTCGCGGGTGGCGTTCTCATACTGTTGAGCGGTACGGAAAAGTTGCAGGGTTCCGCCCTGGCGCCCTTCGTACTCAATACCGGTAGAAGCGCGCAGCGCTTTCAGGCAATCACGGCTGTATTCCGCCAGACGCACCATGCGTCCTTTGTTTTCCATGTAATGGCTGGTGTCGCAGTTGCGCAGCATTTGCCACATCCATTTCAACTGGAACTGGGTCCCGTCGAGGCGCACGGCCAGCGGAGCATGGCGCTGAAACATCCATTTAATTGCCTTCAGCGGTACACCTGGCGCCGCCCATGGTGCTGCATAACCTGGAGAGATTTGCCCCGCGTTCGCCGCACTGGTTTCCAGTGCCGGACCGGGCTCACGATCAATGACGGTGACATCGTGTCCAGCCTGACTTAAGTACCAGGCGCTGGTCACGCCAACGACACCACTTCCCAGTATGACAACTCGCATAGCCACTCCGTTAACAGTAAAAGAACAATCATCTAATTACATCTTGATAACTCAGTTGAAAATATTATTCAACATATGGCTTTTTTATGGTGACTTATCTCACATATAGCGGTGACAGCGGGGAACTCTCTGCTTTGGCATCTCCTGCTGTGCGTTATTTTTATCCAGCATAAAATTTTGCGACCATACCGTTTTTCGACGCCTCGCTAACGAGAAATCGCAAAGAAAAAATTTCAGCCGCAGCACGTTTTTTAACACCATGATCTATGCTTGAAATGAGGTACTCCAGACAGAGAGTGCCGCCAACAATGAGGGTGCGCGAATGGCTACGATTGATTCCATGAACAAGGACAGCACACGGTTAAGCGATGGACCCGACTGGACGTTTGATCTGCTGGATGTCTATCTGGCGGAAATAGACCGCGTGGCGAAACTCTACAAACTGGATACCTACCCGCACCAAATCGAGGTAATCACCTCCGAACAGATGATGGACGCTTACTCCAGCGTCGGGATGCCAATCAACTATCCGCACTGGTCGTTTGGTAAAAAGTTTATCGAAACCGAGCGCTTGTATAAGCATGGTCAGCAGGGGCTGGCCTATGAGATCGTTATCAACTCCAATCCGTGTATCGCGTATCTGATGGAGGAGAACACCATCACCATGCAGGCGCTGGTGATGGCGCATGCCTGCTACGGACATAACTCCTTCTTCAAAAACAACTACCTGTTCCGTAGCTGGACGGATGCCAGTTCCATCGTCGATTACCTGATCTTCGCGCGAAACTATATTACCCAGTGTGAAGAGCGTTATGGCGTGGATGAAGTCGAAAAGCTTCTCGACTCCTGTCACGCGCTGATGAACTACGGCGTGGACCGCTACAAGCGTCCACAAAAAATCTCGCTACAGGAAGAGAAAGCCCGGCAGAAAAGTCGTGAAGAGTATCTACAAAGTCAGGTGAATATGTTATGGCGCACGCTGCCGAAGAAAGAAGAAGAGAAAACCGTTTCACAAGCCCGGCGTTATCCTTCTGAGCCACAGGAGAACCTGCTGTACTTCATGGAAAAGAACGCCCCACTGCTGGAATCCTGGCAACGCGAAGTCCTGCGTATTGTGCGTAAGGTCAGCCAGTATTTTTACCCGCAGAAACAGACGCAGGTGATGAACGAAGGTTGGGCTACTTTCTGGCATTACACCATCCTGAACCACCTTTATGATGAAGGTAAAGTCACCGAACGGTTTATGCTGGAGTTTTTGCATAGCCATACCAACGTGGTGTTCCAGCCGCCGTACAACAGCCCGTGGTATAGCGGGATAAACCCGTATGCCCTGGGTTTTGCGATGTTCCAGGATATCAAACGTATTTGTCAGTCGCCGACCGAAGAGGACAAATACTGGTTCCCGGATATAGCGGGCTCAGACTGGCTGGAAACTCTGCACTTCGCGATGCGTGATTTCAAAGATGAGAGCTTCATTAGCCAGTTCCTGTCACCGAAGGTTATGCGTGATTTCCGCTTGTTTACCGTACTGGATGACGATCGTCATAATTATCTGGAGATTTCAGCGATCCACAATGAGGAAGGGTATCGCGAAATCCGCAACAGGCTGTCGTCGCAATATAACCTGAGCAACCTGGAGCCGAATATTCAAATCTGGAACGTCGACCTGCGCGGCGATCGCTCGCTCACCTTGCGCTATATTCCGCATAACCGCGCTCCGCTGGATAAAGGACGCAAAGAGGTGCTTAAGCATGTGCACCGCCTATGGGGTTTTGACGTGATGCTGGAGCAGCAGAATGAAGATGGCAGCGTGGAGTTGCTGGAGCGTTGCCCGCCGAGGATGAACGGTCTGTAAAAACAAAACCCCTCGAATGAGGGGTTTTTAATTAGCGTCCCTGAATAGCTAAATCGCCCGGCAGGTTCTTCTGCATACGATGCCAAATCTCGCCGCTGTCGTGACCATAGCGACGCACCGTTTCATAAACCTGCTCATGAGCGCCATGCTCGCACAGTTCTGACAGCTTATGGTAGAAGCTCAGCGCCAGCGCGCGCGCTTCCGGATTGGCAAAATAATGGCGGCCAATGCGGGTATATAATCCTTTCATACCATTAAGGATCAAACCGTAAATCGGATTACCGGAGGCAAATGCCAGACCGCGGAAAATGTTATAGTCCAGATCGGCGAACGCATCAGCATGGTCGGCCACCTGATTTGCCGTCGCCAGAACCTCCTGCGCTTTATCAGGATGCTGGCGAAACGCGGTACGAATAAAGATCGTCGAGATGTTGGTACGCACGGACAGCAGATTATCGATAAGCTGCGGAACGCTCTCGTGATCGAGACGCGCCAGCGTTTCAAGGATATTCAGCCCGGAGGTTTCCCAGAAGTTATTCACCTTCGTCGGTTTGCCGTGTTGAATGGTCAACCAACCGTCACGCGCCAGACGCTGTAATACCTCGCGTAACGTGGTACGTGTCACTCCGATCAGTTCAGAGAGTTCACGTTCAGCAGGCAAAATAGTGCCAGGTGGGAAGCGGTTATTCCAGATACTTTCAATGATGTACTCTTCCGCGAACCCAGCCGGGCTTTGCGCCTTAATGACCATAGTAATAATTCCATTACACAGCAAAACATAGTTACAGTTATCATACCAGACGGGTTACATAGCTGATAGCTGACGCAATGAAGAAAAAGTAGATCAAGGCTTCATTTTCCAGATAACGCTAAAGCGCAGCCAGCCTTGCCCGTCGCGTGAATAGCTTGCCTGTATTCCCTCCTCCCGCTAAGCTTTGCGGTCAAACATAAAAATATGATTTCATTTTTAAAGGTAGGGAAATCACCATGGAGCTATCATGGGGTCGCGCTATGTGGCGCAATTTTTTAGGTCAATCACCTGACTGGTACAAACTTGCACTGCTCGTCTTCTTAGTCGTTAACCCGATTATATTTTTTATTAATCCTTTTATTGCGGGCTGGCTGTTGGTGGCCGAGTTCATCTTTACGCTGGCGATGGCGTTAAAATGTTATCCGCTGCTACCAGGCGGGCTGTTAGCTATCGAAGCAGTCATCATCGGTATGACCAGCGCCACGCATGTGCGTGAAGAGGTTGCCGCTAACCTTGAGGTGTTATTGCTGCTGATGTTTATGGTGGCTGGCATCTACTTTATGAAACAGCTGCTGCTGTTTATTTTCACCCGCCTGCTGCTTACGATTCGCTCCAAAACGCTGCTGTCGCTGGCTTTTTGCGTTGCTGCCGCCTTCCTTTCTGCGTTTCTTGATGCGCTGACCGTCGTTGCCGTGGTGATCAGCGTCGCGGTCGGTTTCTATGGTATTTACCATCGCGTCGCCTCTTCCCGCGCGGAAGACAACAACATGCTTGATGACAGCCATATCGATCAGCACAATAAGGTCGTACTGGAGCAGTTTCGCGGTTTTCTGCGTAGCCTGATGATGCACGCGGGCGTCGGTACGGCGTTAGGTGGCGTAATGACGATGGTCGGCGAACCGCAAAACCTGATTATCGCCAAAGCGGCGGGCTGGCATTTTGGTGACTTCTTCCTGCGCATGTCGCCGGTCACCGTACCGGTGCTGATTTGCGGCCTGTTAACCTGTGTGCTGGTCGAGAAATTACGCTGGTTTGGCTATGGCGAAACGCTGCCGGAGACCGTCCGCGATGTCCTGCAACAATTTGACGATCAAAGCCGTCAGCAACGTACTCGTCAGGATAAAATCAAACTGATTGTTCAGGCTATTATCGGCGTCTGGCTGGTGGTTGCTCTGGCTCTGCATCTGGCAGAGGTTGGATTAATTGGCCTGTCCGTCATCATTCTTGCAACGTCGTTGACCGGCGTTACAGACGAACATGCTATTGGCAAAGCGTTTACCGAGTCGCTGCCGTTCACCGCCCTGCTGACCGTGTTCTTCTCTATTGTTGCGGTTATTATCGATCAACAGCTCTTCTCGCCGATCATTCAGTTCGTATTGCAGTCCTCTGAACATGCTCAGTTGACGCTGTTCTATCTCTTTAACGGCCTGCTGTCTTCAATCTCTGATAACGTTTTTGTCGGCACCATCTATATTAACGAAGCCAAAGCAGCGCTGGAACAAGGGACCATCAGCCTCAACCAGTACGAACTGTTAGCGGTAGCGATTAATACCGGGACCAACCTGCCTTCCGTGGCTACACCAAACGGTCAGGCGGCATTCCTGTTCCTGCTGACCTCCGCGCTGGCACCATTGATTCGCCTCTCTTATGGCCGCATGGTGTGGATGGCTCTGCCGTATACTCTCGTCCTGACGCTCGTTGGTCTGCTTTGCGTCGAGTTCACGCTGGTACCGGTGACCGAGTGGATGACTCAAACGGGCTGGTTAGCTACACTTTCATAACAATTAACCGGGCAAATCACTGCCCGGTTTGACTTTTTGCATGATAATTATCCGATTACGCAAATTTTCAATTCCCGCTAGTGGCGCATAAATTGAATTGGTTTAAACTGCGGTCTCTACGCATGTTGCAGGGAAATTATTATGTTGCGATTTTTAAACCAATGCTCCCGAGGTCGTGGAGCATGGTTATTGTTGGCGTTAACCGCCTTTGCGCTGGAACTCGTTGCGCTGTGGTTCCAGCACGTCATGCTGCTAAAACCTTGCGTGTTGTGTATTTACGAACGTAGCGCATTATTCGGCGTGATGGGTGCGGGGCTGGTGGGGGCTATCGCGCCAAAGACACCGCTGCGCTATGTGGCGATGATAATCTGGATTTACAGTGCCTGGCGTGGGCTTCAGTTAGCGTATGAGCACACCATGATTCAGTTGCACCCATCACCGTTCATGACCTGTGATTTTGCAGCCCGCTTCCCGAGCTGGCTGCCGCTGGACAAATGGCTGCCGCAGGTGTTTTTAGCATCCGGTGACTGTGCTGAACGCCAGTGGTCTTTTTTAACCCTGGAAATGCCACAGTGGCTGTTGGGGATCTTCGCCGCTTACCTGGTGGTCGCCGTGCTGGTATTCATAGCACAGCCGTTTAAACCGAAAAAACGTGACCTCTTCGGTCGCTAACAGAGACGCTCCTTCAGGAGCGTTTTTTTTGCCTTAAATCCATTGCCTGCTGGCATCTATAAAATGTATATTAAATACATCTTATAGATGCCACACGAAGGAGATGTCTTATGTCCCATTTACGCATCCCGGCAAACTGGAAAGTGAAACGCTCTACTCCCTTCTTTACCAAAGACAACGTCCCGGCAGCACTTCTTTCTCACCATAACACCGCAGCAGGCGTGTTTGGTCAGCTCTGTGTAATGGAAGGTACGGTAACGTATTATGGCTTTGCCAATGAAGACGCAAAAGAGCCCGAAGTGAAGGTAGTGATTAATGCCGGTCAGTTCGCGACCAGCCCACCGCAGTACTGGCATCGTGTTGAATTAAGCGACGACGCACAATTCAACATTAACTTCTGGGTGGAAGATGACAACCACTCCGATGAGATGTATCAGGCGAAAAAGTCTTAAACCTTAACGCCTGCTAATCGATGGGCGGCTCAGTCCGCCCATGAAGGTTTGTTCAGGATATGATCCTGCCAGTCACGTACTTCCGATTCTTTCACCGCAATATGACGAACTGAGATACGTTCACCGTGCATCGCCGCTTTAGACCCCGTCAGCAACGGATGCCACTCCGGCAGCCCTTTACCTTCCGCGAGCAGACGATACGCGCAGGTCATTGGCAACCATTCAAAAGTCGGCAAATTATCGCGCGTCAGTTTGATGCAGTCAGGCTCGTACTCGAATCGACGTTCGTAATTACGGCACTGACAGGTTTTGATATTGAGTTGCTTACACGCGACGTTGGTAAAGTAGATTTCGTCGGTGTCTTCATCCATCAGCTTATGCAGGCAGCATTGACCACATCCGTCACATAATGACTCCCACTCGGCATCGGTCATTTCATCAAGGGTTTTACTTTGCCAGAAAGGTATGTCGCTCATCAGGGTTTCCGCTATTGCATTAAAGCTGCACCTTATAACCAGTCTGGCACGCTGATGCAAGTTTTGCCGCCCGAAAAGGCGGCAAGCAGAGATTACAGTACGCGGGTCGTCAGCGTTTGACCGTTAAAACTGATCGCCAGTTCATCACCGCTGCTTAATGGCCCCACGCCTGCTGGCGTGCCCGTCAGCACAACATCACCCGCTTTGAGGGTAAAGAAACGACTCATATAGGCAATCAAAGGAACGATTTGATGGATCATATCCGCCGTGGAGCCGTGCTGACGCTGTTCACCGTTGACCGTCAACCCGAGCATCGTATCCTGTGGATCGCCGTTAAATTCCGCTACGGGAATAAATCCTGACAGCGGGCAAGAGTTATCAAAACCCTTCGCTTTTTCCCATGGCTGCCCCGCTTTCTTCATTTTGCCCTGGATATCGCGCAGGGTCAGATCCAGTGCAACGCCATAACCCGCGATGGCTTTGCGCACATGATCTTCCGTCGCCTGTCGCAGGGTCGCGCCAATCAGCACAGCCAGCTCAACTTCATGGTGAACCGACCCCATATCAGATGGGATCACCAGCGGCTGGCGTAAATCGCACAGTGCGGTTTCCGGTTTAATAAACAGCACCGGCTCTTCGGGGGGGGTTCCGCCCATCTCTTTAATATGGTTAGCATAGTTACTTCCTACGCAAACCACCTTACTCACCGGATAATCCAGCAGAGCACCATGCCAGTTGTGATGTTGATACATTACTTTCCCCTAACGTAGTCATAGATTTCAGGTACTGCATCGATGGAACGTGCTGCTGGCGGATGCAGTTTAACGTTTAGCGTCTGGTGTATTTTGTTTTGTCGCAGCCAGATGCTGTTTAAGTAAATCTTCTGGCGGCGGTGGTATTTGTAAATAATAGCCCTGCTCGGCCAGGGCCTGTTTTACTTTTTCAAGATCGGCATTAACCAATTTTTTTCGACCATCAAGCGGTAACATCATTGCCAGCGTCGGCTGACCAAATCCTTTCATCAGTTCTTCAGGAACGCGTGAGAAATCGTCTTTTTTTTCGACATATAAATAGGTCTGGTCACGTTTGCTGCTTCGGTAGATCACACAAAACATATCTTTTACTCTGAATTCACGGAATGGTGGCTTGCCTCAATATAATACTGACTATAACATGCCTTATAGTCTTCGGAATATCACCCCGCGCTGGGGATGATAAATAGCAAATTGAGTAAGGCCAGGATGTCAAACACGCCAATCGAGCTTAAAGGCAGTAGCTTCACCTTATCAGTGGTTCATTTACATGAAGCAGAACCCGAGGTTATTCGTCAGGCGTTGGAAGACAAAATCGCGCAGGCGCCGGCTTTTTTAAAACATGCTCCCGTGGTGGTTAACGTGAGTGGTCTTGAAAGCCCGGTCAACTGGTCAGCGCTGCAGAAAGTTGTTACGTCTACCGGATTGCGCATTATTGGCGTTAGCGGATGCAAAGACGCCAGACTCAAGGCTGAAATCGACGAAATGGGCCTTCCTTTACTGACTGAAGGTAAAGAAAAAGCTATTCGTTCTGCGCCTGTTGAGACCCCGGCTCCCGTTGCTCCGCCGCAAAACGTTACTCCCATCACAAAAACACGATTAATAAATGTGCCGGTTCGTTCCGGTCAGCGCATTTATGCTCCACAATGTGATCTGATTGTTACAAGCCACGTCAGTGCAGGCGCAGAGCTTATCGCTGATGGTAATATTCATGTTTATGGCATGATGAGAGGCCGTGCGCTGGCAGGCGCAAGCGGCGATCGGGAAGCGCAAATTTTTTGTACCCATCTGACGGCAGAACTGGTGTCTATCGCAGGTGTTTATTGGCTGAGTGATAAAATCCCAGCAGAATTTTATGGCAAAGCGGCCCGTCTGCAATTAGCAGAGAACGCTTTGACAGTTCAACCGTTGAATTGATCCCTTTTTAACAAGGAATTTCTATGGCACGCATTATTGTTGTTACTTCGGGTAAAGGGGGCGTTGGCAAAACCACCTCCAGCGCGGCCATCGCTACAGGTTTGGCCCAGAAGGGAAAGAAAACTGTCGTTATTGATTTTGATATCGGCCTGCGTAACCTTGATCTGATTATGGGTTGTGAACGCCGCGTCGTTTATGACTTCGTCAACGTTATTCAGGGCGATGCGTCGTTAAATCAGGCGTTAATCAAAGATAAGCGTACCGAAAATCTCTTTATTCTTCCGGCCTCACAGACTCGCGATAAAGACGCGCTGACGCGTGAAGGCGTCGCGAAAGTTCTGGACGACCTGAAAACGATGGAATTCGACTTCATCGTCTGCGACTCCCCGGCGGGTATTGAAACCGGTGCGCTGATGGCCCTGTATTTTGCCGATGAAGCGATTATCACCACTAACCCGGAAGTTTCCTCTGTACGTGACTCTGACCGTATTCTGGGTATTCTGGCGTCGAAATCTCGTCGTGCGGAAAACGGTGAAGATCCGATTAAAGAGCATTTGTTGCTGACGCGCTACAACCCTGGCCGCGTAAATAAAGGTGACATGCTGAGCATGGAAGACGTACTGGAAATTCTGCGAATCAAGCTGGTTGGCGTGATTCCTGAAGATCAGTCAGTCCTGCGCGCGTCTAACCAGGGTGAGCCGGTTATTCTCGACATCAATGCCGATGCCGGTAAAGCCTATGCTGATACCGTAGACCGTCTGTTGGGAGAAGAACGTCCTTTCCGCTTCATTGAAGAAGAGAAGAAAGGTTTCCTCAAACGCCTGTTCGGAGGATAAGTTATGGCATTACTGGATTTTTTTCTCTCGCGGAAAAAGAGCACAGCGAACATCGCTAAAGAGCGACTGCAGATTATTGTTGCGGAACGCCGTCGTAGTGACGCCGAGCCACATTATTTACCGCAGTTGAGGAAAGATATTCTCGAGGTTATCTGCAAGTATGTACAAATTGATCCTGAAATGGTCACCGTACAGCTTGAGCAAAAAGACGGCGATATTTCTATCCTCGAACTGAACGTGACATTACCTGAAGCCGAAGAATCTAAATAACGGCTTTGCTCAGAGAGTCATCGTTACAAAAAAGGCAGATTATTCTGCCTTTTTTATTTTCTGTTTCTTGCCAGGCTGCTGCACCTTTATTCCAAAGTAAACTTTGGATAGTTTTCGGTAAAATAGCGGCGCAAATACTCAACCGTAATACGGATTTTTGCCGACGTCGCCAGCCGGGAAACATAAACCGCCCAAATATTTGCTGGTTGATAATACTCGGGCAATATGTGTATCAGATTGCCGCTGGCAATGTTGTCGCAAACGTCCCACCATGACCGCAGAGCTATTCCCTGCCCATCAAGGCACCACTGATGTACCACTTCGCCATGATTAGACGACAAAGGCCCCGTAACTTTAATCGAATGCGCGCCCTCTTTATTGCGCATTTGCCAGATACCAAACGGATGGTCGCGCTCTTTGATGACCAGACAAGGAAAAGTGGAGAGATCGTTGAGTTGCTTCGGCGTCCCATGCTGCCTCACAAATTCCGGCGAGGCGCACAGAATACGGTAGTTAGTCGCCAGCTTGCGGGCAATCAGGTTCGGCGCGATATCATCCCCGATACGAATATCAAGATCGACGCCCTCATTCACCATATCCACCAGGCGGTCTTCAACATCGAACCGCAGTTCTAATTGCGGATACTCTTTTGCCAGCGCAGACAGCGCCGGAGCCACCACCCGGCGGCCAAAACCAAAGCTACTAATAATACGTAGCATCCCCTGCGGGATCTGCCTGGCATCTGATAGCTCATCCATCATCTGATCGACATCCTGCAGGATCCGCTGCGCCCATTCGTAGATCCGCTCCCCCTCTTCCGTGATGGTTACGCGCCGCGTTGTCCGGTGCAGCAGCACTACATTCAGCGTTTGCTCCAGCAGGGCAACGCGCTTACTGATAAAAGCCGGTGAGACGCCCAGCTCTTCGGCAACGGCGGCAAATCCTGCACGACGGGCAACCAGCATAAAGACGCGTAAATCATTTAGCAGCGGAAGATTATTCATGATCTGTGTTTTATGTTTCACCAGTTAGGGGGATTAACTATTAATCAGTCAATTATAGGATAAGGGGAAAGTCAATTTTGATGGCGTACAAGTGAGAGCTGCTATGAAGAAAACCTGGCGTATCGCCGCTATCCCCGGAGATGGCATTGGTAAAGAAGTTCTGCCTGAGGGCATTCATGTGTTGCAGGCAGCCGCCGAGCGTTGGGGGTTGTCGCTCAGCTTTGAGCAAATGGAATGGGCCAGCTGCGAATACTACGCCCATCACGGCAAGATGATGCCGGATGACTGGCATGAGCAGCTGCAATCCTTTGATGCTATCTATTTTGGCGCGGTTGGCTGGCCGGACACCGTGCCTGACCACATCTCATTATGGGGTTCGCTGCTTAAGTTTCGTCGCGAATTCGACCAGTACGTCAACCTGCGCCCGGTGCGCCTGTTTCCGGGCGTCCCTTGCCCACTGGCTGGCAAGCAGCCAGGCGACATTGATTTCTACGTCGTACGCGAAAACACTGAGGGAGAATACTCTGCCCTCGGCGGACGTGTGAGCGAAGGTACCGAACACGAAGTGGTTATCCAGGAATCGGTCTTCACCCGTCGTGGCGTGGATCGTATCTTGCGTTACGCTTTCGAGTTGGCGCAAAACCGCCCACGCAAAACCCTGACCTCAGCAACCAAATCGAACGGCCTGGCCATCAGCATGCCTTACTGGGACGAACGCGTGGAAGCAATGGCGGCTAACTATCCCGAGATCCGCTGGGATAAACAGCATATCGATATATTGTGCGCCCGCTTTGTGATGCAGCCGGAGCGTTTTGACGTCGTGGTTGCCTCCAACCTGTTTGGCGACATCCTCTCCGATCTTGGCCCGGCCTGTACCGGAACGATTGGCATTGCGCCTTCTGCCAACTTAAATCCGGAGCGCACCTTCCCGTCGCTGTTCGAGCCGGTACACGGTTCGGCCCCCGATATCTACGGCAAGAATATCGCCAACCCTATTGCGACTATCTGGGCTGGCGCCATGATGCTCGACTTCCTTGGCAACGGTGATGCCAACTATAAAGCCGCCCACGACGGTATTCTGGCGGCAATTGAGCAGGTCATTGCCAGCGGCCCGAAAACGCCAGATATGAAAGGCAACGCCACCACCCAACAGGTAGGTGAAGCCATCGCTCAGGCACTGCGTTAGAGGTCAAACCACGAAATATGAGCCGCGTCACTGACGCGGCTTTTTTATGCGTTTTATGCCGCCAATAACCTGCGCCAATTCACCTTTTATTATTTCCGTTCCGTGTTTTATTGCTTCACGCATCGGGCAATTGTTTAATTCATGTAAAGAACAAATAATAAAATTGTTAAATACAAAATCACTGATTCCCTACAGCATGATAACAACGACAGGCTAATGCCATACGCGGGCAACTGTGCCCAGGAGATCCCATGTTGAGCAACGTAAAGAAAAAAGACATGCCGCTGATAGCCATCAGCCTGGTGGCTATTCTTTTCATCGCCGCCACGCTTAGTCTCTTCCCTCAGCAGTCTGCACAAGTCGCAAATACCCTTTTTAACGGAGTTACCCGGATGCTGGGTTCCGCCGTGCAGATCCTCGTTCTGATGGCGATGGGTCTGGTCGTCTGGCTGGCTACCAGCAAATACGGCAACATTCGTCTGGGTGAAGGGAAAGCGGAATACAGCACGCTGTCCTGGCTGTTTATGTTTATATGTGCCGGATTAGGCTCCTCAACACTCTATTGGGGTGTTGCTGAGTGGGCCTATTATTACCAGACTCCGGGTCTGAATATCGCGCCGCATTCGCAAAAAGCGCTGGAATATAGCTTACCCTACTCCTTTTTCCATTGGGGGATCAGCGCCTGGGCGACTTATACCCTGGCCTCACTAACAATGGCCTACCACTTTCATGTGCGTAAAAACAAAGGGCTGAGCCTGTCCGGAATTATTGCCGCTATCACCGGCGTCCATCCGCAGGGCGTGTGGGGTCGCCTGGTTGATTTGATGTTCCTGATCGCAACAGTTGGCGCGTTAACCATCTCTCTGGTTGTCACCGCCGCCACCTTTACCCGCGGTTTATCTGCCCTCACGGGTTTGCCGGATAACTTCACCATGCAGGCGTTTGTGATCCTGTTCTCTGGCGGCATTTTCTGCATGAGCTCCTGGATTGGCATCAATAACGGTTTGCAACGTCTGAGCAAAATGGTCGGCTGGGGGGCATTCTTACTGCCGCTGCTGGTGCTGATCGTCGGCCCGACCGAATTTATCACCAATAACATCATCAACGCCATTGGTCTGACGACACAAAACTTTTTGCAGATGAGCCTGTTCACCGATCCACTTGGCAACGGTGAGTTCACCCGCAACTGGACGGTGTTCTACTGGCTGTGGTGGATCTCCTACACCCCAGGCGTGGCAATGTTTGTCACTCGCGTATCCCGTGGTCGCAAAATCAAAGAGGTTATCTGGGCGTTAATCCTCGGTAGTACCGTTGGCTGCTGGTTCTTCTTCGGCGTGATGGAAAGCTACTCAATCCACCAGTTTGTGAACGGTGTGATCGACGTACCGCAGGTTATGGCGACACTGGGCGGTGAAACGGCCGTACAGCAAGTGTTGATGTCGTTGCCAGCCGGGAAACTATTCCTGGTGGCGTATCTGGCGATCATGATTATTTTCCTTGCCTCGCACATGGATGCCGTCGCCTATACCATGGCCGCCACCAGCACGCGTAACCTGCAGGAAGGGGAAGATCCGCAGCGTAGCTTACGACTGTTCTGGTGCGTGGTCATCACCCTGATCCCCTTATCGATTTTATTCACCGGCGCATCCCTGGAAACCATGAAGACCACGGTGGTTCTGACCGCACTTCCCTTCCTCGCCATTCTGTTGGTGAAAGTCGGCGGTTTTCTTCGCTGGGTACGGCAGGACTATGCCCACGTTCCTGCGCATCAAATTGAAAGTCATCTTCCCGAAACGCCAGTTAACGCCCCCGTTGCGCCAACGGCCGGGACATTACTCAAAGGCGACAATTAAGCGCCAGTATAAAACCCTCTTACTCACAAATTAAAAGGTATTCCAATGAGCAATCTAAGCCCTGAGTTTATTCTGCCGCAAAATTTCTGTGCCAACCCGCAGGACGCCTGGACTATCCCTGCCCGGTTTTATACCGACCATCAGGCCTTCGAGCACGAACAAGAGAAAGTGTTTGCTAAAAGCTGGATTTGCGTCGCCCACAGTAGCGAGCTGGCAAAGCCCAATGATTATGTTACCCGTGAAGTGATTGGCGAGAACATCGTGCTGGTACGGGGTCGCGATAACGTGCTGCGCGCGTTCTACAACGTTTGTCCGCATCGCGGTCATCAGCTGTTGAGCGGCGAAGGGAAAGCGAAAAATGTAATTACCTGCCCTTACCACGCATGGGCGTTCAAACTTGACGGCAATCTGGCGCATGCGCGTAACTGCGAAAATGTCGCCAACTTCGACAGCGAAAAAGCGCACCTTACCCCTGTACGTCTGGAAGAGTATGCCGGATTCGTGTTTATCAACATGGATCCGAACGCAGGCAGCGTAGAAGAACAACTCCCTGGTCTTGCAGACAAAGTTATCGAAGCCTGCCCTGACGTGCATGATCTGAAACTGGCGGCGCGCTTTACGACCCGTACCCCGGCAAACTGGAAGAATATTGTCGACAACTATCTGGAGTGCTACCACTGCGGCCCGGCCCACCCAGGTTTTTCCGACTCGGTTCAGGTTGACCGTTACTGGCACACCATGCACGGCAACTGGACGCTGCAACACGGTTTCGCCAAACCGTCAGAGCAGTCATTTAAGTTCGAAGAAGGTGTTGATGCCGCCTTCCACGGTTTCTGGCTGTGGCCATGCACCATGCTCAACGTCACGCCAATCAAAGGCATGATGACCGTTATCTACGAATTCCCGGTGGATGCGGAAACCACGCTGCAAAACTATGACATTTACTTCACCAACGAAGAGCTGACCGAAGAGCAGAAACAACTGATCGAATGGTATCGCAACGTCTTTCGTCCTGAAGATTTACGTCTGGTTGAAAGCGTGCAAAAGGGGCTGAAATCGCGCGGGTATCGCGGTCAGGGCCGCATTATGGCGGACACCAGCGGCAGCGGCATCTCCGAGCATGGCATTGCCCATTTCCATAATCTGGTCGCGCAGGTGTTTCAGGAATAACCCGGGGCTGTAACGACAGACACCGGCGCGTCGTTGAACCGCGCCGGACAGATTTTTTAGGGAGTGCCGCAATGTCTGATTATCAAATGCAAGAAGTCCGGGTCAGTCGGATTGAGACCATTACCGCGCAGGTAAAACGCTTCACCCTAATGGCGACCTCAGGCCAGCCGTTGCCTGCGTTTCAGGGTGGCAGCCATATCATCGTACAGATGCGCGATGGCGAGAACCTATACAGCAATGCGTACTCGCTGATGAGTTCACCCTTCGATACCAGCGCCTGGCAAATCGCCGTACGACTGGAGGAGGCGTCCAAAGGCGGCTCGCGATATCTGCATCAAAAGGTGAAACCCGGCGACACGCTCACGATCTCCACGCCAAACAATCTGTTCGCCCTCGCCCCTCAGGCACAACAACATCTGTTGATTGCCGGAGGTATCGGCATCACACCGTTTTTATCGCAGATCCCGGAGCTGGAACACTCTCAGGCAGAATGGCAGCTACATTATTGCTCTCCCAGCCTGGACAACTGCGCATTTCATGACGAACTCCTGCAGTACCCCAGCGCCGGTCGCATTCATCTGCACCTCTAAAGCGCCGGCACCCGCCTTGATTTAGCACGCCTGCTGGCCGATGTTAAACCCGGCACGCATATTTATACCTGTGGCCCAGCGGTGCTCAACGATGCCGTCAGAGAAGCGGCTTCCCGCCATGGGCTGGATAGCAATACGCTACATTTCGAACAATTTGCGCTGGAAGATAAAAGCGGCGACGCCTTCACCCTGGTGCTGGCGCGTTCCGGGCGCGAGTTTGTGGTTCCGGAAGAGATGACCATTTTGCAGGTTATCGAAAATAACAAAGCTGCACGCGTTGAGTGTCTGTGCCGGGAAGGCGTGTGCGGCACCTGCGAAACAACGATTCTTGAAGGGGAAGCGGATCACCGCGATCAATACTTTAGCGACGACGAAAAAGCCAGCCAGCAGAGCATGCTCATTTGCTGCTCTCGCGCCAAAGGTAAGCGCCTGGTACTTGATTTGTAGCGTTCGCAGGCCGGGTCAGCAATGGCGCGACCCGGCGAGTCTGGTGACTTACTGCGGATATTCCTGCAGTAGCGCGTTGAGACGATCGGACATCAGTTCGCCACGCCAGCCGGAAACCAGCTCCGGCAGGGTCTGCTGCGGCTTTAATTTCCAGTGCCAGTTGAGCAACTGGTTGATCTGACGGCGGGAAGCCAACAGTTCGATGCTAAGATTTTGTTCCGCACTCACTTCGGCAACCAGCGCCTTGATGGCTTTGAACGCCTTGCGATATCCTGGCATATCCATCAAATTCAGTAGCGGCTGCGGCAGCGACTCTTCCGGTAAAGCCTGGGCCTTTTCTACCAGCGAGATCAGCGTTTTGCCGTGGAAGCGAATTTCGCTTCCGGAAAGACCCAGGCTATCCAGTTCACCCAGGCTGCCCGGCATATAACGTGCCACCGCCCACAGATGTTCTTCACGCACCACGAAGTTTACCGCCAGATCGCGCTCGCGCGCTTTACGCAGCCGCCAGTCGGCAAGCAGTTGCAGGCAGGCTAACTGACGGGTACGCAGTTGCCAGGCGTTGGTGATGTCGCGCCAGGCATCTTCAGGTGCCAGAATCTCCTGGCGACGCTGTTGCATCAAGCGGCATTCGTCCAGCGCGGCTGGCAGCCAACCGCTGGTTTCAGTTTCAGCCATCAGCTTTGAGGTGATCGGTAACAGATACCAGACGTCAGCCGCCGCATATTCGCACTGACGTTCGGTCAGCGGTCTGGCCAGCCAGTCGGTACGCGACTCGCTTTTGTCGAGCGCCACGCCCGTAAACTCTTCCACCATCGCGGCAAAGCCCCACGACAGCGGACGACCGCAAAAAGCGGCCAGAATTTGTGTGTCAATTAACGGCTGCGGAAGTTCGCCAAAAGCGTTGAGGAACACTTCCAGGTCTTCACTGCCCGCATGCAGGAATTTGGTGATGGCGGTATCACGCAGAATATCGCGCAATGGCGACCAGTCGGTGATCCCCTGCGGATCAATCAGAGCAACGTGTTTGCCATCAAACAGCTGGATCAACCCCAACTGCGGATAATAGGTACGTGTGCGAACAAATTCGGTATCCAGGGCTATCGCCGGAAATTCACGGACGGCTTCGCACAGCGTGGCCAACGCGTCGTCCGTGGTGATCATTTGATAATTCAAATCGTGCTCTCTTAGGTTTACGCCAAAAAAAACGCCGGATTACCCGGCGTTTTCTGCTGGCTGACTTAACGCTCAGCCTTTATTGTCCACTTTGGCGCGCGCTTCGTCACGTAATTCTCGTCGCAAAATTTTACCGACGTTAGATTTCGGCAACTCATCGCGAAACTCAACCAGCTTCGGTACTTTATAGCCCGTCAGGTGACGACGACAGAAAGTAACCAGCGCTTCATCGGTTAACGAGGCGTCTTTCTTCACCACGAAAATTTTCACCGCTTCACCGCTGCTGCCGGACGGAACGCCAACTGCAGCTACTTCCTGCACACCAGGATGTTGCATAACCACGTCTTCAATTTCGTTCGGATAAACGTTAAAGCCGGAGACCAGGATCATATCTTTCTTACGATCGACAATACGCAGGAAGCCTTCGTCATCCATCACCGCAATATCGCCAGTGTGCAGCCAGCCATCTTTGACGATTTCGTCAGTGGCGTCTGGTCGCTGCCAGTAGCCCAGCATCACCTGCGGACCTTTCACGCACAGTTCGCCCGGTTCTCCCGGCGGCACTTCGTTGTCGTCGTCATCCACCAGTTTGACCTCGGTGGAAGGAACCGGTAACCCGATACTGCCGCTATGGTAGTCGATATCGTGAGGGTTGACGCTCACCAGCGGGGCGCACTCCGTCAGACCATAGCCTTCCAGCAGATACTGCCCCGTCAGCTTCACCCAACGTTCAGCTACCGCTTGTTGAACCGGCATGCCGCCGCCTGCTGAAAGGTGCAGTGACGAGAAATCCAGTTGCTGAAACTCTTTGTTATTCAGCAGCGCGTTAAACAGCGTATTGACGCCGGTCATCGCGGTAAACGGATACTTCGCCAGCTCTTTGACCAGTCCTGGGATATCACGCGGGTTAGTAATCAGCAGGTTTTGACCACCCAGCTCAATAAACAGCAGGCAATTCATCGTCAGCGCAAAAATGTGATACAGCGGTAGAGCCGTTACCACCAGTTCTTTGCCCGGATGCAGCAACGGGCCGTAGGTGGCGTTAACCTGCTCCAGGTTAGCCAGCATGTTGCGGTGCGTGAGCATCGCGCCTTTCGCCACGCCGGTTGTCCCGCCGGTATATTGCAGGAACGCCAGATCTTCCGACACAACTTCGGGTTTCACATACTGCATGCGATAACCGTTTTGCAGCGCACTGCGAAACGAGATGGCATCCGGCAGGTTATATTTCGGCACCAGCCGTTTGATATACTTGACGACAAAGTTGACCAGCGTCCCTTTTGCGGTCGACAGCTGATCGCCCATACGCGTCAGGATCACGTGTTGTACCGACGTTTTGTCGACCACTTTTTCCAACGTGTGAGCAAAGTTGGACACGATGACAATCGCCGACGCGCCGCTGTCATTAAGCTGATGTTCCAGCTCGCGAGGCGTGTAAAGCGGGTTAACGTTCACGACGATCATGCCGGCACGTAAAATCCCAAACAGTGCGACCGGATATTGCAGCAGGTTCGGCATCATCAGCGCGACGCGATCGCCCTTTTTCAGCCCCAGGCCTTGTTGTAAATAGGCCGCAAATGCCCGGCTCCGCTCTTCAAGCTTGCGGAAGGTCATCACCTCCCCCATGTTTACGAACGCGGGCTGATCGGCATACCGTCTTACTGAGTGTTCAAAGAGTTCCACCAGGGATTGATAACGGTCAGGATTGATCTCCGCAGGAACACCAGCGGGATAACGGTTAAGCCAAACCTTTTTCAATACATCACCTCTAAAATGCGTATTCGTCGTCATCACAACCCCAGGCAATAAACAAACTGTTAACATAATATTAACTCAGCGTACCAGTTTGTTTATTACACAACGACAAGGTTGCGAAGCACGTCACTATTTATTTTTCTTATATCCACGTTAATGCAGAAACAGCGGACGAGCCGCTGTTTCTTTTACCAATAATACAAAGAGTTACTCAGTTACTATGGTCTGAACCTGTGCCGGGCCGGGATTGTACCATCCCCATCCGCCGTAGCCACCGTAAGGCCAGCCACGCGCACCGTAGAACCAGGGGTCGATAGGCTGAGGCGGCATAACAATTTGCTGAGTAATATGCCAGCGTTTATAACCGGTTACCTGCATCAGCATAAATTTATACGGCGTATTACCGATTTTTCCGTCCACCGTACCGCTAATCGGACCGACGACGGTAACCAGTTGCCCGCGAAAGTCCACCGGGTCGAGGAAGCCATTTACATCAGCATATATCCGCCCGCGGGAGGCTTCGCCCAGCACGGGTCGCGCTCCGCTATCAAGAGGAACGGTGGCTATTTCCAGACGAGATTTCCCCTGCTGGTTCTGAATATCCACCACTTTGCCGCCGAAACGCGCCTCCTGACCGACATACAGCTGCGGCGCATTCATTACCCGCACCAGATCCTGCTGCGGCGTTGGGCTCGAACCTTTAATTGCATCCGGGATGGTGACGCAGCCGCTAAGCATTAACGCTAATGCTCCCGCCAACACACCTTTCAAGAACTGCTTTTGCACCGCCATATTGCGACTCCCTTTTCTTAGCTTCTGCCCCGGCCTGTTCACCATGTTGCGTACTGACGCCTGCGCGAATTAACCGGGGATGTACTACTAAGATTCATTCTTTACCGGGAAGTTTCTTCCACGCGACGGTGTTACGTAAATAAACCGGTTCAGCATGTTCAACCGCCACGGTGTTACCGGCAGCCAGCATTTGCGTGGCAACAGGCAGCATATCTTCAGCCGCTGGAAGCAAAACGTCGCCATCGCGGAGCATCAGACCGCTATCTTTGCCAAGTTCAGGCCACGCAGGCCAGCCCGTGCCGACCGTTACCCACTCGCCAGACAGCTGCAGTAAACGCTCATGCACCTGCTCGGGGGTTAACACCGCTTCGGTTTCTTCGCCGCGCCAGTTTCCGTTGTCATCACGCTGGTATTCAGCCCAGTAGACTTCGCCCATTCGCGCGTCAATTGCAGCCAGTACGCGGGTCGAACCCGACTTACGCCAGGCTCCCTGCGCCATTGTCGCCAGGGTGGAGACGCCGATCATGGGTAAATTCGCGCCTAACGCCAGCCCCTGAGCAATGCCAATCCCAATACGTACGCCGGTGAAACTGCCGGGACCGCGACCAAACGCCAGGGCGTCGATATCGGTTAACGTGAGATCGCCAGCGGCCAGGATTTCCTGGACCATCGGTAAAATTCGTTGGGTGTGTTCTCGTGGGCAAAGCTCGAAATGAGCCTTGACAGTACCGTCATTCCACAGGGCAACAGAGCACGCCTCTGTGGCGGTATCGATAGCCAGAATTCGCATGGGTGTTTATGATCAGGTCAAATAAATTTGGCGCGCATCTTACCACACTCCGTTACAAATTACTCAGTCGTTGGTATGGCAAGAAAGCGAACAGCGCGAGCAATGTCACGCGTACGCGGCGCAGGAGGAAGGCTCGCCAGGAAGGTGGCGCCGTAAGGCCGCATCACCAGACGATTGTCGCAAATCACCAGCACCCCGCGATCGTCGGCGTCACGAATCAAACGGCCCACCCCCTGTTTCAGGGTGATGACCGCATCCGGCAACTGAACGTCTTCAAACGGATCGCCGCCGCGCAAACGACAGTCCTCCATCCGTGCTTTTAACAGCGGGTCGTCCGGCGAGGTGAACGGTAGTTTATCGATAATTACCAGCGACAGCGTATCGCCGCGCACGTCCACGCCTTCCCAGAAGCTGCTGGTGGCAACCAGTAACGCATTACCTGCGCTGACAAATTGCTGTAGCAGTTGTCCCTTGCTGGTTTCGCCCTGCAGCAGTACAGGGAGCGTCATGGTGGCGCGGAATTGTTCAGCCAGATCGCGCATCATCGCGTGTGAGGTACACAGCATAAAGCAGCGACCGTTATTCGCTTCGATAATGGGACGCAGCATGGATGCCAACTGACGCGCAGCCCCCGGCTGATTGGTTTGCGGGAGATTACGCGGCACGCACAGCAGCGCCTGGCGGGTGTAATCAAATGGACTTGGCAGCAGCATCGACTCGGCATCTTCAATACCCAGCCGCGCGGTGAAGTGGTGAAGATCATCGTTTACCGACAGCGTCGCGGAGGTAAAAATCCAGCAGCCCGGCTTTTGTTCCATCACTTCTTTAAATTTATCCGCCACCGTGAGCGGCGTCAGCGCAAGGGTGAAATGGCGGGAGGTGCATTCATACCAGTAGCTGAAGCCCGGCTGGTTGATCTCTTTCAGGCGCTTCAGACGAGCGCGGTAAAGCGTGGCGCGTTCAAACGCGGCATCCAGCAAGGCCGAACGTCCGAGGGACAGTTTCGCCACGTCGTAACACAGCTCCAGCGTGTCATCGAGCAACAAAAACGCGCGTTGTACACGCTGGTCAGCCAACAGTTCCCGCAGGTTTCCGCGATAGCCCGGCTCGCCAAGCTGTAGGCGGAAGTCCTGAGCGCTTTGCGCCAGGCGGTCGGCGCATTTTTGCAGTTGCTGAGTGTCTTTCAGCTCGGTGCGATAGGCAATGGTGATATCTTTCGCCAGATCCAGCAGTTGGCGACTGGAGAGCGATTGACCAAAGTACTGGCTGGCAATATCCGGTAACTGGTGCGCTTCATCGAAGATCATCACCTCCGCTTCAGGGATCAGCTCGCCAAACCCACTCTCCTTCACCACCATGTCAGCGAGAAACAGATGGTGGTTTACCACAACCACATCTGCATCCATTGCTTTTTTGCGCGCTTTAACGACAAAGCACTCTTTATACAGCGGGCAGTCGCTGCCAAGACAATTGTCGTTAGTGCTGGTCACCAGCGGCCAGGCCTGAGAGTCTTCAGCCACGCTAACGCAGGTGCTGATGTCGCCATCAAGGGTTTGATTTGACCATGAGCGCAGAAGGATGACGTCGCTCAAAGTTTGCACCGGCAGGTCGCCGCCCGCCAGCGCCTGTTGTTCGAGACGCTCAAGGCACAGATAATTTGAACGCCCTTTCAGCAGCGCCAGTTTACCGGTGAACTCCAGCGCTTTCGCCACGGTGGGTAAATCCCGGCTGTAAAGCTGATCCTGTAACGCCTTCGAGCCCGTGGAGACAATCACCTTCTTTCCGGCACGCAGCGCAGGGGCAAGATAAGCGTAGGTTTTACCCGTTCCGGTTCCGGCTTCTACAACAAGCGGCTGTGATTGTTCGATAGCATGACTGACTGCGAAAGCCATCTGCCGCTGTGGTTCACGCGGTTTAAAACCGGGTATCGCTTTAGCCAACTGACCGTCTGCTGCAAAATCGTCCGTCACACTGCCCCCTGTTCATTTGAACAGGGATTATGTCAGGCCAGCGGCTCTTTCGCCAGTTGAAGAGGTGACGTGGGCACAACATTATGGCAGTCTTGGCGCAACCCAAAGCTATTTGAAAACCCGTAAATGAGGAATGATTTATGACGATTGTGCGCATTGATGCCGAAGCGCGTTGGTCCGACGTGGTAATCCACAACAACACGCTGTATTACACCGGCGTGCCGGAAAATCTGGATGCAGACGCCTTTGAACAAACGGCAAATACGCTGGCGCAAATTGATGCGGTGCTGGAAAAACAGGGCAGCAACAAGTCACGTATTCTTGATGCCACCCTTTTTCTGGCAGACAAAAGTGACTTTGCCGCCATGAACAAAGCCTGGGACGCGTGGGTTGTTGCGGGTCACGCGCCGGTACGTTGTACCGTTCAGGCCGGGTTGATGAACCCGAAATATAAAGTTGAGATCAAGATTATCGCTGCGGTATAAGCGGCGTTACTCGTCTTCGTCTTCAAAACGCGCCACAATCCGCTCGCCGGTATGGCTGGCGCGTAACTCTTCAGCAACCAGAGCAATGGCTTGTCCGCTGCTCATCCCCTGCGACATCAGCTCCTGAATACGCTCTACCGCTTTTTGCTGCTGCTCATGACTGAGTGAAGGTAAACCTGCAAACATTGTTAACTCCTGCTAAATTGTCTGCGCTAATTATTTCATGCTACCGCGCAGTTAGCCAGTAGCGTAGCAACGAGTCAGGACTGATGAAGACGTTATCTCCCGCAGTAATCACATTACCCTGGCGTCAGGACGCCGCTGAACGCTATTTTTCGACCTTAAGCCATCTGCCCTGGGCGATGCTGTTGCATTCTGGTCACGCCGACCATCCGCATAGCCGCTTTGATATTCTGGTGGCTGACCCAGTCGCCACGTTGGTTACGCAGGCTGAAGAGACCGTTGTGGATGACGGACACGCCACCGTACGCACGCTTGATGATCCGATGACGGTATTGCAGTCAGTTCTTAGCGCACGCAAGATCACCCCTGATTATCACCCGGACCTGCCGTTTCAGGGCGGCGCGTTAGGCCTGTTTGGCTACGATCTTGGCCGACGCTTTGAATCTCTGCCCGCTATTGCCGGGCGCGATATTGCACTTGCGGATATGGCGATAGGCATTTACGACTGGGCGCTGATTGTCGATCATCAGTTGCAGACCGTATCCCTGCTCAGCCATACCGATGTTGAAGCGCGGCTGCAATGGCTCAACGCGCAACAATCATCAATAGGTGAGCCATTTACATTAACCTCGGCGTGGCAGTCCAATATGAGCCGTGCCCAGTACGGCGTAAAATTCCGCCAGGTACAGCGCTATCTGCACAGCGGCGACTGCTATCAGGTCAACCTTGCCCAACGTTTTCAGGCGCATTATCAGGGCGATGAGTGGCAGGCATTTGTCAGACTCAATCGCGCCAACCGCGCCCCGTTTAGCGCGTTTATTCGTCTTGAGGAAGGCGCAATCCTCAGCCTTTCGCCGGAACGATTTATTCTGCTGGAAAACCAGCACATCCAGACGCGTCCGATTAAAGGCACGCTACCGAGGCTTGAAGATACCGATGCCGATCGAGAGCAGGCCCGGAGGCTGGCGAACTCGCCGAAGGATCGTGCGGAGAACCTGATGATCGTCGATTTGATGCGTAATGATATTGGCCGCGTTGCTGAACCGGGTTCGGTACAGGTTCCGGAGCTGTTTGTGGTCGAACCGTTCCCTGCTGTTCATCATTTGGTCAGCACCATTACCGCGCGTCTGCCAGAGTCATTACACGCCACCGACCTGCTGCGCGCCGCCTTCCCTGGCGGCTCTATTACCGGTGCGCCGAAAGTGCGGGCGATGGAAATTATTGACGAACTGGAGCCGCAAAGACGCAACGCCTGGTGCGGCAGCATTGGTTATCTGAGCTTTTGCGGCAATATGGATACCAGCATCACCATTCGCACGCTGACGGCCACAGACGGACAAATTTATTGTTCCGCTGGCGGTGGCATTGTGGCGGACAGTCAGGAAGACGCGGAGTATCAGGAAACGTTTGATAAAGTGAATCGTATTTTGCACCAACTGGAGAACTGAGACGTGGAATACAGCAGCCTGACGCTTGATGTTTTTTTATCGCGCTTCCAACTCCTGCGCCCGCAGGTCAACCATGCCGCGTTAAACCAGCGCCAGGCCGCCGTACTGATCCCTGTCGTACGTCGTGCGCAGCCTGGGTTGCTGTTAACCCAGCGATCCGTTCATCTGCGCAAGCACGCCGGACAGGTCGCCTTTCCCGGCGGCGCGGTGGATAGCAGCGACGCCTCGTTGATTGCCGCCGCCCTTCGCGAAGCGCAGGAAGAAGTGGCGATCCCCCCTTCTTGCGTTGAGGTGATTGGCGTTCTGCCACCGGTCGACAGCGTGACCGGCTTCCAGGTCACACCGGTGGTAGGGATTATCCCGCCAAATTTGCCGTATCGCGCAAGTGAAGACGAAGTTTCCGCCGTGTTCGAAATGCCGCTGGCGCAGGCCCTGCATTTAGGTCGTTATCACCCGTTGGATATCTACCGCCGCGGCGATTCACATCGTGTATGGCTTTCCTGGTATGAGCAATATTTCGTCTGGGGAATGACCGCCGGAATAATTCGTGAGCTGGCGCTGCAAATTGGCGTCAAGCCCTGACTATACTTATCTTTACGCGCTCCATAGACAACTTGAAACTCAGGTCACAACATTAGTAAAACCGCGGTTATCTATTAGTTTAATTCATGTGAATAGTTAAGCCGATCGCCGCGTTCCCTCTTACACTATGCGCAGTTATAACATCGTTACTGGAAACCCCAGTCGCCCTGTAGGAGTATTATCGTGATTAGTCTATTCGACATGTTTAAGGTGGGGATTGGTCCCTCATCTTCCCATACCGTAGGGCCTATGAAGGCGGGTAAACAGTTCGTCGATGACCTGGTCGAAAAAGGATTACTGGACAGCGTTACTCGTGTCGCCGTCGACGTGTATGGTTCATTGTCGCTCACGGGTAAAGGTCACCACACCGATATCGCCATTATTATGGGTCTGGCAGGCAATGAACCTGCTACCGTGGATATTGACAGCATCCCCGGATTTATCCGCGACGTAGAAACGCGTGGACGCCTGCTGCTTGCGCAGGGGCAGCACGAAGTGGATTTCCCGCAGAATGACGGGATGCGTTTTCACAATGGCAACCTGCCGCTGCATGAAAACGGGATGCAGATCCATGCGTACAATGGCGAAACCGTCATTTACAGCAAAACTTACTACTCCATCGGCGGCGGATTCATCGTTGATGAAGAACATTTTGGTCAGGATGCCGCGGGCGAGGTCAGCGTGCCTTATCCGTTCAAATCCGCCACTGAAATGCTGGAATACTGTAACACCACCGGCCTGTCTCTCTCTGGTATGGCGATGCAGAACGAACTTGCTCTGCACAGTAAAAAAGAGATCGAAGAGTACTTTGGCAACGTCTGGCAGACCATGCAGGCCTGTATCGATCGCGGTATGAACACCGAAGGCGTACTGCCGGGTCCACTGCGCGTTCCTCGTCGTGCTTCAGCTTTGCGTCGTATGCTGGTTTCCAGTGATAAGCTGTCCAACGATCCGATGAACGTGATCGACTGGGTGAACATGTTCGCGCTGGCCGTAAACGAAGAAAACGCCGCGGGTGGTCGCGTAGTGACTGCGCCAACCAACGGTGCCTGCGGAATCGTGCCTGCGGTACTGGCCTATTACGATCATTTCATCGAGTCCGTCAGCCCGGATATCTACACCCGTTATTTCCTGGCTGCCGGCGCGATTGGCGCGTTGTACAAAATGAACGCGTCTATCTCCGGTGCAGAAGTCGGTTGTCAGGGTGAAGTGGGCGTAGCCTGCTCCATGGCTGCCGCTGGTCTGGCTGAACTGTTAGGCGCAAGCCCTGAGCAAGTGTGTGTTGCTGCCGAAATCGGTATGGAACATAACCTCGGCTTAACCTGCGATCCGGTTGCCGGCCAGGTACAGGTTCCGTGCATTGAACGTAATGCCATTGCTTCTGTGAAGGCCATCAACGCTGCGCGTATGGCAATGCGCCGTACCAGCGCTCCGCGCGTCTCGCTGGATAAAGTCATTGAGACCATGTACGAAACAGGTAAAGACATGAATGCCAAATACCGCGAAACGTCACGCGGTGGCCTGGCAATCAAAGTTCAGTGTGACTAATACTTAATTTTCGCCCATCTGCGACGGATGGGCGATTTTGCCCCCTCGCCTTCGTCTACTGTAATTTTCCCCACTACACTTGCTCTGTTGCTGTTGGCTTCTGTGACCAACGGCTTATCGGGCGGCCCGCATGCAAACAGCACAACGGATCATCAAAAACTATCGCCGGAATCGCTTAATCGTCTGCACATTATGTGCACTACTGACGCTCATCCTCACATTAGCTGTCCGATTTATTTCGGAGCGTAATTTAAATCATCACAATACCGTCACCTTTGCCAACCACGCCGTTGAAGAGTTGGATGACATACTTTTACCCCTACAGACCGGACGCGATATGTTGTTGCCGTTGATTGGTCTCCCCTGCTCAGTTGCACGTTTACCCCTGAGCAAACATGCTGCCAGGCTACAAACGGTACGCTCTATCAGCCTGATTCAAAGCGGGATCCTTTATTGCTCCAGCATTTTTGGTTATCGCAATGTGCCTGTTCGTCAACTGGAGCCTGAATTACCCAGCCGGGAACCGCAACTACTGCTGTCTACCGACCATTCGCTGATTAAAGGCAGTCCGATTCTGACGCAATGGTATCCATCCTCTGCCGATGGCGAAGATGGCGTACTGGAAATCGTTAATATTGATTTATTGTCGTCGATGCTGCTTGAACCCCAGCCGCCGCAAATCACCAATGCCAGCTTAACCGTCGGTAATCGCCATTTGCTATACGGACAAGGTGTTGTCGATACGCTCCCTGAACTGAATAATGAAAAACGCTACCAGCTCTCATCGCAGCATTTCCCCTTTACCATCAGCGTCACCGGTCCTGGCGCCAGCGAACTGGCGATTAAACATCTGCCAACACAGCTTCCGCTGGCAGTGATCCTGAGTTTATTAGTGGGCTACCTGGCATGGCTGGCAACCGCCAGCAGAATGAGCTTCTCCTGGGAGATCAATCTGGCCCTTGCGGCACGGGAATTTGAGCTGTTTTGCCAGCCGCTGCTCAACGCGCAAACCCAGCAATGCATGGGCGTGGAAATCCTTTTACGCTGGAATAACCCGCGCCAGGGTTGGATCTCTCCCGAAGTTTTTATTCCCATCGCTGAGGAGCACAACCTGATTGTGCCGCTTACCCGTCATGTCATCGCAGAAACCATTCAGCAGCGGCACGTTTTCCCGATGAGCAGCCAGTTTCATATTGGAATTAATGTTGCCGCCAGCCATTTTCGTAATGGTACGCTGCTAAAAGATCTCAACCAGTACTGGTTCAGCCAGCACCCTATTCAGCAGTTGGTTATCGAACTCACCGAACGCGATGCGTTACTGGATGTGGATTATCGGGTAGTGCGCGAATTAAATCGGCTGGGCGTAAAGCTGGCAATTGATGATTTCGGCACCGGCAACAGCTCGCTCTCCTGGCTGGAAAAGCTCCGCCCGGATGTGCTGAAGATTGATAAATCATTTACTTCTGCGATTGGAACAGACGCTGTGAATTCAACCGTCACAGACATCATTATTGCGTTGGGTAAAAAACTGAATATTGAACTGGTGGCGGAAGGCGTTGAGACACAGGCGCAGGCACAGCATTTGCGCCGACACGGCGTACATTTATTGCAAGGTTTTTTGTATGCGAAGCCGATGCCGTTGCGCGATTTTCCAAAATGGCTGGCGGGCAGCACGCCGCCGCCCACCCGGCATAACGGGCGGCACAGTATGCCCGTCATGCCGTTTCGCTAAACCCGATTACTCGTCTTCGTCGTGAGCGGGTTGTTCTTTAACAATGCGAACCAAATCCACACGATAGTCATTCGCTTCGACAATCGTAATGCTCAGCGGCGCAACCTCGATAACATCGCCGACGCGTGGAATATGACCGTTAGCCGCAATGACTAAACCTGCCACCGTGGCGATGTCTTCATCTTCATTCACTAACGTATCTACGTCCAGCGCCTGCTGCAACGCATGCAGATCGGTACCGCCTTTCACCAACCAACCGCCTGCATCAGCAATAATTTCAGGGGTTTCATCGGCATCCGGGAACTCACCGGCGATAGCTTCTAACACGTCCAGTGGGGTAACCAACCCCTGCACGACACCAAATTCGTTAGTGACGATGACAAAGCTGCCGCGGGCACGGCGCAGAACGCCTAACAGATTGATTGGATCCAGCGTTTCCGGGACAACGATAGCCGGAGACGCAGAGGCAATCGCCGCCACATCTACACCGTCTTCCAGCGCCACCAGCAGCTCTTTAGCACGCACAATACCGATGATTTCGTCCAGTTCGCCGCGACATACCGGGAACAGGCTGTGAGGTGAAGAAAGCAACTGCTCGCGAATTTCCGCCACGCTCAGGTCGGCATCAACCCAGCTAATTTCACCCCGCGGCGTCATAATGCCACGTAATGAACGCGACGCCAGAGAGAGGACGCCGTTGATCATATAGCGTTCTTCTTCCACAAATGCGCCTTCCGAAACGGGAACCGGCACCGGGTTGTCGGATTCCATCTGCGCGCTGGCCTGGCGTTTACCGCCCATCAGACGCAGGATGGCATCGGCAGTACGCGCACGCAATGGCAGCGTTGACTGGTGACGAATAAAGTTACGACGGGCAATCTGGTTAAACAGCTCAATGATGATCGAGAAACCAATCGCCGCGTACAGATAGCCTTTCGGAATGTGGAAGCCAAACCCTTCGGCAACCAGGCTCAGACCGATCATCAACAGGAAGCTCAAACACAGCACCACCACCGTCGGGTGTTGGTTCACAAATCGGGTCAGCGGCTTAGAGGCCAACAGCATCACGGCCATGGCAATCACTACTGCCGCCATCATCACTGGCAGATGGTTGACCATACCGACCGCCGTAATCACCGCATCCAGCGAGAACACGGCATCGAGGATGACAATCTGCGTGACGACAACCCAAAAGCTCGCATACCCTTTCGTCTGCCCGGTATCATGTTCACGGTTTTCCAGCCGCTCATGCAGCTCTGTCGTAGCCTTGAACAAGAGGAAGATACCCCCCAGCAGCATAATCAGATCGCGCCCCGAGAACGCATAGTCCATTACCGTAAACAGCGGCTTTGTCAGCGTCACCATCCACGAAATCACGGACAACAAGCCCAGACGCATAATCAGTGCCAGTGACAAACCGATTAAACGCGCTTTATCTCGCTGTTTCGGCGGCAGCTTATCAGCCAGGATCGCAATGAAGACCAGGTTATCAATACCCAGAACAATTTCGAGAACGACAAGCGTGAGCAAACCCACCCAAATCTGCGGGTCCATTAATAATTCCATGACAAGCTCCTGCTTAAGGAATGACCAAACTGCGCGCTGAGGATCTCAGGCGTTAAAGCGATATGCAGAGAAAATTTGTGGCAAAAAGTGCCAATCTGACAGGCTTGATACGGCCTGAAGGTGAAATGACGTCGGTGACGATCCATATGGTGGGCTACTGCCCTATACTCCTGAGTAATTAAACAGATGCTAAACATAACAGAGACAACCGGTTTTTAGCAAAGATTTACCTTCCTTTGCAATAAGTTGTTTCGGAGATATTTTACCCTTCGAAATTTCTTTTCATCGGAAGTTAAATTACGGATCTTCATCACATAAAATATTTTTTTCGATATCTAAAATAATTCACGAAAATCATAGGTTTTTCTTTGTAACCCTTATCTGAATCGATTCGATTGCGGACGACGATTCAAATACATCTTCACGTTGATGTGTTAACGATAATAAAGGAGGTAGCAAGTGACCATTGCTATTGTAATAGGCACACATGGTTGGGCTGCAGAGCAGTTACTTAAGACGGCAGAAATGCTGTTAGGCGAGCAGGAAAACGTCGGCTGGATCGATTTCGTTCCAGGCGAAAATGCCGAAACGCTGATTGAAAAGTACAACGCTCAGTTAGCAAAACTCGATACCAGTAAAGGCGTGCTGTTTCTCGTTGACACATGGGGAGGCAGCCCGTTTAACGCTGCGAGCCGCATTGTCGTCGATAAAGAGCATTACGAAGTTATCGCCGGTGTGAACATTCCCATGCTGGTTGAAACCTTCATGGCGCGTGATGACAACCCGAGCTTCGATGAATTAGTGGCACTGGCCGTTGAAACCGGTAGCGAAGGCGTGAAAGCGCTGAAAGCGAAACCGGTGGAAAAAGCCGCTCCTGCCCCAGTCGCAGCACCTAAAGCAGCAGCCCCCGCGAAACCGATGGGTCCGAACGATTATATGCAGATCGGCCTGGCGCGTATTGATGACCGCTTAATCCATGGTCAGGTGGCAACTCGCTGGACCAAAGAAACCAACGTAACACGCATTATCGTCGTCAGTGATGAAGTTGCCGCCGATACCGTGCGTAAAACGCTGCTGACTCAGGTAGCACCTCCGGGTGTGACAGCGCATGTGGTTGATGTCGCAAAAATGATCCGCGTCTATAACAACCCGAAATATGCAGGTGAGCGTGTGATGCTGTTGTTCACCAACCCTACCGACGTAGAACGTATCGTTGAAGGTGGTGTGAAAATTACCTCTGTAAACATTGGCGGTATGGCTTTCCGTCAGGGTAAAACGCAGGTAAACAACGCAATTTCTGTCGATGAAAAAGACATCGAAGCCTTCAAGAAACTCAATGAACGCGGTATTGAGCTCGAAGCGCGTAAAGTTTCTACCGATCAGAAACTGAAAATGATGGATTTGATTGCCAAGGCGAAATAACTCCCTGGCATTTACTTAGTTTTCACACTTAAGTCTGTATAGCAATAGGAGAAGTACAATGGAGATTACCACTCTTCAGATTGTGCTGGTGTTCATCGTCGCATGTATCGCGGGTATGGAGTCGGTACTCGATGAATTTCAGTTCCACCGTCCGTTGGTGGCCTGTACGCTGATTGGCGCCGTTCTCGGGGATATGAAAACCGGTATCATCATCGGTGGTACCCTGGAAATGATCGCCCTGGGTTGGATGAACATCGGTGCTGCGGTTGCGCCTGATGCCGCACTGGCCTCAATTATCTCTACCGTTCTGGTTATCGCGGGTCACCAAAGTATCGGTGCCGGTATCGCGCTGGCTATCCCGCTGGCAGCAGCAGGCCAGGTACTGACCATCATCGTTCGTACTATCACCGTAGCATTCCAGCACGCGGCGGATAAGGCGGCAGAAAACGGTAACCTGACGGCGCTCTCCTGGCTGCACGTGTCCTCTCTGTTCCTGCAGGCTATGCGTATCGCTATTCCGGCGGTAATCGTGGCGATTTCTGTTGGTACCAGTGAAGTTCAAAGCATGCTTAACGCCATTCCGGAAGTTGTGACCGGTGGTCTGAACATCGCAGGCGGTATGATCGTCGTGGTCGGTTATGCGATGGTCATCAACATGATGCGCGCAGGCTACCTGATGCCATTCTTCTACCTTGGCTTCGTCACCGCGGCATTTACTAACTTCAACCTGGTTGCTCTGGGTGTGATTGGCGCAGTAATGGCGATCCTCTACATTCAGCTGAGCCCGAAATATAACCGTGTAGCCGGTGCACCTGCTGCTGCGGCTGGCAATAACGATCTCGATAACGAACTGGACTAGCAGGTGAGCGAAATGGTTGATATGACTAAAACTACCACCGAGAAAAAACTCACTCCGAGTGACATTCGTGGCGTGTTCATTCGTTCTAACCTGTTTCAGGGTTCATGGAACTTCGAACGTATGCAGGCGCTGGGTTTCTGTTTCTCCATGGTGCCGGCTATCCGCCGCTTGTACCCGGAAAACAACGACGCACGTAAGCAGGCTATTAAGCGTCACCTGGAATTCTTTAACACCCATCCGTACGTAGCCGCTCCAGTACTGGGCGTTACGCTGGCGATGGAAGAACAGCGTGCAAACGGCGCAGAGATTGACGATGGTGCCATCAACGGTATCAAAGTTGGTCTGATGGGGCCGCTGGCAGGCGTGGGTGACCCGATCTTCTGGGGTACCGTTCGTCCGGTATTCGCCGCACTCGGCGCAGGGATCGCGATGAGCGGCAGTCTGCTTGGGCCTTTGCTGTTCTTCATCCTGTTTAACCTGGTACGTCTGGCAACCCGTTATTACGGTGTGGCATATGGCTACCGTAAAGGTGTCGATATCGTAAAAGATATGGGCGGCGGCTTCCTGCAGAAACTGACTGAGGGGGCGTCAATCCTCGGCCTGTTTGTCATGGGGGCATTGGTTAACAAGTGGACGCACGTAAACATCCCGCTGGTGGTTTCCACTATTACCGGCCAGGATGGTCAGACTCGCGTCACCACCGTGCAGACTATCCTTGACCAGCTGATGCCGGGTCTGGTTCCTCTGCTGCTGACATTCGCCTGTATGTGGCTGCTGCGTAAGAAAGTGAACCCGCTGTGGATCATCGTTGGCTTCTTCGTCATCGGTATCGCGGGCTACGCTGTTGGACTGCTCGGCCTGTAAGACTGTTGTACATCGCCGGGGGCTTGCCCCCGGTTTTTCTATTTAGAGGGTTGAGGATTCATGACTATCACGGACCTGGTGCTGGTTCTATTTATCTTTTCGCTGCTGGCGTATGCCATTTACGATCAGTTCATCATGCCCCGCCGTAATGGCCCCACTCTGCTGACTGTCGCCCTGCTTCCCCGCAGCAGAGTCGACAGCGTTATCTTCCTTGGCTTAGTAGCTATTCTTATCTACAACAACGTCACCAGCCATGGCGCGCAATTTACCACATGGTTATTATGTGCTCTGGTATTGATGGGGTTGTATCTGTTCTGGATCCGTACACCCAAAATCATCTTCAAGCAGAAAGGTTTTTTCTTCGCCAACGTCTGGATTGAATATAACCGCATTAAAGAGATGAATTTATCTGAAGACGGTGTATTAGTGATGCAATTAGAACATAGACGATTGCTGATTCGCGTACGAAATATAGACGATCTCGAGAGAATATATAAACTTTTAATTTCAAATCAGTAAGTTACAAATATAGCCTGAACTATGTTTTTTATATATCAACTTAAAAACAAACATAGCCAAGGCTATATTACACCGCTCATAATGTTATTTGTTTTAACGTTTTATTGATCAATAAATCTAAATGAAAATCGTTTTCAATTAGAAGTCAAATATTATTTCTCCATTTCTTGTTTTATATTCTCAATATATGTTAAGGTTGCGCCCGTCGTTGGGGAGTAGCCGATTTCCAGACTCCGGAAATGTACGTGTCAACATACTCGTTGAAAAACGTGGCGCGTACGGACTGAACTTACAGGTTCCGTCAGGCGAGACCATAGGCACATCAACTGCATTGCATATCTGAATGGCGCTGTATTCACAGTGATTCCAGCCTGTATGCATGGTTACTGGGGGCAGTGATGTGTTTTATGGATACCCCGGTCAGGACGCTGTTATGAATCTCACCGCTACCGTTCTTCTTGCTTTCGGCATGTCGATGGATGCTTTCGCCGCATCAATTGGCAAAGGCGCCACCCTGCATAAACCTAAATTTTCTGAAGCACTGCGGACTGGCCTTATATTCGGCGCAGTTGAAACGCTTACGCCGCTGATTGGCTGGGGCATGGGGATGCTGGCCAGCAAATTCGTGCTGGAGTGGAACCACTGGATCGCCTTCATTCTGCTGATCTTTTTAGGCGGGCGAATGATAATCGAAGGCTTTCGTGACAACGATGATGAAGATGAAGAGCCGCAGCGCCGTCACGGTTTCTGGCTGCTGGTCACCACTGCCATTGCGACCAGTCTCGACGCGATGGCTGTCGGGGTGGGCCTGGCTTTTCTGCAGGTCAACATTATTGCCACTGCGCTGGCCATCGGCTGCGCCACGTTGATTATGTCCACGCTTGGCATGATGATCGGTCGTTTCATAGGCCCGATGCTGGGCAAGCGGGCTGAAATTTTAGGCGGGGTGGTACTGATTGGTATCGGCGCCCAGATCCTCTGGGCACACTTCCACGGTTAATTCAGGCGCTGCCAGATATGAATACTAAAGTCAGTCTGGCAGTCAAACTTCGTTTTACCCGCTAGCGTTTCCCACACTTCCGGCTTTGCCCGCCAGGCGAACGGCGTCATTTGCAATAACGCAACGGCCTCGCTGCCCTGAAGCTGCATCTGATACCCCAGCGCAATACTCTGTTGCAGCACAAAACCGTCCAGTTGCTCTGCGTGTGGCGCATGCAACCGCACCTCATCATAAATCAGCCCTTTCAGCTCCATCAAATGACGCGGACCCGGCGTGGCGGTAATTACCCATCCACCCGGTTTTACCACGCGGGCCAACTCTTGCGCTTTACAGGGCGCGTAGATCCTGATGATGGCATCCATTGACTCATCTGCAAACGGCAGACGATGGCTGGAGGCAACGCAAAAGGTCACCTGCGGATAGCGTCGGGCCGCGGCTTTAATTGCTACTTTGGCGACATCAAGACCAAAAGTTTTACAGCCCGCCAGCGCATCAGCAAACGCATGGGTGTAATACCCTTCCCCACAACCAATATCCAGGATCGCCGCATCTTCTGTAATCTGCCTCTGTGTGAGCGCATCCACAATAGCATCACGCAGCGGCTGATAGTGTCCGGCATCAAGAAATGCCCGTCGCGCCTGCATCATCTCAGCGCTGTCACCCGGATCGCGCGATCGCTTATGCTGAACCGGCAGTAAGTTGACATACCCTTCTTTCGCCACGTCAAACTGATGCCGCTCCGGGCAGACAAAACTGTTATTCACTTGTGTAAGAGGCTGGTGGCAAAGAGGACAGGAAAACGACATGACAACTCCGGCTGATGATTTAAGGGCGCAAGTGTAACGCGAATCGCGCCCCTGGAAAATAACTTACATCGACGGCGAGGATACGCTACTGCCGTGCATCACCAGCAGATGATCGGAGTCGGCTGGCATGCCGTCCGGTTTGACGTTTTCCAGACGCAGGACATCGCCCATAATCTGGCTGAATACAGGCGCGGAGACTGCCCCCCCATAATATGCACCGTTTTGCGGGTTATTAATCACCACGACCAGCGCGAATTTCGGGTCGCTCGCTGGCGCGACGCCCGCCGTATAGGCCACGTATTTATCGACATATTTGCCATCATCGCCAATTTTCTTTGCCGTTCCGGTCTTAACCGCTACGCGATAATCTCTGACTGCAGCCTTGGTTCCCCCGCCACCAGGTAGCGCGACGCTTTCCATCATATGTTCAACCTGGTGAACCAGCGCCTCCGGCATCACCCGTGTACCTATTACCGGCGGATCGATACGCGTAATAGAAAGCGGGCGGTAAATACCGAAGCTGCCGATGGTGGCATACACATGCGCCAGCTGGAGCGGCGTCACCATTAACCCATAACCAAATGCGAAAGTTGCCCGGTCCAGATCGCTCCAGTAGCGACGTTGAGGCATTAAACCGCTACTTTCCCCGGTTAACCCCAATCCGGTTGGATCGCCAAAGCCAAAGCTTTTATAGGTATCGAGGAGTTTCTGTACCGGCATTGCCAGCGAAAGGTGTGATACGCCGGTATCGCTGGATTTCTGCAAAATTCCGGTCAGGGATAACTCCGGGTAAAACCCGACGTCGCGGATGCGATGTCCATCAACGTTAAAAGGATGGGTATCAATCACGCTGTCCGGTTGCACAATCCCCTGCTGTAGAGCGGTCATGATCACCAGAGGCTTAACGGTTGAGCCGGGTTCGAAGGTGTCGCTAATTGCACGGTTACGAAAATCATCCAGGACCGCACCATCACGGTTATTGGGATTGAAGTCGGGAAAGCTTGCCATGGACAGTATTTCGCCGGTGGCAATATTGACCAGAACAGCGGCCCCGGATTCCGCCTTATTCCACGTTACGGCATTATCCAGCGCGTCTTCAGTAACCGTCTGCAAACGCTCATCAATGCTGAGCTGTAATTCATGCGCCGGTACCGGCATCACTTCGGTGATATTTTCGATGACATGGCCAAATTTGTCTTTCCGTACCAGGCGGGAGCCGGGTTTGCCCATCAGTTGGCTATTGAAGCTTTTCTCCAGCCCTTCAATACCCTGCCCGTCAATGTTGGTGAAACCAATCAGATTAGCTGCAACATGTCCGGCGGGATAAAAGCGGCGGGACTCTTCACGCAGATTGATCCCTGGTAGATCCAGTTTATCGACCCATTCAGCCTGCTGAGGAGAGATTTGACGCGCCAGGTAGATAAACCGCCCGGCCGGATTGCTGTTAACGCGTTCAGCCAGCGTGGTGAGCGAAATATGCAGCGTCTTTGCTAACGCTTGCCAGCGTTCGTTATAGCCAACACCACCCTTGCTAACGATCGTCTTCGGGTCGGCCCAGACGGCGTTAACCGGAACGCTAACTGCCAGCGGTCGCCCTTCTCTGTCGGTAATCATTCCGCGTGGCGAAGCGATGGACACCTCACGTAAGGAACGCATGTCTTCCTGTTTGACCAGATTCGTCGGCGTAACAATTTGCAGCCACGCAACCCGACCCAGCAGCAATCCAAGACTCAATAATATTGCCACGCAAAGCAGGGCAAAACGGACGGGAGTAAAATTGCGCGCATCTATGTCGTTTTTCTTTTTCACCTGGACTCCCGCATGATAGTTTTTCAGGTGACTGATTTAACGGGAAATGCCGTAAGAAAGCGGGGAAAACTATGCTACGAACATCACGCCTTTGCAACAAAGCGCTAATGGATGGTCATTCAGTAATATTTTGACGTAATTTGAATTAAAAAGCCCCGCATAAGCGAGGCTTTATATCTGAATTGGTTGCGCCTGAGCGCTTCAAATCAGTGGTATCGATCAGATAGCTGTTACGTTAACAGCAGCCGGACCTTTCTGGCCGTCCTGAATTTCGAACTCAACGTTCTGGCCTTCAGCCAGAGTTTTGAAGCCGTTACCCTGGATAGCGGAGAAGTGTACGAACACGTCTTTGCTGCCATCAGCCGGAGTAATGAAGCCAAAACCTTTAGACTCGTTGAACCACTTAACTTGACCTTTAATCTTTGCCATTTGCAAAATTCCTTAGAGTATTTTCTTCGCCCGCGGGCATAACATAGATAAAACTGAGACATTACTGCTTGAGGCACTAATATAAGGTTCGGCAGAGAAGCGGTATTCAACGTCAACGTGTTTACTCAGGACTTCTTTACTGAAAATGCCACACATAAACAGAACTGTACCTCGTTTAACCCAAAACGTGTTATCACATACAACGTAAATAATGGCAAGCCATTTTTAAACGTGTCTCGATCGGTCGCACAAATCCCGTCGTTCATCAAACAGCAACTGCACAGTTATGCGCCATCTCGAGAAGAGATATATTCACGCGCCTCCCCTCTTCCCCCGCCTGGCTTGCGCCAACGCTGGGACATTTCTACCATAGCTCAATAGCTTCGGTTGTTCCAGGTTATCTGTTATGGGTTCTGCCAGATATCATTTTTTATGCTTAGTAATGCATAAAATGTCACAAGCGTAAAAATGAGATCCGCCTTCTGGTTTTGCACCAAAATAATGAAAGAATGATGACAAGGCACAAAAAAAGTAAGAGAAACGTTTCGCTGTTAATAAGACGATCGTTATCACAAAAATGACATAATCATATTTTTAACGTATGGGAGATTATATTTATATCAGACCGGGGATAAGATATTAATTAGTCGGAGCATCTGAAAATACTGAGAATACATACCGGTCCGACCGCTAATTGCAGGACGAGGGTAGAAGAAAATAGTCTGACGCACTGATGACAGGATGAAGCAACTGAGAACAACATCAGCAGTACCTCATCCTGCCAGACTTTTTTACCGCTCAGCTACCAGGCGGATGATGTCATCGTCTTCATCCCTGGCGGGCTCTGCGGTAGGCTCTGCAGCTTTCTCAGGTTCATTAGCTTCACAAAGGCGACGGAGTAAAGCATTCTGTCTTTTTTGCTGATCTAACAATGCCTCAAGCAGCTCAATCTGCTCGTTAGTACGCGAACTTGCCCGATTGATGAAAAACCAAAGAACAAGCCCGACAATCAGAACCACCACCGATACCGCTAAAGACGCAAAACTTAACGCGCCAGAATTCAAAACTTCGTTCATTTCACCACCTCAATGTAGACAGTGTAGTTTACCACTGCCGCACAAGAAGGTAATCAACTGTTGCGAAAATGCGCTTACCAGGGAATAAATTTATTGATGGCACAAATACCACTGAAAAATTGTACGTCCTGATCGCACATGATGTTGAACACCTGCGCCCACATCAGTATGCATACCAGCACAACAACAATCAGCACTACCCAGCGAATTTTTTTCACTCCAGCTCCACTCTTCAACCCTACATCTTATGTCTATAAATTATCATGCGTTACCTAAACCCAGCGTTAACTGTATCGGCATTCAATCTTTTTAGGAATGATTGACTTGTTTCATCCCGTGTACAGGCTAATCTAAGAATAACGAGAAAAGATAAGAGGTTGTAATGCGTCTGATTATCCGCGCTATTGTGTTGTTAGCTCTGGTTTGGATCGGTTTATTACTGAGCGGCTATGGAATTTTAATTGGAAGTAAAGAGAATGCTGCCGGTCTGGGCCTGCAATGCCAATATCTGACCGCCCGCGGAACCAGCACCGCACAATACGTCCACACCAATAGTGGTATCATTGGCCTGTCGGATTGTCCCCTGCTCAGGAAAAGCACGGTCATAATCGATAACGGTTAATATCGCAGCAATACATTCGATACGTTATTTACGCCTGGTAACGTTATGACTGTTCACAAAAAACCCCGGGTACAAAATACCTGGGGTTTTTAGCATTCGCGATTACGTCAGATTAGAACGGATAGTCGTTATAGCCCATTTGTTCTGAAATCTTGCGCGCCGCCGTATGCAACATCGCCACATACTCGTGTAAACGCTCTTCTGAGAAACGCAGCGTAGGGAATGAAATACTCAGACCCGCAATCACCACGCCGAAACGGTCAAACACCGGTACGCCGATGCAGCGCAGGCCTTCTTCCTGTTCTTCGTTATCTTCGCCGTAACCCTGCTCACGCACTTTATCCAGCAATACCAGCAATTCATCAGTATTTGTAATGGTACGATTGGTACTACGTTTGTACTCAATGCCATCCAGAATCTGCTTCACTTCATCGCGGTCACGCCATGCCAGCAGAACTTTACCGATAGCCGTACTGTACAGCGGATTACGACGACCAACGCGGGAATACATGCGCAGATTGTACATGGAGTCGATTTTGTGGATGTAGACAATGCTGTCTTCATCCAGCGCACCGAGGTGTACTGTTTCTTTAGTCAGACGCGAAAGTTCGCGCATCTGGATATCAGCACTACGGATAAGATCGACGTTTTGCAACGCGCGCGCGCCCAACTCGAATAATTTCAGGGTCAGCGAGTATTTCTCAGACTCACCTTCTTGTGCCACATAACCCAGCGTTTTCATGGTCTGCAAAAAGCGATAAACGGTGCTTTTCGACATCATGACGCGTTGCGACAATTCGGTAATACCAATTTCGCGCTCTTCACCCAGCGCCTGCAGAATGCCAAAAACTTTCAGCACGGAAGATACAGAATCGGGTTGCTTATCCAGATCTGCGATTGCCATTTATCACCCCTTTCGAGTGTTTTATAAAAATCAGAACCGGTTTTTATTATAATTTCACGTATCCCCCCTCGCAATCGCTCTTTGCTTACTTAGTTACAAATCTGCGACCTAACGCCTGAATATCAATGCTAAAATTATTATTCTCATCATAAATTCCGACAATATTGACTTCCTATGGAAAAAACTCAGACCGATGGTCTGCCATTGCCCCAGCGATATGGAGCAATTTTAACCATTGTTATTGGCATCTCTATGGCAGTGCTCGACGGCGCAATCGCGAACGTAGCCCTGCCAACTATCGCAGCCGATCTTCAGGCCTCACCAGCCAGCTCAATCTGGATCGTGAACGCCTATCAAATCGCGATCGTGGTTTCGCTCCTGTCGTTCTCTTTTTTAGGTGATATGTTCGGTTACCGGCGCATTTATAAGTGCGGCCTGGTCGTGTTCCTGCTGGCATCGCTATTCTGTGCTTTGTCAGATTCGCTGCACATGCTGACACTGGCGCGCGTCGCTCAGGGTTTTGGCGGCGCGGCGCTGATGAGCGTCAATACGGCATTGATCCGACTCATTTATCCTCAGCGTCAGCTTGGACGAGGAATGGGGATCAACTCCTTTATTGTCGCGGTCTCTTCGGCAGCGGGTCCGACCATTGCCGCAGCAATTCTCTCTGTTGGCTCGTGGAAATGGCTGTTTCTGATCAACGTCCCGCTGGGAATAATCGCCCTGCTGCTGGCTATGCGTTTTTTGCCACCCAATGCGTCCCGCGGTAATAAACCACGCTTTGATCTGCCAAGTGCGGTCATGAATGCCTTAACGTTTGGCTTACTAATCACCGCGCTCAGCGGGTTTGCACAAGGGCAGTCGCTAAAACTGATTGGCGCCGAACTTGTGGCGCTTATCGTGGTGGGTTATTTCTTCATCCGCCGTCAGCTTGCGCTGCCGGTTCCGTTATTGCCGGTTGATCTGCTACGCATTCCACTGTTTTCACTCTCGATCTGTACCTCGATATGTTCCTTCAGCGCACAAATGCTGGCATTGGTTTCCCTGCCCTTCTTTATGCAAACGGTACTTGGCCGCAGCGAGGTTGAAACGGGGCTGCTACTGACGCCATGGCCACTGGCAACCATGGTGATGGCTCCGCTGGCGGGATATCTGATTGAACGCGTTCACGCCGGACTATTGGGCGCGTTGGGCATGGCGGTAATGGCAAGCGGGCTGTTTTCGCTGGTGCTGCTGCCCGCTTCTCCCTCGGATGTTAATATCATCTGGCCGATGATACTGTGCGGCGCGGGTTTTGGCTTGTTTCAGTCACCGAATAACCACACCATTATCACCTCCGCGCCGCGTGAACGCAGCGGTGGTGCGAGCGGTATGCTGGGGACGGCGCGCTTGCTGGGTCAGAGTACCGGAGCCGCACTGGTCGCGCTGATGCTAAACCAGTTTGGCGACAGTGGCACGCACGTCTCGCTGATAACCGCTGGCATTCTGGCCTCGCTGGCAGCAATCGTGAGCGGCTTACGTATTACGCAACCGCGAGTTAAGGCATAAAAAAAACGGGAACCACTCGGTTCCCGTTCTCATACAACCCAGGATCTGGATTACATGTTTTCGATGATCGCGTCACCAAACTCTGAACATTTCAGCAGCTTAGCGCCGTCCATCAGACGTTCGAAGTCATAGGTTACGGTCTTGGCGTTAATCGCGCCTTCCATACCTTTAACGATCAGGTCAGCCGCTTCAACCCAACCCATGTGGCGCAGCATCATTTCAGCGGACAGAATGATGGAACCTGGGTTCACTTTATCCTGACCTGCATACTTCGGTGCAGTACCGTGGGTTGCTTCGAACAGTGCGCATTCGTCACCGATGTTCGCACCCGGTGCGATACCAATACCACCAACCTGTGCGGCCAGCGCATCGGAGATGTAGTCGCCGTTCAGGTTCATACAGGCAATCACGTCATATTCAGCCGGACGCAGCAGGATCTGTTGCAGGAAAGCATCTGCGATAACGTCCTTCACCACGATCTCTTTACCGGTTTTCGGGTTCTTGATTTTCACCCATGGACCGCCGTCGATCAGTTCACCACCGAATTCTTCACGCGCTAACTGGTAACCCCAGTCTTTGAACGCGCCTTCGGTGAACTTCATAATGTTACCTTTGTGTACCAGGGTAACAGAATCACGATCGTTAGCGATGGCGTATTCGATCGCTGCACGAACCAGACGTTTAGTCCCTTCTTCAGAACACGGTTTAATACCGATACCGCAATGTTCCGGGAAGCGGATTTTCTTCACGCCCATCTCTTCGCGCAGGAATTTAATCACTTTCTCGGCATCGGCAGAGTCCGCTTTCCACTCGATACCTGCGTAGATATCTTCGGAGTTTTCACGGAAGATGACCATGTCGGTCAGTTCAGGATGTTTAACCGGGCTAGGCGTGCCCTGGTAATAACGCACCGGGCGCAGGCAGACATACAGGTCAAGTTCCTGACGCAGGGCAACGTTCAGAGAGCGAATACCGCCGCCAACTGGTGTGGTCAGAGGGCCTTTGATGGCAACACGATATTCACGAATCAGATCAAGGGTTTCAGCAGGCAGCCAGACGTCCTGGCCATAAACCTGAGTGGATTTCTCGCCGGTGTAGATTTCCATCCAGGAGATTTTACGCTCGCCTTTATAGGCTTTCTCGACAGCAGCATCGACAACTTTGATCATCGGTGGGGTTACATCAACGCCGATACCGTCGCCTTCAATGAACGGGATAATCGGATTTTCAGGAACGTTGAGTTTGCCGTTTTGCAGGGTGATCTTCTTACCTTCCGCCGGAACAACTACTTTGCTTTCCATTCACCTCTCCTTCGAGCGCTTCTGGTTCTGCTCGTCTGTCATCACGCTGCATGTGCGTTTGCGTCCTGCTACACGGATGCGTTAGAGCAACTTTTTGTTAATGATTTGTAATGAGCGTGTCAATACTACCCTATTGTTCGCCGCCATGAAAGACACTCGTTCTTAGGCTATAATGCGGCAATTGATATAATCTGAAAATACCATGCAAAAAACTTCTTTTAGAAATCACCGGGTTGAGCGATTCAGCTCACGACAAGTCACTAAGCAGCGTAAAGAAAACCAGCCAAAACGCGTGGTTTTGTTCAATAAACCCTACGATGTTTTGCCACAATTTACTGACGAGGCAGGCAGAAGCACGTTAAAAGATTTCATTCCCGTACCAGGAATCTATGCCGCTGGCCGACTCGATCGAGACAGTGAAGGTCTTTTGGTGCTGACCAATGACGGCGCGCTGCAGGCGCGGTTAACGCAACCCGGCAAGCGCACGGGGAAGATTTATTACGTTCAGGTTGAGGGAGAACCTACGCCCGAAGCGCTGGAAGCCCTGCGCACTGGCGTGACGCTCAATGATGGCCCCACGCTGCCTGCTGGCATTGAGGTGGTAGAAGAACCCACATGGCTATGGCCGAGAAACCCGCCTATTCGGGAGAGGAAAAATATCCCCACCCGTTGGCTGAAAGTGACTTTATATGAAGGCCGCAATCGCCAGGTACGTCGTATGACAGCACATGTTGGATTTCCTACGCTGCGCCTTATCCGCTATGCCATGGGAGATTACACGCTGGACAATCTCGCCAATGGCGAGTGGCGGGATGCAACTAACTGAATAAGGAACAGGTATGTTCAAACCACACGTTACGGTCGCCTGCATTGTGCATGCAGAAGACAAATTTTTAGTCGTTGAGGAAACAATCAATGGCAAAGCCCTGTGGAATCAACCTGCCGGGCACCTGGAAGCGGATGAAACTTTAGTGCAAGCCGCCGCTCGCGAGCTGTGGGAAGAGACAGGTATCAAAGCACAGCCACAACATTTCATTCGAATGCATCAATGGATTGCACCAGACAAAACGCCCTTTTTACGTTTTCTGTTTTCTATCGAGCTTGCCAATATGTGCGCTACTGAACCTCATGACAACGATATAGATTGCTGTCGCTGGGTCAGCGCGGAAGAGATTCTTTCAGCACCAAACCTGCGCTCGCCGCTGGTTGCCGAGAGCATTCTCTGTTATCAGAGCGGACAGCGCTATCCACTGGCAATGATTGGCGAATTTAACTGGCCGTTTACAGAGGGTGTCAAGTAAAGGGCTGCGTGCTAGAATATGCCGCCTTGAAGTTCAATGTCGTGAGTATTCCTATGTCTGAAAGCCCAAAAAAAGTGATCGTCGGCATGTCCGGCGGTGTCGATTCCTCCGTTTCTGCCTGGCTGTTGCAACAACAGGGTTATCAGGTAGAAGGCCTGTTCATGAAGAACTGGGAAGAGGACGATGGCGAGGAATATTGCACAGCGGCTGCCGATCTTGCGGATGCGCAGGCGGTCTGTGACAAACTCGGCATTGAACTGCATACCGTCAACTTTGCCGCAGAATACTGGGACAACGTCTTTGAACTGTTCCTTGAAGAGTACAAAGCGGGCCGTACGCCGAACCCGGATATTCTGTGCAATAAAGAAATCAAGTTTAAAGCCTTCCTCGAGTTTGCCGCCGAAGATTTAGGTGCCGATTACATCGCCACCGGTCACTACGTGCGCCGCGCCGACGTCGACGGCAAAAGCCGCCTGCTGCGTGGGCTGGATGGCAACAAGGACCAGAGCTATTTCCTCTACACGCTCGGCCATGAGCAAATCGCGCAAAGCCTGTTCCCGGTAGGTGAACTGGAAAAACCACAGGTGCGTAAAATTGCCGAAGACCTCGGTCTGATTACGGCCAAGAAAAAAGACTCCACCGGCATCTGCTTCATTGGCGAACGTAAGTTCCGCGAGTTTCTTGGTCGTTACCTGCCTGCTCAGCCAGGCAAAATTATCACCGTTGATGGCGAAGAAATTGGCCAGCATCAGGGGTTGATGTACCACACTCTGGGTCAGCGTAAAGGGCTGGGCATTGGTGGGACGAAAGAAGGTACGGAAGATCCGTGGTATGTGGTGGATAAAGACGTTGAGAACAACATTCTGGTGGTTGCTCAGGGTCATGAACACCCGCGCCTGATGTCCGTCGGCCTGGTGGCACAACAGCTGCATTGGGTTGATCGCGAACCGTTCACCGGCACAATGCGCTGCACGGTGAAAACCCGCTATCGTCAGACCGATATTCCGTGCACCGTTAAAGCGCTGGATGCTGAGCGTATTGAAGTCATTTTCGACGAGCCAGTCGCGGCGGTAACGCCGGGTCAGTCGGCTGTCTTTTACAATGGTGAAGTGTGCCTCGGCGGCGGCATTATCGAACAACGATTGCCTCTGCCGGTATAATTACTTACACATCTGATACAAGGAAGCAGTGAACGTGGCAAAGAATTATTATGACATCACCCTCGCCCTGGCAGGTATTTGCCAGTCGGCACGCCTGGTACAAGAACTGGCGCACCAGGGGCATTGTGATGCCGATGCATTACACGTTTCACTGAACAGTGTCATCGACATGAATCCCAGCTCTACGCTGGGCGTGTTTGGCGGTAGCGAGGCCAACCTGCGTTTAGGTCTGGAAACGATGCTCGGCGTGCTCAATGCCAGTAGTCGTCAGGGGCTGAACGCGGAACTCACCCGCTACACGTTAAGCCTGATGGTGCTGGAGCGTAAGCTCTCAGCCGCTAAAGGCGCTATGGACACGCTGGGAGACCGTATCAACGGTTTGCAGCGCCAGCTGGACCATTTTGACTTGCAGTCTGAAACGTTGATGAGTGCGATGGCAGGCATTTATGTTGACGTCATCAGCCCACTCGGCCCGCGTATTCAGGTTACGGGCTCCCCGGCAATCCTTCAGAGCCCACAGGTTCAGGCTAAAGTACGCGCTTCGCTGCTGGCTGGTATCCGTGCTGCCGTGCTCTGGCATCAGGTTGGTGGAGGCCGTCTGCAACTCATGTTTTCTCGTAATCGCCTGACGACTCAGGCAAAACAAATTCTTGCTCATTTAACCCCGGAGTTGTGATCTATGGAATTATCCTCACTGACCGCCGTTTCCCCTGTCGATGGACGCTACGGCGATAAAGTCAGCGCGCTGCGCGGGATTTTCAGCGAATACGGTTTGCTGAAATTCCGTGTACAGGTTGAAGTACGCTGGCTGCAAAAACTGGCCGCGCACGCAGCGATCAAGGAAGTTCCTGCTTTTGCTGCCGACGCAATCGGTTTCCTTGATGCGATCGTCGCTAACTTCAATGAAGAAGATGCAGCGCGCATCAAAACCATTGAGCGTACGACTAACCATGACGTGAAGGCAGTTGAGTATTTCCTGAAAGAGAAAGTGGCGGATATCCCGGAACTGCACGCCGTTTCCGAGTTCATCCACTTCGCGTGTACCTCAGAAGACATCAACAACCTGTCTCACGCGCTGATGCTGAAAACTGCCCGTGACGAAGTGGTTCTGCCGTACTGGCGTAAGCTTATCGACGCGGTGAAAGATCTGTCCGTACAATATCGCGATATTCCCCTGCTCTCCCGTACCCATGGTCAGCCAGCCACCCCGTCAACGTTGGGCAAAGAAATGGCTAACGTGGCTTACCGTATGGAGCGCCAGTATCGCCAGCTCAACCAGGTTGAAATTCTTGGTAAAATCAACGGTGCCGTGGGTAACTATAACGCCCACATTGCCGCTTACCCGGAAGTAGACTGGCATCAGTTCAGCGAGGAGTTTGTCACCTCGCTGGGTATCCAGTGGAACCCATACACGACTCAGATCGAGCCGCACGACTACATTGCCGAGCTGTTTGATTGCATCGCCCGTTTCAACACCATCCTGATCGACTTCGACCGCGATGTCTGGGGTTACGTGGCGCTGAACCATTTCAAACAGAAAACCATCGCGGGTGAAATTGGTTCCTCCACTATGCCGCACAAGGTGAACCCAATCGATTTCGAAAACTCCGAAGGAAATCTGGGGCTGTCTAACGCGGTACTGCAGCATCTGGCGAGCAAACTGCCGGTTTCCCGCTGGCAGCGTGACCTGACGGACTCTACCGTTTTGCGCAACCTGGGCGTCGGTATTGGCTATGCGCTGATCGCCTATCAGTCCACGCTGAAGGGTGTGAGCAAACTGGAAGTGAACCGCGATCATCTGCTGGATGAACTGGACCATAACTGGGAAGTTCTGGCTGAGCCAATCCAGACCGTGATGCGTCGCTATGGTATTGAAAAGCCATACGAGAAACTGAAAGAACTGACCCGCGGCAAACGCGTTGACGCCGAAGGTATGAAGCAGTTTATCGACGGTCTGGCTTTGCCGGAAGACGAGAAAACGCGCCTGAAAGCAATGACGCCAGCCAATTACATTGGTCGCGCCGTCACAATGGTTGATGAACTTAAGTAATCTGTAATACGCCGGAGGGCAATTGCGCCTGTTCCGGCCATCAGTTTATGTCGTATGCAAGCCGGAAAAGCGTCAGCGCCTCCGGCTTTTTATCGCCCGGAACATTATCCCTTCCCGCGGTTTATTAAATGTTTATCCCCACAGCCACATAATCAGCGTTAGACTATAAAATTGATTTTGTAAATTTAGCAATTACAGTCAATTACCATAAAATCAATCAGTTAATGAAAAATCGCCTTGGACAATTTCGGGCAATGTGAGTCATTTCATCGCCCCAAATCATGCCCCGAACTGATTTTTGCCCCCAAATTTGCCCCAAAAATTAACAATCGATGGTGGTCTAAGCTGCCGCTAATTTATGCACGTTCTGAAACTGCAACCATCAGCAGAATGTTTAAACCACTCTGGCAGCATGGCCGTGTAATTTGCTTAGCTGATGGCTGGTAAGAATGGAAAAAGGAAGACGACAAGAAACAGCCTTGCTTTATTCATCGGGCCGATGGTGCCGTACCGGCTGATAAATTTATACGACACGCGGTGACGCGTGCCGTTGGAAATGTGAAAAATCAGGGGCCCCAGTTAGCTCAACCAATGTGACGCAGCATTACATTGCCAAATTCATAGCTACCATTTGATATAATTGAAATTATCATGCTTTCTACTTTCAAAAACAGCCAGTGGCTACCTTTTACAACTCATTGATTATCTAAACTTTGATTTTAGTTTTGGGGAAGAGTTTTCGCCAAGAATCCAAGTTTTTCGCCGGCGCATTCAACGCGCTACCACTATTGGCAAACCTCGATGATAAAGCTTTTACTGCCGCTGAAGTCCGCTATGAGCGATAAGCAGACCTTAGGATAGTTCTTCTGGTATGCCATACCACGCTTCCAGCATGGGTTACTCTGCGTCGGGAAATTTGCAGAGCAGTAGTAATGTTACTTTTGTATTCTGTTAACGCGAACCACAGGAGGTTGCGTTTTGGTGTCAAGACTGCCGTTAATACTGATCATTTGATCGGGTTTTACCGTGCGACCGTCAAAGACAGAAAGTGGAATCAGTGTATAAATACTGCCGGTTTTGTCACGAAAAACAAATTTATCTCCACCTTGACCATCAATCAGATTCCCGCGCAGGGAGATGGTTGCACCATCATGCATACTTTTGGCTTGTTGAACCGTCATGATTCGCGCATCTTCTGTACCCCGGTACCCCTCATCCAGAGCGTGTGGTGGTGGCGGCGCAGTATCTTTTTTCAGTCCACCATTGTCATCGTCAGCGAAAACTGTCGGGATTAAAAAACAATATATTAATGGTATCACGTATAATTTCATTCCGTCCTTACCTCAGTAACAACTTGACTTATTAAGTCTGGTTGCTATTCCTTAATCTGGCAAACTGGAACTGTCTTAAAAAGTAATATCGTTACAAATCATCTAACTGGCGAGATACAAGCAAAACAGAGAGGTCAAACATGCCCAGAAAAAAACAGACAGTCCCCGGCATTGAAGAAAGTCATTACTTTCTGAATTTTGAGTCGAAATTTCATAAGGTTGGATTCGCTGTTTTACTCATTATTATTTCCCTGGCGGTATTAGGTGTTTTTTCGGATGGTTATTTCAGTAATGCCGTGAGTAAGAATACTACCGGAGAAGTGACACTGGATTTTGAGCGATTTGGTCGTTTGCAGACAGAGTTTAAATTAAAGATCTCGACTACAGGTCAACATTCTGAGGGGAACATTTATCGTATTGGTGGAGATTTCAATGCTTTCTATGAAACAGAAAATATCTGGCCTCTACCTGACAGAATGTACAGCAAGGGAGATGATCTGTACCTCGTGTATAATGCCAATAAAAAACAAGAAAATATATCAATCTGGTTACTTGTTACACCAGTAAAACCCGGAAGCGCCATGAGTGTGATCCAGTTAAATTCCGGCCCTGAAATTCGTTTCAGTCAGTTTATTTATCCATAGGAGATCATTATGGAAATGGTGCTGAGAGCCTTAGCAATTTATCTTATTTTACTCGTCGTATTTAAGATTGTTGGACGCCGCGCATTATTACAAATGACCAGTTTCGACCTGATTTTATTATTGATTATTAGTGAAGCCACACAACAGGCATTACTTGGCAATGATTTTTCCATAACAGGGGCGATGCTCACCATTGTCACTTTGGTAGTGATCGATATATTTTTCGGATTCATTAAAAAACAGATGAGCGGCGCTGAATCTGCTCTTGATGGCTCACCGGTGATTCTGCTGGACCACGGCGAACCGTTAATGGAGAAAATGAAAATGGTTGATGTCTCTCTCGATGATATTCTGGTGGCTGCACGCCAGAGTCAGGGCATTACGGAACCAGGGAAAATTAAGTATGCAATCCTTGAGCGTAATGGCCATATTTCAGTCATTCCTGATGAGGATTAAGGGGGGAAATGAAAAAATCAGCGTACAACAAAACCAAAACCACTGGCGAGTTAACAAAACAGATCGCGAATACGTTCATTGACAGCGGATTATCCTTAACCACAGCTGAATCTTGCACGGGTGGACGTCTGGCTGCTGCGCTCTGCGCAGAGGCAGATACCGCCGCGTTTTATGATATTGGCATCATTACCTTTAGCAACAGTGCAAAACAGAAAATGCTTGGTGTGCAGGCCAGTACGCTGGAGAAATATACCGCTGTAAGTGAACAGACGGTGATAGAAATGTCTGAAGGCGCCCGGGTACGCGCCGGAACAGATATCAGTATTGCCATTAGCGGCTATGCGGGGCCTGACGGCGGAGAGGATGGTACTCCCGCGGGTACAATCTGGTTTGCGTGGAATTTCCGCGGGCAGATAGTAACAAAACGAACCATTTTCTCCGGCAGTTGTCAGGATGTCATTGAAAAAGCGATCTGTTATAGCCTTGAGGTTTTAGTGGAAGAAGTTTCAGCCTGGCAACGGCACTGACTGTGGTTTGTCAGTGCATGCATTGCCAGAAATAGTCTGAAAAGAACTTATTTTTTCGCTTCGACGCCGTTTGCATCAGATCTCAAAAGGAACTGCGCCGTCGTGTTCGGGAGATGCTTAAGAAGCCAGTCAGCCATATCGAGTTCTTCCGCCAGAATTGACTTTATGGCAGGTATGGACGCGGTGTCACCCGCTTTCTCAGCAGCAACCAGGAGCGAGGTATAACAAGCTATTTCAAATTGTTCAAATACATAGCCGCTGATCGCTCCCTTTACAATTTCATCAGAGGGTAACATGCCTCCAATCGACTGGCCAAACGCGGCCATTTTACTCATCGAGTCTTTTAGTACAGAACGCGAGATATCATTTCGCTTAAGAATCTCTTCCAGCACGGTAATCTGTCGTTTTGTCTCGGTCAGGTGTTGCTCTATTCTGGCACGTAAATCAGGATAATTATCGATACGGCCTGCCATTGATTCCAGCATGGATTCCGCTTGCTTTTCCATCGCATGCGCATCCCGTAGCCAATCATGGTAATGCTCAATATAATTCATCGTGATTTCCTCGAGTCAGTAATTTTATTTTTTCTCGGCCTTTTTATTGATATTGCCTACCGCAAGGTCGGTGAGTTTCAGGTCGGTATCTTTTTCTTCCTTAAGTGTTTCCGCGAGAAGTTTCACCGCTTTTTTATAACCCAGTTGTTCCGCTAGGGTGGCCAGAGTGCCGTAACTGGCTATCTCATAGTGCTCTACTTTCTGTGCCGCAGCGATTAACGCCGCATCGCGAACTTCATTTTTTTCAGTGCCTTCTATGGCCTCATTAGCTTCTTCAATCAGTCCTTCCATAGCCACGCATTTGATACGTTTAAGCTTAATTTCCGGCTCTTGTTCAAGGATTTGGTCTATACGCTCTATTTGCCCCCGAGTTTCTTCCAGGTGTGCATTAAAAGCCGCACTGAGTTTTTCATTTGACGCCGCTCTGGCAAGTTTAGCCAACCCGCGCGTTAATTGTTTTTCAGCACTATAGGTGTCTGAAAGCAGGTGAATAAATACATCTTCAATAGTTTTCATATTCATATGGATTCCTTCAGGGCTAGAGAAATACTGCGAGTCTAATCCAGACCCGCAGGACACTCTTTTTTATTAAAAGATGAGACTGAAACTAATAATCAGGAATTGTCAGACTTACGGCCACCACTGTGACTGTTCTGCCCGCCTTTCTTACCGGCTTCAGATGCACGTTGCGGATCATTTTTGAAGTTTCCCCCGCTGTGCTGACCACCTTTGCGGCCTGCTTCAGATGCTTTATCTCGGTTTTCAGCGAAATTACCGGAACCACCACGATGCTCTGCCATATATCACCTCATATATCGGTTATGCCAGTCAGATACAAAAGTGTATTTCGTACCCGTCGTTGTTCAGTGCTTAACGTTAGCGGTAATCCTGACTTAGTCAAATTTAATTCCGGCATCCACCATTTTTCCACCTTTATTTTTCAATACATTACAAATCTCTCGCTTGGCTTATTTTAAGGCTAACATGATATTAAAGACACGCTAACTCACCGACCACGCACAAAAAAATAAAAAATATTAAAACCAGGATTAATCTGATACGGAAATTATTAAGATACAAGCTGTGAATTTTGATCTACGCTTATTAGCTCTTCCAAGTAAATATAGAGAGGTGATGGAATGGCGGATAAATATAATGAGAAACAGGATACGAATATGACAAATTCAGAACGTTTTCCTGTTCCACCTTTTCCACACCAAAGACAACCTTTTCCGGGACTTGCCGGAAAAATGCAACCACGTCCGGATCATGGTGAAGAAAGTTATCAGGGAAGCGGTCGCCTTACTGACCGAAAAGTGTTAATTACCGGAGGTGATTCAGGAATTGGACGAGCAGTCGCAATTGCTTTTGCACGTGAAGGCGCGGATGTGGCAATCAACTACCTGCCTGATGAAGAAGAGGACGCTCGTGAGGTCGTCGATCTAATTCAGAAAGCAGGAAGAAAAGCCGTGGCACTCCCTGGTGATATCCGTGAAGAGACATTTTGCCAGCAATTGATTAGTCAGGTGGTTAAGACCTTAGGTGGGCTCGATATCCTGGTCAATAACGCGGGTCGCCAGCAATTCTGTGAGTCGATTGAGGAACTTACAACTGATGCCTTTGATGCAACATTCAAGACCAATGTCTACTCGTTATTCTGGATTACTAAAGCGGCACTCCAACATTTATCCCCTGGTAGCGTGATTATAAACACCTCATCAGTTCAAGCCTACGAGCCCAGCGAGATCCTACTGGATTATGCTCAGACCAAAGCGGCTATCGTAGCTTTTACAAAATCGCTGGCAAAACAACTGGCACCGAAAGGGATCCGGGTAAATGCCGTTGCCCCCGGTCCCTACTGGACGGTTCTTCAATGCTGTGGCGGCCAACCACAGGAGAAAATTGAGCAGTTTGGTGCTAATTCACCACTTGGTCGACCTGGTCAGCCTTCGGAAATTGCACCACTATATGTCACCCTGGCTTCCCCAGAGAACAGCTATACGTCCGGGCAGGTCTGGTGTTCTGACGGCGGGACCGGGACGTTATAACGAGTGATTGCACGAGATGAATAACGGGAGAACTAATGATGAAAGCAATGACTTATCATAGCCGTCTTCATGCCCGCAACCACACACTACCTTAACCCGGTATATAAACGCCGTAAGATATTGTTATTCGTGTAACGTAAAGTGCTATCTGTGGTTCGGGCCCCGCATACTTATCGGGGTAAACCCCAGTGCACTTCATGGTGACATCTTTGGCCATGAGTTTATGACAGAGGCCGTTGAGACAAAACCGGAAGTGACAGCGGCCAGTATTGGCGATCGTGTGGTAATACCCTTCTTCCCAGACACCCAGGAGATTAAATGGCTGACTTAAATGAACGCGTTGAAATCCTTGAGAGAAATCTAGACGATCTGAGACTCGACCTTCACGCATCAAAGATTGCTATTAGCGTTTTATCTACTGTGATAAACAGCATGAGTGCTGAACCTGGAGTACTTGAAAGATCTTATGATCAAGCCAAAAGTTCTGGTCCTCTTGTAAAATTCAATCATCCAGTAGAGGAAGGTTATGAGGATAAACTTACGGAGAGAATATTAAATATACTCTCGTCTACCTAAAACAAGCTTAACTAATCCAAAACTACCCCAGAGGATAAGCGGAATATCCTCTTAGGGTGAACGCATTCCGGACTTCCCCAGCCGGGGACAAACCGACCATAGCGGTGGGGTTCAGATATGCGCAATAATCCCTTCAATGAAAAATCTGAGCACAATAGTTACGTACGAACTGTCTGCTCATGGCACATAGCAGCCCTTAAGCGGTAACTCGCCATCATGGGGTGTCGGGGGGGCGGAGGTTCAAATCCTCTCGCGCCGACCAAAAATCCTTTAATAACCAGCCTGTTACGGCTGTTTTTTTATGTCTGTTTTCTGAAAGGGGAAGCTTCGGGGAATTACTGGGAAAAAGTCCGTCAAATGTTGTCTATTAATCGCTCTCGAACACAATGATTAAGGCCCCCTTCACTTTCGGAATTCATCAATTCACAAAGAAATCATTCCGATTTATTTTACAAGCTCCGTTTAAATCTTTAACGGTGCGCACCACTTTTTCTTACTGCCCAATACTTTTAGTCTGACATATGGCTGGAGGTTTCTATGTGTGGACGCTTTTCACAGTCAATGACACGAGAGGACTATCTTGCCCTGCTCGCTGAAGAAGGTGAACGCGACATTCCATACAATTTTGAGCCAACTAGCTGATTGAATGCGGCAAGATATCAAAATCCTTCTGCAGCTAAATTTATATAGCTCGCGGTTACGCGTGTTATATAGAATGTGAAAACAATGAAAATAAAGTAATAACTATTAAGGCAAATTGGCATCCTCGACTAATTTTGTCAATTTATCTATAGATAACGGCTTTGAGTAATACCATCCCTGTACACCGCACTCAGGGAACATTTCAGTTAAATAATTAACCTGAGTTGATGTTTCCACACCTTCGAATACGACCTTATGAGTTATATCTTTAAAAATCTCTACCAATCCTGATAATAAATTATTACTTATAGAGTATTCATCGATAGAGTCTGTAATTGATTTATCAATTTTAATTTCATCTATTTGTAAACTTGACAGCCAGTTTAAATTTGAATAGCCCGTCCCGAAATCATCAATGGCTATTGAAATACCTTTATCATTAAATAAAGAAATTACCTTTTGGAGTGAATTTAGATCCGCACTCTGTCTTTCTGTTAATTCCATCATTATCATTCCGGGCTTTATATTTAATTCATCGATCATCTGAAACACTTTTCTTTGAAAAGATTCAGACAAAAGGTCTTGTGAACTAACATTAATGCTTATAAAGACATTAAATTTTTCAGAAAGGGACCTAGCTTCTTTTACTACCATTCGAAATACAAGATTACTTACATCTTGAATTAAATTATGTCTCTCTGCAATAGGGATAAAAATATCAGGAGGAATGCTACCAATATCATGGTCATCCCATCTAATTAGTGCCTCTACACCAATAACCATACCGGTTTTTATTTTATAAATAGGTTGATATACAAGATATAATGATTCATTTCTTATGGCATTTTTTAATCTTGATACTAATGATTGTTTGCGTGCAACCTTTTGATTATAAACAACACCTAAAAGAACACCTGTTACAATAGATGTAAATGCAATCAACAATATCATTAACCAATTATCGAAACTCACCCACGGAAATTTAACTCCTCCCATGACACAGATGTCATGTTTTCCATTACAACTTTGCGTAGTAATAAGTCCTAACTGATAGGATTTATCATGTTTAGCCTCCTCAAGCAGATCGACCAGTTCACCAAACCTAAACAAATGAAGAGAATGATCTCTATTGCCGACAATTGCTGAAAATCCTTTCTCTTCATGGTCTGTAGCAAATCTGTTAAAAGCAAATGGTGAAATCGTTATAGCTAATTTTTGGTTGCTTAGTAAATCAGCTTTAACATTATTTTCCAACAACACGCCAAAAAACCACGTCAAGTTATCCTTTTCAACTTTTCTATCGTATATGTTGAGTAATAATGGTGCTGGCAACTTTCCCCACAACGCAGTACAAGTAATTGCCCCATTAGAAATAAATGATATATCCTTTATAAGTGCATAAGGCCATAGAGCGATTCTTACAGCATGAAGCTGTAGTTCACTACAGGGACTATAAGCATCAAACATCTCATAACCATCATTTATTTCATCAATCTGTTGAATGAGACTAACACTTCTATTCAATACTCGTTCTGTATATGAACCGATACGCTCCTTATATATATAATAAGTAGAAATCTCAGTTAACGACAAAAACAGCAAAAATGAAAATGTGATTGATATCACATAGGGCTTAAGTGTAGTCAATTTGTAGTTCTTTATCACACAAACCTCTTAATATATCCTAACCCTTTGTGACAACATACATTCCACTATCAATATACAATGTTGAACATACAATTAAAATAGATTATCGGCAACAATAGTTGTTTCTTTATACTTTCCATTAGAAACTGACATCATACTATAGTACAAAACTATATAAGTGAGATTTATGTCTCCATTTCAATCAAGTACATGTCTCCCTACATGTACAAACATCGTGAACATGATAGCATTCAAGGGGGCTGAGTATGATGAGGGAGCGTTCTTCCCCCGATGCTGGTGTTCGGGTAAAACCGCTCATGACACTGCCGGCGATCAACACTGACGCCAGCAAGTATGGGAAGGAACAGATTAGCTGTACTGTTCAGGAAATGTTTGAAGAGGCTGATTGTGGCTGGTTTCAGATTAATCGCCTTGAACCATCATATTGCTTAAGTACAATCCGCCGTGACTGGCAATCATTCAATACTCGCACTATCGAACGTTCGCCAGTTCGCCGCCGCCCGTTCTCGCATACGACGACGCGTGGCGTCTTCTCAACACCGCGCAGGTAATTTTTTGTATAGCGTCGACCCCCCTACATCATAAATTATAGCCAAACGTTTTCTTGACTCACCTGCAGCAATCAACCTTCCAGCCTGAGCCCACTCTTCTGCGGTTAACTTTAGTCCTCTTGCACAAAAGACATCGATATATCAGCCAGCGAGGAAACAGAACTGGCGGCGTTGCGAAGCTATCGTACTGAGTTACGTCGAATCGATTTGTCTTCCGCCCCTGATATTAACTGTCCTGAATATTCGGTTGAGTAGGCCATTCAGGATTTGAGGTATCTACCCGGTTAAGCAAGACACGGTATTTCTTCCACTCCAGTAAAAGTGCGGTTTCAACCTTCGTTGCCATGTCGAGATCAACAGCATCCTGTAAGGGAGCTATAGCGGATGTTGCAACCGCCAGAAGATTTATTTTTTCCTGTTCCGCCAACATCAGAAGATGTTCATTTTCCGCATCGGTATCGTGGACCCACTGTGCTCCGTTCCACTTAACAAAATGGCCTTCCGGCGCAACGGAAACAACATCGTCAGGTAACTTACCTAACTGGTCAATTGTGGTAGCTTTCCCGGTTTGAATGTCGTAGACAATTTTCCCTCGATGGTCCTCAACCAGTGACCATTTTTCTGACTTAAGATTAAATACAGCGACAAAACCGGCCTTCGCTGGCGGCGGAGAAATATTGGTACTGTAAGCAGGTAATCCGGTATTAGCAGGGATAAACCCTTCACATTTCCCAATATATTCATTTGTATCTGCACGAAGGTTGTAGAGAGTAATAGTTCGGTTTTCTCCTGTCATTTCAAAAGTCATCAGGCAAGCCTCACAATATAATTAAACGCAATATTTTTGACAGTGTTTTCCGCGTTACCAGTAGCGTTAACAGTGACGGAGTGTCCGTGTGAACCAATAGCAATGGAGTGTGCATGAGCGCCAATTGCAACAGAGTGCGCATGGTTACCCGTAGTGTTTGTGACGCCAGACCAGGTTCTGGAAGCGTTAAAGTTTACAGGAACACCATAAGTAAAATTAGAACCTGTAAAACTTTTAGCCGCTGCAGAGCCACCAAGTGTAAATGCTCCACTTGCTGTATAGAAGCTACTATTATCACTTCTGAAGTAACCGAGAGTACCAGTAATTTCCATAGTACCTCTGTTGTGGTTATGGTCACCGGTAGTGTTTGAAGTCTTAGTGCCGTAATCAAACGATGATGTGGTTTTAGTTCCCAAATCCGTACTGGATGCGCTGGCTCCGTGGGTATGCGATATAACACCATCCTGTTCATACGAAAGTGCCGCACGACCGTTCGGTTTACCCTTAATCGTCTGGCCTCGCATATCCGGGATAACACCCGATGGATACGCAATCGCAAGCAATGGATAGGCTGCTTTATCGAAAGGTTGCCCCTGCATTAAAGCATACCCTTGAGGAGTTGTATCAGACGGCCAGGGAATAGGTGCTCCGACCGGAAAAGAATCATCAGGCATCCAGGGAGTCCATGCCTGCGTTGAATGCTTGCTACGTGTATAACTGCGGGATGAATTGTACACGCGGTAAATCTGTGTCACTCCGGCGCTTCTCAGTACCATCAGAGAACCTGCATTATTCTCCGGGTAATTTAGTGCCGTACTGGTATTAACATTCATATCCTGAGCATACAGCCCCGGCGTCTGGAAATTGTCCAGATTTTGGTCTGCACCAATCATCAAGACTTGCCCGTTAAAAATATCCTGTGAGGTGATGTAAATATCATCTGTAAGCGCTTTTTCGTTTACTCTGCGCGTTGAAGGCACCGCGCCAGCTGCTAAATTTATCGTTTCTACCAAACCAAGGTATGTGAGAATTTCATTTATTGAGTTTTTAGCAATCAACCCACGCCCGGTCGTCGTCAGATCCGTCAACATCAACGTATTTTTACTGCTAAAAAATGGCAATTTACTTCCGGAGGTAGACAGCCCGGACAGCGACGTCAGTATTTCATTTAGCGGCTGTTTATCCGCTAACGCATTGAGCATCGTGGTTGCAAAGTTAGGATCATTTCCTAATGCCTGCGCTAACTCAGCCAGCGTATCCAGAGCTTCAGGGGATGAGCCAACTAATGCAGCAACCGCAGCCTGAACGTACTCGGTATTCGCAATCTGTTTATTACTGACACTTAATGGCGGCGTGGGGGCAGTTGGAGTCCCTGTCAGATCCGGACTGTCCAGTGGGGCCTTCTGGTTTGCCAGGTCTTTGACTTTTTTAACGGCTTTCGGTGTCGCTGCATAGGCTTCACTGTCGCTGTCGTCATCGCTGCTTAACTGCACAAGCCCTTTCTGCGTGGTGCTGGCGTCTCCTGGCTTCAGACTTTCAGCAATATCCCTCGCTTCATCACGGTATCCCTGTGAGGCTACTGCCGCGCTTTCAGCGCCAGCCATTGCGGCTTCGGCGCGCTGAGTATCATCAGCTACAGCGGCTTTCAGTTGCTCCGAAACCTTGCCTGCGGCTTTCTCCGCAGCGTCTGTCGCCGCTGTTTCAGCGGCCTCCACTGCCTCGTTCCGGGAAGTCAGCGCCTCATCTCTGGCCTGTTCTGCACGGGTGACACTCTCAGCGGCTGCATTTTTCTGTTTCTCAGCCTTTTCGGCTGACTGCAGGGCTGATGCATTACTGGAAGATGCCGATTCTGCACTGGCTGATGCCGCAGCCTCTGATTTAGCAGCCTTTTCGCTGTACTCCCTGGCATGCTGTTCACTTAGCACTGCAGCTGCCGCGCTGTTATCACCCTGTTCTGCCGCCTGCGTGGCCGTGAGGGCGCTTTCACGCGCAGAGGTTTCCGATGCGGCTGCATTACCGGCATGTTCACCCGCTGTTTGTGCTGCTGCAGCAGCACTTCCGGCACTTCCTGCGGCTGACTGTGCCGAAACTCCCGCTTCCTCCTGCGCTTTCTGTGCCGTATCAGCGGCTGTTTCTGCCTGTCCGGCCTGCTCCGTCGCTGTCTGTGCTGACTTTGCCGCACTGTCAGCATCCGCAGCACTGGCCAGAACATCCTGCGCTGTCTGTCGGGCATTATCGGCAGCAGACCTGGCTGACGCATCAGCAGCATCTGCAGAGAGTGCCGCCTGGCGCTGTGACTTTACCGCGGCCGTTGCAGACAATGCCGCTGAACCCTTACTTTGTTTCGCTGACTGTGCTGCGTTTTCCGCACGCTCCCGATCCTTTTCTGCCTCCTGGCACAGCGCTGCAGTGCGGTTGACCATTTCCTCAAAACGTTTCATCACCTCCGGACGAAGGTCCGCGTCCTTTGGCGCATCGAGAAACGCATTCAGGGTATCCGGCGCATCGGTCGGGGCCACGTAAATGTCGCCAGCCACAGAGGGCGGAAACCCTTCCCGCATCAGTGACACACTGTAATAACCCGGTTCAGCCTCAATGCTGTAGTGGCCGTTCGCGTCCGTAACAGTGGATGAAATCACCTCCACAACAACGGTCGGGCTGGTTTTCTTCGCATTCAGCTGAATAGTGCAACCCTGTACCGGCTTCCCCGCCCCGTCTTTTAATACGCCAGAAATTTGTACTGACATATGTCATTACCTCTTGTTTTCAGCAATAAAAAAGCGTCCATTCAGGCGCTCGTTTCTGGATTCAGGTATCAGTAAATGCTGATCCCCGTGCTGTTCTTCTTCACCACCATGACCAGCAGGTTGCTGATATCAGCCCAGGCCCCGCCGCCATACCCCCTGGATGAAACCGTGAAGCTCAGCGTCACATTTCCACCTCCGGCTGGCATATCAAGAACCCTGCTGAATGATCTCGCTGTAATCGCGGGTTCTGCGTTGTATATCTCTCTGCCGTTGTGCTTCACCAAAAGCCCACAGTCTGTCCATATCTCGTTGCTTGTCTCTGATTTTGCCTTTCCTCCTGCAAAGGTGATGGGGGGAATGATTATCTGCCTGTCAAAATGGTGGTCATCCTGTATCTGAACCGTGAGGGTCCCATTCGGGTAATTAGCGCTTCCGGGGAAAGCCCGCCCCACGGCTTTAACGATATCGCCGACAATATTCTCTGCCCGCATTGTCCCGTTAATGGTGCAGTTTTCCGCTATCGTCACATTATTGAGTGTGCCGGAATTCGCGCTGATATTACCGCTGATATCCGCATTACGGGCAGTCAGCCTGCCGTCAGGCGTCAGCATAAAGGTCGGCGGGTTCCCGCCACTGGTGATGCTCGGGGCCGTCAGATATTTGAGGAACACCTCGTTCATAAATATCTGGTTGCCCTGCGCCACAAACATCGGAGTTTCATTGCCGTTCGCCGGGTTGATAAACGCGATACGGTCAGCCGCCACCAGGAACTGGCTCAGTTTACCTTCTTCCGTATCCTCCATGCTCAGGCCCAGACCAGCCACATAGTGCTTCCCGTCTTCGGTCTGTTCTATCTTCACGCCCCACATGGCATTCCACTTGCCGTTCGCGTCCTGCCACTCTTCCGAAAACTGATCCAGCCGGCTGGCGTTGTCTTCTGTCAGTTCCACCTTCTCCAGCAGTTCTTTGCCGAGGTGGCTTTCGGTGATTTCCCCTTTGAAGAAGTCCAGATAGCCCGCCGCATCGTTGCTGGCCTGGCCTTTAGCCTCCACGAACACCGATTTCCCGACTTGGTTCACGGCACGGATATAGAAGTAATAGTCTTTACCTGGTTTGATACTCGCGTTTGCCGCAATCCAGTACAGCGCCGTGCCAAGATAACGCGCATCGCTTTCCACCTGGCGGATATCGGGTATCTGCGTATCCGTAAACCAGAATTCATACTGCACCGTGGGGTCATATACCGCCTGACGCGGAGTGGCGGTTATCTGGAAATAGCCGGGAGTCAGCTCAACATAAGACGGTACAGCCGGCGCGGCGATACTGAAATCTGTGCTGGCAGGCTCACCCTGCTGGCCCTGGCTGTTCACCGCCCGCACCGTCAGGGTGTAGCGCCCCGGCGTCAGGTTGCGGAAGGAGTGCTCCGTTTCGGTCAGGGTCAGGCTGCTGGCCAGGCGGTCGCTGTTATCTTCCGCTTTCACCGTCAGGCGCAGGAAGAAGTTAACGCCTTTCACCACGCGCGGCGTGTCCCAGCGCGCCCGCGCCTGATACTGCCCGTCCTCTGCCAGAATCTCCGTGGTGAGATGCTGCACAGCGGGTGGTGTGTTCGTGATACCTGTGCCGGGCAACGGGTCAAACTTCGCACCGTTGTCCACGATGCTCTCTTTCTCCGGAACATGCTGCACGGCGGTGATGGCATACGTCCCGTCATCATTCTCCCGTATGGCCACGCAGCGAAACAGGCGCTGGCGCAGGTCCGGCAGTTTCAGCCCCCACACGCTGTACGCCGCCACGCCATCGGATAACTGGCTGACGGTCACGCGGTCCGGGGCCGGATGTGCAGTGACCGCGACGGTAACAGGCTGGCCATCGCTGCCCACCAGGTTCAGCACCACATTGCCGCCTGGCGGTATTTCCACCTCGCGGTCCAGGGTGAGCGTACGGGACAGGCTGTCGACCGACAGAACGCGTCCGCCCACGGTCACGCCGGCATAATCACTGTCGCAGACCTCAATGATATCGCCGGGAACATGTCGCAGTCCTTCGGCCCCCACGGAAAAATCCACCGTCTGCGTTTCCAGCAATTCGGTGGTGATGGCCCACAGTCCGGCGCGGTGCGCCTGCCCCCGGCTGGTACAGGCGAACGCGTCCATCTTCAGGACGTTGCGACCGTAGCGCCGGATGGCAGCGTCGTTTTCCACCAGTTCGGTGGACGTTTCCCAGCCGTTGTTCGGGTCGGTGTAACGGACCTCGGCGGCATTATGGCGCTCTTTCAGGGCGCTGAAGCTGTAGATGAACGGCGCACCGTCAGCGGGCATCACCACATTACTCTGCGTATAGGTCCAGACTTTATCGGCGGGCCGGTCCTGTACAAAGGTCAGGGTATTGCCGTTCCAGACCGGCATGCAGCGCATCAGGGAACAGAAGTCCCCCAGCACGTCCCACGCTTTACGCTGGTCCGTCAGATACGCATTGCAGGTGATACGCGGCTCTGTCCCGCCAAAACCGTCTGGAACAAGCCGATCGCAGTACTGTGCAATGGCATACAGCGCCCACTTGTCCACATCGGCAACACCGATGCGGCTTCCCATGCCATAGCGCGGGTGGGTCAGCATATCCAGCACACACCAGGCCGGATTATCTGTCCAGGCGGGTTTAAACGTCCCGTCCCACAGCCCGGAATACGTCCGTTTTACCGGATCATAATTCGACGGCACCTGTACGATACGCCCGCGCAGGAGATAGTTTCGCGTGACCTGTTGGCTGCCAAACTGCTCCGCGTCCACTTTTACCCCGATAACGGCGGTATTCGGATAGAGTTGTTTTACATCAATGATTTCGGTATAGCCCGACCACACCGTTTTGTTCTGCAGCAGGTCTGTCGTACTGTCATCAGTGATACGTTGCATGCGGACTTCAAACGGCCGGGGCGGCAAATCATCGATCACCACAGATGCCAGAAACTGCGTGGTTGTTTTACCTGTAATGGTGATATCCCGTTCCGTTCGCCACAGCCCGTCCCGGCGAAACTGGATCAGCATCTGTACGCTGGTCGGGTTGCGGTCGCCTTTGGTACTGGTACTGACCAGAGACTGCACACCAAAGGTAAAACGCAGACGGTCCACCGTTTTAGCGGTAATGGTGCGGGTCACCGGCTCTGACTTCTTCACCTCCACACCCAGCAGGGTTTCAGCACCGGAGTCTTCGAACCCCTCCATCGCGGTCTGCTCATCCTCCCCCACGCGGTAAACCACGGTGACACCGTGAACCATCGCATTACCGTCGCTGTCGAGGACCGGCGTTTTGTTAATTCTGACACTTTTCAGCCCGTCCACCGGACCTTCAATCGGCCCCTCGCAGATGGCATCAACAACGGTCAGCATCTGGCTGGATTTCAGGTCGTCAGGAGCCTCATGCGGCGTTTTACTGCTGCCACCACCCTTACCCATAATCTGTTCCCTCTGAAACGACAAAACCGCCCGAAGGCGGTTCTGTTTTAATATAAATATGCTGCAGTAAATCAGCGACCGATGATCACCACCTGCCCGCCGCCGCCCTCATCCCGTGTGCTTATTTCCTGGGAGATCGTGCGGGAGCCGACCAGCATTTCACCGTACAACACCGGCAGGGCATTCCCCTGCGCCACCATGTTGTCCAGTGACGAAAAATAAGTGTTCTGTTTGCCGTTATCGGTCTGCCGGGACGAGGGGATTTTTGCCTGCGGCGTCAGCATCTGCGCCACACCACCCAGCATCATGGCCGCCCCCATAGAAAACAGAACCGAGGATGCCGAAATAGCACCGGCAGATAACGCTGCTCCCCAGGCGGCCAGTGAAGCCCCTGCTGTAAAAAAGGACGCGGCTATTGCTACTGCTCCCAGCACCACCTGGAACAGACCACCGGATTTAGCCCCAGCCATGCGTGGGACAATATGAATAATGGCACCGTCCGGCAGCGGCTCGTGCAGACGGGCTGACAGGCTGGTTTCATTCACATCCAGGCCCGCAATGCGTATCTGATACCAGCCATCATTCATTTTCTGCCGGAAGCCCGGAACCTGCATGGCCAGCGCGTAAATGGCCTCGGCCCCCGTTTTTATACTGAGGCTGAAGCGGCGGCCAAATCGTTGTAAATCCCCGTGAAGGCAGACTCGTGCCATGCCCGGTGTCGCCATATCGAGTGTGTGCGGCGTTGCCATTTGTCGGTATACCTCTCGCGTTTACTGAGCTGGTCAGGAATATGGTGCAACAGTTCGCCGTCGCCGCAGTAAATCGCAGCATGGTTGGCAACCGATGAACCAAAACAACAAATCAGAATGTCTCCGGGCTGGGCCTCTGTGGCATTCACCCGGTAAAAACCGGTCGCCTCCAGATTATCCAGATACAGATTATCCCCCTGCTTCCACCAGTCCTCCTTCCGCGCAAAATCCGGCATCTCAATACCGGCCAGATGGTACGCATCGCGGAACAGGGTGTAACAGTCCGTCACGCCATGCTCAAATGCCCGCCCGGTGAGGAACGGCATGCAACGAAATTTGTATATCCGGTCATCGCAGACCAGCCACCACGGCAGGTCACTCTGAACCTGCAGGCGGCGATCAACATCGCTGAGAAACGGCAGTCCATCGGGATGGCTGTGGACCAGGGCCACCACATCGCCTGCCGCCTGCACCTGAAGGTAATCTGCCGGATCCATGCGGAAATACATTGTCGGTTCAGCGGAAAGATTCTGGCAGGGAAAATACCGCTCCCCGGCAGACGTGTTCACCACATAGCCGCACGATTCAGCCGGCGCGCATGCTGCAGCATGCGCCAGGAGTGTTTTTTTCATGGGTGTATCCATCAGGAAAGACGGTTAATGGAGAGGAAACAGCCGATGCGCGGCAGGTTATTACGCAGCTCGCAGCCGGTACGGCATTTGCTGCAGGCATCTTTTGCAGGGTCTGTCGTGGGTTTATCAAACTCGTCCGCCACAGGTGGCCCGACATAGCCACACTCCTGCGAACGGTAGGTCCAGTTGCAGACATCAGCCAGCATGATCCGCGACGGATACACGCTACCGTCCGTTTCGGTCGGTGTGGCCAGCACGAAGGTCGCCGTGGTGGCTTTCAGCTCCGACAGTTGTTCAATCACCCAGCGGCTGACCACTTCCTGTTCCGGATCAGCCTCCGGATTGCCGCCTGTAAAGTTCACCGCATCGAGAAAACGGGCGTATACCACGCGCCTTACCACCGTGGCCCCGACGAGGCTCTGCACATCCTCCGCGAGTCCCGTGACCATGCCAAACAGGTTCGACACCGCCAGCGTCGGTCGGGAAGACGTCCCTTTCCCTACCAGATCAAATCCGGTTCCCTGTATCGGGTAAACGTCATACTTCCTGCCCTGCCAGGTGACCGGCTCTCCCTTCTCGTTTAGTTCATTTGAAAAGTAGTAACGCTGGCCACCAAAGGCCGTCAGGTCGATTACCCACAAGTCAATGCGGGCAGACTGCTCGGTTTTCGTGGTTTCGTTGAGGGTGTTCTGAGGAATATCCTGCATAAGGATCCTTAAGCAATAACCTGCTCAAATTTACAGCTGAAATCAGAATACGTGACGTTGTCCGTAACAGACCATTCCCGGCAGACAACTTTAATCGTGCGGTTGTATTTTGGCGGTCGCCACAGAAAGGCTTTATATCCCCCGTGCTCGACCAGAAACGCTTCAAGTGCGGTGCGGGAATTGTCCGACGTTGTCCGGAAAACAGGCTGGAAGTTAATTAACTGATGGTTGAGTCCGGTCGGGCGACGTTGCTCATAGCCATCCCCAAATTTTATGGTTGTCACTGAAGGGGAAACAGAAGACGGCATCCCCTCCCTGGGTGCCCAATGAAAGGTTTTCACTTATCCTCCCGCCAGCATGCCGCCATCGCGGCCCTGAGTTCTCAGGATGCTCATGACGCGCGTATCGATCATTCTGACCAGCATCTGCGATGCCTGCGGCCCTATCTCCCCGTTTTGTCCGTCATTCTGGATGGCAATGTGATACACAGGTGAATAAGTAATCCACCCATTCATACCACCACCAGAGGAACCCGGGTCACCCAGCGCCCTGACGCCCAGCGTACCGTCAGGCGTTTTAGCAAGGGGCATAATGGCTTCCGGACCAGCTTCACCAAACACACCTGCCCCCTTTGCAAAAGCAAACAGGGTCGGGCTGTCATAGATGCCGTTACTGTAGGCACTTAATGAAGGTGAGTCATAAACACCGCCCTTCGCATTAAAACTAAAACTGCTGCCAAAACTGCTGATGGCCGTGCCGGTGCTCGCGGTGGCTGCACCGCCAAAAAGACTGCCGCCGATACCCATGATGGATTTCAGGATGGTGTTGGTGATCAGCGCCTGCGCTGCCATATCGACAAGGTTTTTAATCACCGACTGTGTCAGGGAGGAAAATAACCCAATCATCCCGTCCCGGAGTGTCTGTGTACCGTTCAGCATCCCGGTCAGCATGTTGGAGGTTCGCTCCTGGGTGGTTTCCATCAGGCCAATGGCGAGGCTGTTCAGGTTTCCCTGCGACTTATAAAGCTCCACCGCCGTCTGGTACTGCGCATCAGCGGAATCCTTGTCAGCCTTTTGCTTCAGCAGTTCGTACTGTTCTTTATTGATAACATCGTTCTGATAAAAAGCCTGCAGCAAAGACTGACGCTCGGCCAGTTGATTGCGCAGTTCTGCCAGCGGATCAACCGTGCCGGCGATATCAATCAGAGGGGCAGACATTGCCGCTGCCTGTGCCTGTAACAGTTCGCGGGCCGTACTTTGTGCCAGCGTGATTCTGGCCGTCTGGTATTCCTTTTCATCCAGAAGACGGGCATTCAGGAGCGACTTCAGCTCCTGGCTCGCTTCACGCTCTTTCGTAAGAGTTGCTCTGGCTGGCGCATACTGTTCTGCCAGTTCGAGGCGCTGTTTCTGATAGTTTTCAGCATTCAGCAGCAAAGTCTTCTGAATATCGGCCTCGCTGGCCCCGTCTGCACGGGCGGCTTTAAGGAGTTTTCTGGCGCTTTCCTGCTCCTGCAGGTTGATACGTCCGAGACTCGAGGCATGTGCTGCTTCGATTTCACGCCGCAGTTGCTCATACTGGTTAACCTTCGCCTTTTTCCCCTTACCAGTATCACCGCCTTCCCCGGTCCAGGGGGTATCAGGTTTATCGCTCCCTGTTTCATTCCCTGGTTTATCCGGCTTCGGCGTGGGATCGGTTTTCCCTGATTTAGCCTGTTCTATGGCCTCTTTGACTATTTTTTGCCGTTCTTTGAGGAGTTTTAACCCCTGCTCAACGGCATCCAGATCCCCTTTGTAGCGGGTTTTATCGTTCTGTACGCCTTTAAGTTGACCAAAAATGTCAACGCCACTAAGAACATCGATACGGCTGTCTGCATCCTGAATTTGCTTAATCAGTTTATTTCGCTGAATAACCTGATTCTCAAACTGTTCATCAATGTCCAGCTGCTTCACGTTGAGCTGGTTAAGCGACAGTTTTTTGAGTTCTTCATTCGTTTCAACAACAGCATTTTTCAGGTCAATCGCCGACTGGCGGGCGTTCTTCGCCTGATTATGGAAATAGAGCAGCGCCGAACCGGCCAGCATCGCTGCGCCCACAGGACCGCCCACCAGTGCCAGCGCCCCTCTGGCCATACCTACCGCTGCAGAGGCTGCGCGGGCTGAAACGGAAAGCTGTTTATTGGCTGCATTCAGCTGGCTCTTTGCCTGGGTGGAGAGCAGTGTCTGCTCGGTTTCCTGGCGAATTAAGCGGTTAAACTCGCTCTGGTAACTCACGTTAAGGCCAAATTGCCTGGCGCTTTTCTCCATTTCCCGATAACGCCCGAATTCTGCATTATTCTGCGTCAGCGTGGCAGCGGTACTTTCCAGCGTTTTTCGCGCCATATCGGCCTGCGCCATCGCGCTGGCCCTGACTGCCTGCTGCTGCTCAACCCAGGCACCGATGTTCCCCCTGATACCTGCCGTCAGTTTTGTCGCCAGAACAGGAATCAGCGTATACAGCGCAACGTTGGCGACCGTATTAAAATTATCCGTCAGGCCATTAATGGCATCGGTAACGGTCTGAACACCACTGCGCAGCGGGCCGTTTCCGCTCTGTCCTACCTTAATAATCAGACCTTCAAAAGCCGAAGTCAGGCTGAGAAGATCGCCGTTCAGGTTATTTACCCTGATTTCGGCCTGCTCATGCGCGGTCTGCGTACCGGTCAGGGCGGCGGTCAGCGACTCCACCTTCTCGCGGTTCTGCACCAGGATGGATGCTGCGCTGAGGTTTTCCACCCCGAACAGCTTTACGGCCTGTTTTGTTGACAGGTTTTTCCCGGCCAGATTCTCCAGCGCCTGGCTCAGCCCGGCAACAGAAGGCTTCAGGGTCTTGTCCGTTCCTTTCTCCAGATTCAGGATCACGTTGCGCAGTGCGGTCCCGGCTTCGCCGCCTTTCACTTCGCGCTCTGCCAGTACCTGTATGGCGGCATTGAGGGTTTCAAAACCCACGCCAGCCTGTGCCGCTGCCACCCCGCCATTTTTAATCGCGGCAGCAGTATCGGCTATCTCCGACGAGCCAAATTTCGCGCCAGCAGCCAGCACGTTGATATACCGGTCGGCTTCACTGGCTCCCGCCCCAAACTGGTTTAATGACAGGGCCAGCGTTCGGGTGGCATCCGGAAGCGTCGTCCCTGCCGCCTGGGCCAGCGTTAACGCGCTTTTGGTCGCCGCAGTCAGCCCCGCAGAGGTACTCAGCAGTTCAGGCTTTGCCGAAGCCATCAGTTTAATGGCCTCTGCGGCCTGTGATGCGCTGTATTCCGTTGTGCGGCCCATTTCCTGCGCCGCCTGATCGTACAGTTTCATCTGCGCACTGGTGGCACCGGTGATGGCCTGCAAATCCGACAACGACTGGCTGTACTGCCGCGTGGTGCTGATAATGGTGCCCAGCGATAACCCTGCCCCGGCAAAACCTGCCAGCCTGCCAGCCAGCCCTGATACCGAAGCAGAAACACGCTTATAGGCATCCTCCGTCTTTTTCGCATCAGCCCGGGCATTGCGGTTAAACTGGCGTGACTGACTCTCAGCGCTGCCGTAGGCGCTCATCAGCTGCGATTTAAAGTTCGCTGCATTCAGATGCAGCCCAACGGCAAGAGAGGCAACGTCACCCATTACATTAATACCTTCATGACTGCCGCACACTGCGCATCCAGACTCGGATTCACGGCGGCGGTGGTGGATTTAACAGGGTGCGGGTTATTGTCAGAACCTTCTGGCGAAGGCTTTTTGAAAATGCCCTGTTTGAGGAAGAAAGCACGCCAGTGGAAAAGCGTGTCAGCCGGAAGCGCCGCAATTTTTGACGGGTCAGGCTCGCCCCAGCGGTCGGCCAGCCAGAAAATCAGCTCCAGCCAGGGCGAGTCACTCAGTTTTTTTCGGCGGTTTCCAGCTTACCGATGGCGTGCTTTTTCACTTTGTCGATGGCATCCAGAAGCACAACGTTATCGTGTGCCGCCAGCAGCTCCTTCGCCGTGGGTTTGTCTTTGGCTTTAATCGGCGAGCCGTCAGGCTGAACCAGGCTGTCGATAACAATCTGTACGCTCAGCTCAGACGCCAGGCGGGCATTGCCAGAGGTCTGCGCCTCGATGAGTGCATCTTCATGATCAATAAGCTCAGCCGCCGTCAGCCGACGCAGGTAAACCTTTGTGCCTAAAATTTCAGTTTCAGTAGGCGTGGATTTCGTTTTGAGCAGTGCATTTTTCAGTGCGGAGAGGCTAAATTCAGACATGGTGTATCCTGTTTTTCAGACGAAAAAAAACCGCCCGGAGGCGGCGTGTAACGGGAAACGGATTACGCTCCGGCATCTGGCGCCGGGGCGGCGATCCCCCATTTAATGTTGTTTTGCTTACCCTGCACCGTAATCTGGATAACTTCACTGGCAGGGGCGGTGATTTCGTTCATCTGCCAGCCTGAAAGCGCAAGGATCATTGAGGCCGTTCGTTTGTTCGGCAGCTCAATATAAAACTGAACGGTCTTACGCTGTTCCGCTGCATTGAGGAATGCGGTGAAATCTTCGTTTTCCGGGTCGTCAATGAAGCCCAGCGATTTCTCCGGCCCTTCCGGCAGGTCTGACACCGACTGCTTACTCTTGTCCAGCAGGGTGGTACAGTCGACAAATCCTCCCGTCTGACCTGTCGCGCCCAGCGCCTTGCAGTTAATCAGCGGTTTCAACGCCGCTACAGCGGCTCCTACCTCCCCAAACTTCACCACCGTCCCGGCAGGAAGCATTGCGTACTCAGGGGATGATTTTGGCGTTTTATTTTCATCAGCCATAATGATTCTCTCTTAAATAGTGGGCAGCGGTTGCTACCTGTTCTGAATGCCATTGCGGATTTCTACGGTCAGAATGCGCAGAACCTTCTGGACGTTGTAATCCAGTGCCGGACGGATGAACGGATCGGCAACTTGTTTAACCGTCCCGAACTCCTGGGCCAGCGCTTTCATGTAATGCTTTTTGCTGGGGCCAACCCGAAGGGTGACCACCGTATTTCCGCGACCTTTCCGGATGGAAGAGCGAATTTTGATGGAATCACGCATATGCTCTGCAGAGGACGCATCGTCGAAACCGGCATGTTGTTTCATGTCTTCTTCCACCACTTTCAGCGCCTCACGCCCTGCATCACGTAACACCTTCGTGCCGACCTTTTCACCGAGCGCAGTAAGCTGCCGCTCCAGCTCGTCCAGCCCTTTTACGTCCATAGTGATCATGGTGAGACGTCCCGGTAGTGAAAGGTAAAATCCCGCACGAGCCGGTACTGAATATTGCCGCTGGTCAGTACCGTTTTACTCTGCTGTATTCCCCCCCGGACCACATTCTGCACGGGAAAACCCTCCAGCTGGCCATGCACGATAGCGGTCCATTCCGCGCTGATTTTTTTATCCAGTTGTAACAGACGGGTGTAGTCATTAAGCAGATGAATCGCTATCTGGAAGCGCCCCGCAATCAGGCCTGTGCGCAGCAGTCCGGCGTACAGCTCCGGATCGGAAATACACTGGTAAGTAATCCCCTCCTGCAGTTCATCAGGCAGGAGCAAAGGGTAAACATCCAGCCCGGTCAGGCGTTCAAGTGCTGTCTTTAATGCCAGCTCGATCATGACGTGCGTCTGCCTCCCCTGTGATGATGATGCGGTCCGCAAGACGTTCGACGTTACGAACGGTATAAACCCGGTCAGACGTTGTTATTTTCCAGTCGATATCAATATTCAGGTTCGGATGAGTGGTAAAAAGACACGTTTCAACAACCTGCTGTTGATCCAGTGTGCGGACCTTTCTGCCCGACACCAGTTCGCGCTTCGCCCAGGCTTTCCCGGTCGCGACCAGTTGTTCCGGCAGATGTTCACCCAGCGGCCCCCGGCCGGATTGCATATACCCAATCGAAAGACGGCAGCTCATCTCTTCCGGCTTCAGGCTCATACGGTGTTCTCCTGCAACGGGAAAAGAAGATGCCGGACCGCAGCCGTCTCCAGCCACTGACCAGTGAAACCATTCAGATACGCATCCCCGACCAGGTACTGCATGGCCAGTTGGATATCTTCATCCGCCACAAAACCGCGTACACCTTCCGGCAGCGCCTGCAGTTCGTCATCGCTTCCCACCAGTTTGCAGTAGTAGTCACGTTCAATACTCTTTTGCGCCGCCGCCACCATTTTAGTGAGCATGCCGTCATGCTCTGTGAAATCCGGCTCCAGACGGAGCTGGGTTTTCACATCATCCAATGTCAGTATCATGGTCATCGGCTCCCTTGCGGGGACTCAGCGCCTTTTCCGCATCTTCTGGCCATACCGCAATATGGCGTTCAACCAGTTTTTCTGCGTACTCAGCATCAAAACAGGCCGTATCACCGCGTGAATAACGATGATAGGGTCCCAGGAAAAAAACCGCTTTCCGCGCCACTTCAACTCCCGTCAGGCCCGTGGCCCCGTTTGTTTCACTTCCGGTCAGATCAACTCCGGCATCACCTGAACCCGCTGCAGTATTCTGACCGTCATCCCCGTCCACTGTATTTTCCGGCGTCAGTTCATCCGGCTTTTTCACATCCCCGGCTGCAGCCGCCGCTGCCGCTGCTTTTGCTGCTTTCGTTGTCATCTTTTTGCTCCTGAAAAGAAAAAACCCGCTGCTGCGGGCCTGGCAATTACGTGCTTTTACTCTGTGCGACCGTGGTCGCACAGAGTGCAGGACCGGTTAAAACAGCACTTTTGTCCCGAGTACAAGACCTTCCGGATGACGGAAGCCGATATCGTGCTCCGTCACCACGCGGATCAACGACTGGTTACGGGAGAACGCGGAAACCAGATTGCCGTCCCCGTCCTGGTAGGAGGCTTCCTGTGAGAACGACACCTTCATGTTGCCGTCTTCACCGATAACCACATCATTAAAGTCAGCGAAGTAAATTTCCGACTCTTTGCCAGCGTCACCGAGGTTTGCCGGGATAGCGCTGGTACGCTGAATCTGAAATCCCTTCAACATCCCCTGGGCCATTTCCGGGTAGACCTTGTTACCGTTACCGTCGCGCAGACCGAACAGTTTCATGTAGGTACGGTTCGACATGCCCCAGCCGCAGCTGATCATGTTGCTGTTCCCGTCCATAGCCATCAGGATAATGTTGTCGAGATAGGTATCAATCGTCTGCAGATTAACCTCTGCAGCAGCTTCCCACGGCAGCAGGCGGTTCCACTCAGTTGCCCGCGCTTTCATACCGACAGGCGTATCACCGGTACCGTCATCGCGCATAAAGGCTTTATCTTCACGAACAGAAATCGCGGTCAGAATATCCTGCAGGACCAGCTGCTCCACGTTGTAGCCAGCACGACCAATCAGTTGGTTGGAGATAGGCACCATTGCAATCATGGTTTTCGCAGTGAGTTTCACATCATCGAAGCGCGCTTCTGATGTTTTCGCATCCTTGCCTTCCCCGGTGTAGCTCGCCGTCGCACCACCGGCCAGACGCGGCAGCGCCATATTGCCGTTCGGCAGCGGAATGGAGCGCGCGCCCAGCTTACGGACGATGGTGCGATCGCGCAGCAGTTCGATCACCTCGCTGTGCAGGTTTTGCGGAATAAGAACGCCACCTGACGCGGCGGCAGTGTTGATGGCCATCGAGACAGACTGGTCATTCAGTTCTTCAGTTGCAAATTTAGCAGCATCCTGGACGTTACCCTGTGCTGCCGCAATCGACATCACCAGACGGGTCATGCCTGCGCCGGTATATTGCTTTGGCTCAGCCTTAATGCTGATACCCGGAGCCTGTTGTGTACCTTTAACCGGTTTGGCAACAAGCGCTGCAGCACGTTCAGCTGCTTCCAGACGCTCCATTTTGGCACTGATATCTGTAAACTGCTGCTGCAGGCTGGCAAATTCGGTTAACTGCTCCGCTGTCAGCGTTCCACCGGTAGTTTCAATCGTGGCCAGGGCCTGTACCTGTTCATTAATACCCGCACGCTGACGACGTAATTCTTCAATCTGTGGCATAGTTTTCTCTCTTTTTGGCATAAAAAAAGCAGCCAACAGGCTGCTTTCTGGTAATGACGCATTAGCGCCGGGTCACATTCTGGTTTGCAGGTCCATCGCGGCGGCCTGCAACTTTATGGAAGTGGTTTCTTGAGGTTGTTTGTACTTTGCTGCAATGGCATTAATCGCAGACTGAGGATCCGAAACTTCATCGGCAAGACCAGCAGAAATGGAATCAGCGCCGAAATAGATTCCGGCCTGCGTGTTAATCACCGTCTGAGGGGCAAGATTCCGGTATTCCGCTACAGAGGTGATAAACGTCTCGTACATATCGTCAATCATCCTCTGGAACATTCCCCGAGCGTCTTCACTCAGTGGCTCATGTTGTGTACCGTTATTTTTGTTATCTCCCCGAAAAATCGTGGTGAATGTTAGCCCCATTTGCTCTTCCATCCTGGAAGTATCCAGGTGTTCCATAATCACTCCAATCGAGCCGACTCCACTGGTCTGGCTGACTACAATTTTGCTGCAGGCCGAAGCGATAAAGTAAGCCGCAGAATAGGCGCTATAGTTCACAATTGCAGTAATAGGCTTAGTTTGACGTGACTGGAAAATATAATCGGCCAGTTCCTTGCATCCAACCGCCGCACCACCACCAGAATTTATATCCAGCACAATTTCACTGATGGAAGGGTCATTTAATGCAGCATGCACCTGGCTACGTATGCGCTCATAGCTGGTAAGTTCAGAACACATTGCAGTAATTTGCCCACGACGCGGAACCAGAATGCCGTGAACAGGAATAACAGCCATTCCACCAGCTGGTTGAACCAAATCTGGCGCCTGATTGTTATCAGGCTCCTGCGTCATGTGAATTCCAGCCTCTTCTGATAATCCCTGAATACGGGGAACCAGCACAGCTTTTACAGAATCCATTGTCTGTCGTGTCACGTAATGTGGAACACCAAAGACCATAGCCGCCAGGTGCGGCAGATTAATTAAATTTTTTGTCATGATGTTTACCAGGTCAGCCCGCGCTGCGGGTGATATTCAGTTTCTGGACAGAATAGAGTTGATTTCTGCCAGTTGTTTTGCTGTTGGCGTGTTATCGCCAGGTAAGATTTGTTTACTGTCGACCATATTGAGAGGCGTCAGGTATTTGTCCCCTCCGGCGATGGGTGGAAGGTTCTCCATGCGGCGAATGTCGTTAACCGATAACCAGCCCCACTGGCGGCCTAGTGCATAAGATTCATAGCGTGACTTCTGATCCCCGCGCAGCAGGCCAGAAACATTGAATTCAATGTACAGATCACCGCGCTCGCTGGGTAAAAGCAGATCGCGCATTAATGCGCCTTCATGACGCTTCAGCCAGGCCAACAGCGTGTACATCACAAACTGCAGCCCCTGGTGCTCAATGTTGTTATTCGTGGCTTTCGCCAGCATCTGCACCATATGAGGCGGGATTTTATAGAGCCGGCACACTTCTTCCACGCCCCATTGTCGGGACTGCAACAGCTGCGCTTTCTCATTGTCCTGAGATAACTGCTTGTAGCTCATCCCTTCCTGAAGCAATGCAACAGAGAAGGCGTTTCTAACGCCGGAATATCTGTCCGTCCACTTTGCCAGCAGGCGGTCGATAGCATCCTGGCTTTTGATCGTCGGAGCGTCTTTTGGACGCTCAATAACGCCGCTCATCGTTGTACCACGGCGAAAGACCTGAGAAGCATGCTCTTCCACGGCGAGGTTTAGCCCAAGAACATCCGCGTTCGTCTGGATTGGGGAACTGCCGATATAGCCATCCAGTGAGAAGACCTTCACATGATGCATCATGCGCATTGGCAACGTTTCGCCAATTTCGGGTAGTTCATAATATGGCATCCCATCCGGGCCTTTCAGGACAATGACCTTTTGGGGATTAACCGGGATTAATTCGCGGGGATAACCTTTCCCGTCCCTGTCGATGATCGAGTAGCAATTCCCCTCCAGACCAAGCAGGCCCTGCTGCTGTTCAAAGTACTCAAATGAAGTGTCTTTTTTGTTGGGCTGGGAATGAATCAGATCATAAACAGGGTGGTCAGTCGCCCGTTCACGGCCTCCGTTAGCGCCTCGCCTGTAAAGTTCACACGGCAGCTGCGCAACCGATTCCGCCAGAAGCGTTACACATGCCCGGACCGCCGATAACGCCATTGCGGTTTCAGAAGTGATAATGATCCCCGCCTTGCTCTGGCTGGAACTCACACCACCCAGCATCGCCTGCCAGAAACTACCACCAGACTGAGATTTACCCCGAAACATCTGGGGAATGAACATTATTCACCCCCTGATTTAATTACGCTGGCAGACATTGATTTCGCGATTAAAAATGACCACAGCAGGCAGATTGAACCGCCAGTAATAAGCCCGGCTGCAGGTGAAATAAGCCAGGCACCGGCAGACAGTAATGCAGCTCCGGCGAGGCCGATAAAAAAACTTAAAAACGTCATTAGCATGCTACATCTTCCTCGTCGTAAACGGATGAATTACTTGCCCGGCTATTCAACATTGCCCGTCCGATTGCCATAATCAGCGAAACCGCGCCATCGATTTTGTTTTCGTTCTGCTCTTTGATGGGTTTAACCACATCGTCATTACCGGGCAAATACTTCCCGACGACGTTGCTGATACACCAGCTCATAATCGGGTTCCCGTCGTGATGAAAGCGGCCTGACTCAATGGCGGCTTCCAGCTCCTTCGTCGGATCAGACATATTGGTGTAGTTCTGTACGATAGTGATCGGGTTAAGGCTTTCATCAGCCAGATCATGTGAAAGCCCCGTCGCGCCGAACGGGTCAATCGGTGACTCACTGACTGGGTTGAGCTTGTTTGCCGCCTTGGCCTCTTCAAGGATGTAGCGGTAATCAACTTCAGCGCCATCAGTAACTGTAAGCAGTCCCATTTCAACCCATTTCTGAAATCGCTCCGCAGTACGACGATCTTCGTTCTTTTCAACGCTGAATACTGCGTCGTAGGGAACCCAGAAGCGGGGAGCAACGCTGTAGTAATGTGTCTTGCCGTCAATTTCCCTGGTGAACAACCGCGCCATACTGTTCATATCCAGCTTGCGCGCCAGGTCGAAAGACAGAACACATGGCTGTCCTTCGAATTGCTCCAGCGTAAGTGTCTTATCCTCACAGTTCTGCCAGGAAACCAGGTTGTAGAAAGCAGCACGGGCTGCAACCCAGATGTTGAGGTGTTTAGTTTTAAATACACCAGCCTGACGGGCGTTATTAATAGCTCTCTGTTGCTGGCTGAGGAGAAAGTCACGATAGACCGACACGCCCATATTCGGGTTAGCTTTTTCCAGCACTTTAGGATCGGTCCAGTCATCCCCCTCGTCGACGGTGTATATCACGCCGAACAATTCCTCATTCGGTACTGTGCCATTCAGCATCTCAATCACTTCACGCCGTTTGTCGTAGCATGGCCCCTCAATGTTGTAACCCGCCGTCGTGATCGCCCACATTAGTGGTTGTCGCCGCGCCCCCATACCCGTCAGCATAGTGGTGTAGAGCGAATCTGTGGGATGTTCGTGATACTCGTCAACAATCGCACAGTGCGGTGAAGCGCCGTCCCCAGGGTTACCAATCAGCGGCTCAAAACGCGCGCCATCTTCTGGCCGGCTCAGGTTGGACGCATTAACTTCAATCCCGAACGCTTCCACCAGCAGCGGGGTGCGCTTACACATCAGACGAGCTGGTCTGAATACTTCCCACGCCTGTTTTTCAGTTGTGGCCCCGGAATATACTTCAGCGCCAAACTCGTTATCACAGGTAAAACAGTACAGCGCCACACCTGCCGAAATAGCTGATTTCCCATTTTTACGCGGTATCTCCGTGTAAACCTCGCGAAATCGTCGAAGCTTCGACCCTTTCTGGACCCAGCCAAAGGCGCAGCACACAATAAACAGTTGCCATGCCTCCAGAGTGATCGGCATCCGCTTGAATGCCCACTCTCCTTTTGTATGTGGCAACAACTGGATAAATTTCGCGGCCTTTTCTGCCATGTCTTTATCGAAGCGATAACGAAATTTCTTACTCTTTTCAGCCGCCATGTCATCGATATGACGCTGGCAGGCCTGAATGACAAACTGGCACGCCGGAATTTTCCCCCGCACAACGTTGCGGGCGTATTGATTCGCGGCGTTTACGTTGGGGTACGATTTCCGGCTCATGAGTTGATCATCTTCAGGAATGGGTTAGAGGCTTTCTTCTGTCCGGCAAGGCCGATCAGTCGTTGACGACTGCTGGGGTCAAGTCCAAGCATGGAGCCGGTAGAACTCATCTCCGATTCCTGCTCTTTCTTTGCTGTTAGGTCAGGGTTTTTTATCTTTCCCCCCATAGCACCAGTGATAGACAACCCATCTCTGGCGATATTTTTAACCGCCCTGCGCCAGAACTCGTAGGCAACACACCAGCGCTCGAGTACGGCAAGATCGGTAACACACAGTAATCCCTGCCCACATAATTCTTTCGTGGTCAGTTCCCACATGACGGACGCCATTGGCAGACCTTCATCCTCAGAAAACCAGTCAGGTGGTGCCACGCCTTTAATCGGTGTGAATACAGGTTCCTCTTTATTCAGGGCTCGTTTGCCGGGGTTCCCTGCCAGCTCCTTGCGCGCCGTTGGCTTGGGGCGACGCCCGGAACGCCCCGCCGTTCCAGCCATAAGCGACACTCCTGGTTAAATTTCATTTTTCGCGGGTATAAAAAT
>NZ_JAOWDR010000057.1:0-152674 GCF_030334525.1 Citrobacter sp. Ce119
AATCCGCCGGGAGCGGATTTGAACGTTGCGCAGCAACGGCCCGGAGGGTGGCGGGCAGGACGCCCGCCATAAACTGCCAGACATCAAATAAGTGAAAAGGCCATCCGTCAGGATGGCCTTTTCACGTTTATACGTGGGAAAACGCCGGAACTGTATACGGCGTGTGGCTTTAATGAATAACCTGCGATAAAAACGCGCGGGTGCGTTCGGATTTGGGGTGAGCAAAAAACTCATCCGGTGGTGCCTGTTCCACAATCTCGCCAAGATCCATAAAGATCACCCGGTCGGCCACTGTGCGGGCAAAGCCCATCTCATGAGTAACACACAACATGGTCATGCCTGATTGCGCCAGACCTATCATGGTATCCAGCACTTCTTTTACCATTTCAGGATCTAACGCTGATGTGGGCTCATCAAACAACATGATTTTGGGCTTCATACACAGCGAGCGAGCAATAGCTACACGCTGTTGCTGTCCACCAGAGATTTGCCCGGGATATTTATGCGCATGTTCCGCAATGCGAACTCGCTCAAGGTAGTGCATTGCCAGTACCTCAGCCTCTTTTTTCGGCATCTTTTGCACCCAGATTGGCGCCAGCGTGCAATTTTGCAGGACCGTCAAATGAGGAAAGAGATTAAAGTGCTGAAAGACCATGCCAACTTCCTGTCTGACGCGCTCAATATTGCGGATGTCTTCATTGAGTTCTATCCCATCCACCACAATACGTCCTTGCTGATGCTCTTCCAGATGGTTGATACAGCGAATAGTTGTTGATTTACCCGAACCGGAAGGACCGCACAATACGATGCGCTCGCCCTGTTTTACCTTCAGGTTGATGTTTTTCAGGACATGAAACTGTCCGTACCATTTGTTGACGTTTTCCAGCGTGATCATCGCGTCAGTAGATTGCATTAATAATTGACTCATAAATTCCTCAGTGCGGTGTACGCCCGGTGTTAAAACGTTTTTCCAGATGTTGGCTATAACGCGACATGCTGAAACAGAAGATCCAGTAAATCAGTGCGGCGAAAACATATCCTTCCGTCGACATACCCAACCACGCGGGGTCCACAGTGGCCTGCTGCACGCTACTAAAGAGATCAAATAAGCCGATGATGATGACCAGACTGGTATCCTTGAATAAGGCGATAATCGTGTTAACCAGACCCGGGATAACCAGCTTGAGGGCTTGCGGGAGAATGACCAGCCCTTGCGTTTTCCAGTATCCTAATGCCAGTGATTCAGCGGCTTCATACTGACCTTTAGGTAGGGCCTGTAACCCTCCGCGAACCACTTCTGCGACATAGGCTGACTGGAAAAGAATAACGCCGACCAGCGCTCGGATAAGTTTGTCGATACTGGTCCCTTCGGACATAAACAGAGGAAGCATGACCGAAGACATAAACAGAACGGTAATCAACGGCACACCGCGCCAGAACTCAATAAAAATGACGGATAAAATCCGCACGACTGGCATATGAGAACGACGTCCCAGCGCCAGTAAAATGCCCCACGGAAGCGCGCCCGCAATCCCCACGGATGCGATGATAAGCGTCAGTGTTAATCCACCCCACTGCCGGGTTTCTACGCGCTCCAGCCCGAAAAAACCACCGTACATCAACCACCAAACCACCACTGGATAAACGACGGCCCAGACGGCGATATAGCGGCCACGATGCGGGATTGTTTTCAAGAACATGGGAACGATAGACAGCAAACCAATTATCAGGGCCAGATTTACGCGCCAGCGCTGATCGTGGGGATAAAGTCCATACATGAATTGCCCAAAGCGTTCATGAATGAACACCCAGCAGGCTCCGGCTTTGGTGCAGTCTGCTCGGGTTGAACCGACCCAGTTGGCCTGAAAGAATACCCAGTTCAACAATGGCGGAAGAAATGACCAAATCAGCCAGACGCACAGCAGTGTGAGTAGGCTGTTTGACCAACTGGAGAACAGGTTTTTACGCATCCAGAGTAGACTGCGACTTGCCGGGTTACTGCTCTGGCGCGAGGGGTGAGACAGCAGTGCTTTTGTCATCATGGCTCCTTAGCGCTCAATCAGTGCAATACGGCGGTTATAAATATTCATCAATAAAGATATGCTCAGGCTGATGATCAAGTACACCGACATCGTGATGGCGATAGTTTCAATGGCTTGCCCTGTTTGATTAAGTACCGTGCCGGCAAACAGTGAAACCATATCCGGGTAGCCAATGGCGGCCGCAAGTGAGGAGTTTTTGACGATATTCAGATACTGGCTGGTTAATGGAGGAATGATGACGCGCAGCGCCTGCGGGATGATCACCTGACGCAGCGTCACTGGATTTGGCAGACCCAGCGAGCGTGCGGCTTCATGTTGGCCATATGGAACAGCCTGAATTCCCGCCCGAATAATTTCTGCAATAAACGCTGAGGTATACACTGAAAGCGCCAGCGTCAGGGCAGCTAGTTCAGGTATAAGCACCATACCGCCACGGAAGTTAAAACCGCGAAGCGCGGGGATATCCCAGTGAAGCGCAGCACCAAACATCCACTGTGCAATCAACGGTAAAAGCACGATCAGTGCCAGAGCCGTAGGCCAGGTCCGGCGTAGTTGACCGGTTTTGGTCTGGTGCATTCTGTTGTAGCGAAATAACCCGATGGTGACGACGATAGCGATAATGACAGCGGCGCAAAAGGCAAAAAAACCTTCTCCCATTTGCGGCGCAGGAATATAGAGTCCCCGGTTGCTCAGGAACATCAAATCCAGCGCGTTAACGGCCTGACGTGGGCCTGGCAGGTTACGTAATACGGCGAAATACCAGAAGAAGATCTGCAGCAGCGGCGGTATATTGCGGAACGTTTCGATGTAGATCGTTGAGAGCTTTCGCAATAACCAGTTATCTGACAGGCGTGCCAGTCCGAGAAAGAAACCGAGAATTGATGCGAAAACAATGCACAGTGCTGAAACTAATAGTGTATTGAGCAGGCCAACGATAAAGACACGGCCATACGTATCGCCTTGCTCGTAATCAATCAGATGCTGGACAATACCAAATCCGGCGCTGCGATCGAGAAAAGAAAATCCCGAGGTAATACCGCTATTGTTCAGGTTATTTATCGTGTTATGAATGAGATACACCGCAATGCTGATAACCGCAATGACGGCGAGTATTTGAAATAACCAGGCGCGGACCGCAGGGTTAGAAAAGGATAACGATCCTTTTACGGTTGAGCGGCGATGGAACATAAGAAAACCTCAGTAACTATGACTCTGGGCTAAGCGCCGCAGTTGCGGCGCCCGTTACATCACTACGCATTAGCGCACCGGTGGCGCATACTGAATGCCGCCGTTATTCCAGAGGTTGTTCTGTCCACGTTTGATCTTCAGTGGGCTTTCCGATCCAACGTTACGCTCAAAGATCTCCGAGTAGTTACCAACCTGCTTGATAATGTTGTAAGCCCATTTGTTATCAAGCTTCAGATCCTTGCCATAATCCCCTTCTTTACCTAATAGGTGTGCCATATCCGGCGTTGCAGGATTAGCCGCTTTTTCATCAACGTTTTTTGAGTTAACACCCATTTCTTCCGCATTCAACATGGCGAACAGCGTCCAGCGAACAATGGAGAACCACTCATCGTCCCCACGACGCACGACAGGTCCCAGTGGTTCTTTAGAAATAACTTCTGGCAGGACAATCCACTCAGCCGGATTACTCAGCTTGATTCGCAGGGCGTACAGCTGAGACTGGTCGGAAGCCAGCGTGTCGCAGCGTCCAGATTCCAGAGCTTTAGCGGATTCATCCGAGCGGTCAAAAGTGACGGGGGTGTACTTCATGTTGTTGGCTTTAAAGTAGTCAGCCACGTTCAGTTCGGTATCTGTTCCTGCCTGAATACAAACCGTTGCGCCATCCAGCTCTTTAGCGCTCTTCAGACCTGCTTTATTGTGGGTAAGAAAACCAATGCCGTCGTAATACGTCACGCCCGTGAAAGACATACCCATACCGGCATCACGAGAAGAGGTCCATGTGGTATTACGAGAGAGCATGTCGACTTCACCAGATTGTAACGCGGTGAAGCGTTCCTTAGCGGTAAGCGGGGTATATTTTACTTTGCTATCATCGCCAAATACGGCGGAGGCAACGCCGCGACATACGTCGACATCAATACCTGAAAACTTACCGCTTGCATCGGCGTAAGAAAAGCCAGGCAACCCGTCACTGATCCCACACTGCACAAAACCTTTTTTCTTTACGGCATCAAGTGTTGCGCCGGCATGTGCCTGATTTGTAACCGCAAGCAGCACGCCGGCCGCAGCCAGGCTGGCTATTATCATCTTTTTCATAGAGCATCCTGTGTGGAGGAATTATTGTTATGGAAACGTTCTTAAAACGTCTTTTACCTGTCTGTGGCGATGGCCATACTCTTTTAAGCAAAGGTAGTGCCAGGTTTTTTGCGCACGATTATTCGACGCAATATGCAGAGTGTAGACAGGAATAAATAAATGCAGCGCCCTGAAGTGGTGCAAAATTGAAACGTAAGCCACATTTCGGCGCAAAAAATTTAAAATTCAAACCGAACGCGTGATAACGATTTCGTACGTTAATATTGATGGCGTGAGAATAATGAAAAGAAAACACGGTGTTACGAAGAACCGAAAAAATGCTAATTTCAAATCGTGGATATGTGAGGGGAATCTATAATAATTTTATTATACGTTGAGTGCTATATACCAACGTTTTGTCTTATAAGAAGATTTAATTCTTATTGCAAAAAGCGCGGTACCCACCGCGCTTTTATGAAGATTTATTTGGTCAGGGCAACTATCCCAAGCGTCAGCCCGGCAACGGCTGCTGCGCCACCGGCGATGGCACCGGCTGTTTCCCAGTTATCCTGAGTGGTGCCTTTCATACAGGTATTGGTATGAACCAGGCGTCCCTGATCGTCGTATACAGGTACGCAAGGAGAATCGTGTGCACAGCCGGCCAGCAATGCGGTAAGCAATGCAACGGATATTAATCTTTTCATGGTGTTACCTCAAATATAAGCGTTTCGCTAATCGAGCAAAGACAAACGCTAAGCCATCTGCGAACTCGGGGATTATTTTACCACCTCTTAAAAAAAGACTGACATGAGGAATAATCTCAATTCATGTGGATTGTAAAAATAATGTATAAAAAGAAAGGTGGCGGGCGGGTTTTCAGGAGAGGTTAAAAACAAATAAATAGCTATCTTATTAATAAATAAAGAGGGGCATCATCGGTGAAAAAGGCGTCCGAAGACGCCTTTATTTTACAAATTAATCGTTGTGCCGACTAAAACGCCGTCTGACGACAACGAAGAAGACGGGGACGAAGAAGATTGCCAACAGTGTCGCGGTCAGCATGCCTCCCATTACGCCTGTTCCGACCGCATTTTGCGCACCACTCCCGGCACCGTGGCTGATAACCAGAGGCATAACCCCCAGAATAAACGCCAGAGATGTCATCAGGATTGGACGAAGACGCATGCGTGACGCTTCCAGAGTAGCTTCAATCAAGCCCTTGCCTTCTTTATCCATCAGGTCTTTGGCAAATTCGACGATCAGGATGGCGTTCTTAGCCGAGAGGCCAATAGTGGTTAACAGGCCCACCTGAAAGTAGACGTCGTTATTCATCCCACGTAGCGACGCTGCTAACAGCGCGCCAACCACGCCAAGCGGCACAACCAGCATGACCGAGAAGGGGATCGACCAGCTCTCATACAGTGCTGCAAGGCAAAGGAAAACGACAATTAGCGAGATGGCATACAGCGCTGGCGCCTGGTTACCCGACAGTCGTTCCTGATAGGACATACCCGTCCAGTCATGACCAATACCGTTTGGCAGTTTTTCCGCCAGGCTTTCCATCAGCGCCATTGCTTCACCAGTGCTTCGCCCTGGTGCCGCTTCGCCCAGTATTTCCATGGATGGCATACCGTTGTAACGTTCCAGGCGCGGTGAACCATAAATCCAATGTGATGCACTGAACGCGGAAAACGGAACCATTTCGCCATTGGCGCTGCGGATATACAGATTATTGATGTCCGCTGGCAGCATGCGGTATTTTGCATCCCCCTGAACGTAAACTTTCTTCACGCGGCCACGGTCAATAAAGTCGTTAACGTAATAGCCGCCCAGTGATGCGGAGATAGTTTCGTTGATATCCGACAGCGATACCCCCAGTGCCTGTGCTTTCTCCTGATCAACATCCAGCTTAAACTGCGGAGTATCTTCAAGCCCGTTAGGACGAACGCGAACCAACAGATCGGGGTGTTTAGCCACCATCCCCAGCAGCTGGTTACGCGCTTGCGTCAACGCCGTATGCCCCAGACCGCCCTGATCGATCAGTTCAAAATCGAAGCCGGTTGCGGTACCCAGTTCAACAATAGCGGGCATATTGAAGGGGAAGACTAACCCATCGCGGATCTGGCTGAACGCGCGTGTAGCGCGTGCAATGACCGCTTCAACACTATTTTCCTCACCGCTACGTTCATCCCAGGGCTTGAGGCTAACGAATGCCAGACCTGAGTTTTGCCCCTGACCGCTGAAGCTAAAACCGTTAACCGTGAAGACGCTTTCGACGTTAGCTTTCTCCTTGGTCAGGTAGTACTGAGTAACCTGATCCAGTACTTTCTGGGTGCGCTCTTGCGTCGCTCCTGCCGGAAGTTGAATCATTGTCATAAACACACCCTGATCCTCCTCTGGCAGGAAGGAGGTCGGCAGACGCATAAACAGAACCGCCATTCCGATCACGATGATCAGATAGACGACAAGGTAACGCCCGGTTTTACGCACAATACCGCTGACGCTATTGGTATAGTGATTAACGCTGTGATCGAATTTGGCATTAAACCAGCCAAAGAAACCGCTTTTTTTCTCGTGATGCTCAGCCGATACCGGCTTCAACAGCGTTGCACAAAGTGCAGGAGTCAGGATCAGCGCGACCAGTACAGAAAGCGCCATGGCGGAAACGATGGTAATGGAGAACTGCCGATAGATAGCCCCGGTTGAGCCGCCAAAAAAGGCCATGGGGATAAAGACCGCAGACAGCACCATGGCGATACCGACCAGCGCCCCCTGAATTTGTGACATGGACTTTTCCGTCGCCTCTTTAGGCGGCAGATGATCTTCCATCATCACGCGTTCCACGTTCTCCACCACCACTATCGCATCATCGACCAATAGACCGATGGCGAGCACCATGCCGAACATCGTCAGGGTGTTTATCGAGTAGCCAAACGCGGCAAGTACGGCGAATGTGCCCAACAATACGACGGGGACAGCGATGGTTGGAATGAGCGTCGCCCGGATGTTTTGCAGGAACAAATACATGACCAGGAATACCAGTACGATCGCCTCAAACAGCGTTTTTACCACTTCATGAATCGAGATGGTTACAAACGGCGTCGTGTCGTACGGATAGACCACCTTCATTCCCTGAGGGAAGAACGGCTGCAGCTCAACCAGCTTAGCTTTGATGGCGTTAGCGGTATCCAGCGCGTTTGCCCCGGTTGCCAGCTTAATACCGAGGCCGGAAGCAGGCTTACCGTTAATACGCGCCACGACGTTGTAGTTCTCACCACCCAATTCGATCCGTGCAACATCCTTCAGGTGAACAACTGAACCATCGCTGTTCACTCGTAAAGTCACTTTGCCGAACTCTTCAGGGTCTTTCAGTCGCGTTTGCGCAATGATAGAGGCGTTAAGCTGCTGATTTGGTAATGCGGGCGTACCCCCTAATTGACCTGCGGCAATCTGATCGTTCTGTACCTTCAACTGGTTGATCACATCAACCGGCGTGAGCTGGTACTTATTCAACAAGTTTGCATCCAGCCAGATGCGCATGGCGTACTGCGCACCAAACAACTGCACGTCACCTACGCCATTAAGACGGCTGATCGAGTCTTTCACGTTCGAGGCGACGTAGTCGGAGATGTCATCCTGCGTGGTTTGTGGGTTATCAGAAACAAAACCCGCAACCATTAAAAAACTGCTGCTGGATTTCTCGACGCTAATCCCCTGCTGCTGAACTTCTTGCGGCAGGAGTGGCGTGGCGAGCTGTAGTTTGTTTTGTACCTGCACCTGCGCGATATCGGGGTCGGTACCGGACTGGAAGGTCAGCGTGATGGTCACGCTCCCCGCGGAATCGCTGGTGGAGGACATATACATCAGGTTATCGATACCGTTCATGTTCTGTTCGATAACCTGCGTAACGGTGTCCTGTACCGTCTGTGCATCCGCACCTGGGTAGGTGGCGGAAATGGCGACCGCAGGGGGGGCGATAGTTGGGTATTGCGCCACAGGCAGTTGCATGATTGCCAAAGCGCCCGCCATCATCAGAATGATAGCCAGCACCCAGGCAAAGATAGGACGCCTGATAAAAAAGTTAGCCATGTCCGGTTACCTTATTGGGCTTTCGTGGCAGGGGTTTCGGTATCGGCGGTTGCTTTAACCTGAACGCCAGGGCGTGCTTTTTGTAAGCCGCTCACGATAACTTTGTCACCCGGTTGCAGACCTTCGCTGATGAGCCACTTGTCGCCAATGGCTTGTGCGGCGACGACTGCGCGAGACTCAACCTGACTCTTGTCGTTAACGACCATCACGGTGGCATCGCCGCGAGGCGTGCGCGTCACACCCTGTTGCGGAACGAGAATGGCATTCGGCTGGACGCCTTCATCAATGCGCGCGCGCACAAACATGCCCGGCAGCAGCGTGTGCTGCGGGTTAGGGAATACGGCCCTGAGGGTGATGGATCCGGTGCTTTCGTCAACCGTCACGTCAGAAAATTGCAATGAGCCTTTCAGCGGGTACGATTGACCATTTTCCATCACCAGTTCGACGGTACTGCTGGCACTGTCTTTATGCAGGCTTCCTTGCTCAACGGATTGCTTGAGGCGCATAAAGTCATTACTGGACTGTGTTACGTCGACGTAAATAGGATCAAGCTGTTGCACGGTAGCAAGCTCAGTTGCCTGACCATTCGTGACTAATGCGCCTTCGGTGACGTTAGATTTACCGATACGTCCGCTAATGGGCGATGTCACTTTGGTGTAGGCCAGGTTGATACGTGCGCTTTCGACCGCCGCTTTTGCCGCGATTACGGAGGCATCGGCCTGGCGGGCATCAGCAATCGCCTGATCGTACTCTTGCTGGCTGATGTACTTGGTGCCAACCAGCGGGACATAGCGTTTTACCGTTAAATGCGCGATAGCGGCAGCCGCTTCACTCTTTGCCAGTTCGCCTTTGGCGCTGTCATAGTCCGCCTGGTAAGTCGCGGGATCGATCTGATAAAGCGACTGACCGGCTTCAACATCGCTCCCCTCGGTAAAATTCCGTTTAAGAACAATCCCGCTGACCTGAGGACGGACCTCAGCAATACGAAATGCCGTTGTGCGTCCAGGTAGTTCAGTCGTCACGGCTAAAGGCGCCTTTTCGACGACATGAACAGTCACCTGCGGCTCTGCGGGATGAGCTTGTGTTTCTCCCTGATCGTTACAACCGGCGAGTAATGCTGCGGAGATGATGATGAATGAGGGCAGGAGTGAAAACCTGGCATTTTTCGTCATTTCTATTCCTTAAAAAACCGAACGCTCGTTATTAACCGGGTAACGCAGAGGCGATAACGCGCACAAGAAAAAATAATAGTTGGCTATCCTACAAATTATTAGCTTGCGATGTAAGCAATACTTATTTATAAGCGCAATACACGGCACGTAAAAACAAAAAAAGATTAATCTACTGCCGTTTCATTATGGCGTTAATAGCAATACTATGATGCGCATAAACACATATTGAAATAGATATTGAATTGGTGAATATATTGATGGTTGTTATTTGTTTTGTTTATTCGTGTGTAATGTCTGCAATTAACGCGTTTAGACCTCGTTTAAATAAATGCTAAGTGATACATTTGTTCCGTATAGCAAATATTAGATAAGAAAGTTAATCATTCTCTACTCTACCCCAGACAGTCGAAACCATGGCCAGAAAAACGAAAGCTGATGCTCTCAAAACACGACAGCACCTGATAGATACAGCGATTGTGCAGTTTGCCGCGCGCGGCGTTAGCAATACGACGTTAAACGACATTGCGGATGCCGCCAGCGTGACGCGGGGGGCGCTGTATTGGCATTTCGAAAACAAGACGCAACTGTTTAATGAGCTATGGTTACAACAACCTCCATTGCGCGATCTTATTCAGGACCAGCTTATTGGACGTTGGGGGGATAATCCTTTACAGCGACTGCGTGAAAAGTTTGTGGTGGGATTACAATATATTGCGCAGAATCCTCGCCAGCAGGCATTAATGCAGATTTTATATCATAAATGTGAATTCCATAATGATATGATATCAGAGCTGGCTATTCGCGATAAAATAGGTCTCAGTCATCAAAGCATTCGTGACGCTCTGCAGAAGTGCGTGGATGAAAATCTGATTGCCACCAGTCTGGATTTAGATGTCATCATCATTATTTTGCACGGTAGCTTTAGCGGAATAATAAAAAACTGGTTAATGAATCCAGTGAGTTATGATTTGTATGGGCAAGCGCCAGTATTAGTTGATAACGTATTAAAAATGTTAAGCCCGGACGGCTGCGTAATGCAATTAATGCAGAGTGAAAATCAGCCTGGGTAGAGTTGGCCGCCAGGGCCTGACGACTGTCGAAGTACTACCCGTCGTGCTATTCGAGATCGACGCAGTTGACAAGCTTAAGAGGGTTCACTGAATTCATATTCCGACACTTGTCGTGCTCCGTTGTCATCAGCTCTATCCACTGAATGAGCAGCGCATCAAAAAGAAAAACGAAGACCGCAAAAACAACCAGCCACCAATACTTGCGAATCATTACCAAGCCCTGTGTATTCATGCCCAAGCGTGCAGGGAATATACACGAAATCTGTAGGCTGAAAAGCAGACTTACAATGCTTTTACTTTGCTGAAAGATCGCCGTTCTTTGCCGTTAATCGACTCTTTTTAGACAGGTTTTTTGTCTTCCGCTTTTTTACCTTTGCAAGTTCAATCTCTGAAAAATGAGAGCCAATACTCATTCTTCTGAGTCCCATTTTTACGTACTCGGCATTGATTTCAATCCCGACAAACTTGCGGCCTAATTCCACGGCGGTGGCACCGGTGGTGAAACTACCGGCAAACGGATCCAGCACGCTGTCATCTGGGCAGGAGGAAGCCAGAATGATGCGTTCAAGCAGGGCTTTGGGCTTTTGCGTCGGGTGATTTTCATATTCGTCCATCAGATAACGAACGCGTGGAAACTCCCAGACATTGCCCGGCACTTTTTTCTGGTTGTAAGGTTGGGGCGGGTTCTTTCTGTAGTCTATCAGCGCGCGTTGGGCGCCTGTTTTAGCTTCCACCAGAATATCATCACGATTAAACGTGTAGTTTTTCTGATCTTTTACCATCATCAGGATCGGTTCATACATCGACCCAAAGTGCTTTTTAGCCTGTACGCCGGAGCTATCGTATGACCACACGACACGGCTCTTGATGGTAAAGATCTGGCGGCATTTGAGGTCGATGTACGGCATGTTCTCCGTACTGTTCATGATGTACATGGTGCCGTGCGGTTTGAGAATGCGGTGGCATTCGTCAATGCACTCAAAGAGCCACGCCAGAAAAGCCTCTTCATCCCAGGATTCCACCATCCCGTCAAAGTCTTTACCGATGTTATAAGGTGGGTCGGCAAAAATGAGATCGATGCTTTCAGACGGCAGCTTTTTCAGTTCGGTCAGCGCATCACCCAGGATTATCTTTTTAGACTCATCGCCAAAATAGACAGGTTCACATCTTGCGTTCATCGCCAAAGCCTCCCGTATGACGTTAATAAAAAAGGCGCTTCCCCATGCCGAGTAGCGCCTTTTAAAACAAACATTTCGCTGATTAGTATCAGTTCATGCCGTATTTTTTCAGTTTTTTACGCAGCGTACCACGGTTGATGCCCATCATCAGGGCAGCACGGGTCTGGTTACCGCGGGTGTATTGCATCACCATGTCCAACAGGGGCTGTTCTACTTCAGCCAGTACCAGCTCATAGAGATCGTTAACATCCTGACCATTCAATTGAGCAAAATAGTTCTTCAGTGCCTGTTTAACCGAGTCACGCAGGGGCTTTTGAGTTACCTGGTCCTGAGAGTTAACGGTAGAAACGGTCAGTACGTCAGAATTTACGCGTTGTTCGAACATAGTTCTGTCAGCTCTTTATTTCTGTTTACGCAAAATTTTCGAAGTATGCCTCCAACGCCGCCAGCTGTTCGCTGGAATCTTCAATGGCGTTGAATGTGCGCCGAAACTGGTCATCCGGAGCGTGTTCCTGGAGATACCAGGATACGTGTTTACGCGCAATTCGGTACCCTTTTGCCTGACCGTAAAAGTCGTGCAGTTCCCGAATGTGCGCACAAAGCAAGCGCTTCACCTCTGCCAGAGGCAGCGGGGGCAGCAGCTCCCCAGTGTCCAGATAATGCTGGATTTCCCGAAAGATCCAGGGTCTTCCCTGAGCTGCACGTCCTATCATCAGGGCATCCGCCCCCGTATAGTCGAGTACAGCTCTGGCTTTATGCGGGTCAGTAATGTCGCCATTCGCGATAATCGGAATGGAAACTTTCTGCTTAACTGCCCGAATACTGTCGTACTCAGCATCTCCATTGAACAAACAGGCGCGGGTGCGTCCATGAATGGTCAGAGCCTGAATGCCACAGTCTTCAGCCAGTTGGGCAATCTCTACGCAGTTACGGTGTTCCGGAGCCCAGCCGGTGCGAATCTTGAGTGTGACAGGAACGTCCACTGCATTGACGACCTCGGTTAGTATTGATTTCACTAAGTCCGGGTACTGCAAGAGGGCTGAACCTGCGAGCTTACGATTCACTTTTTTAGCCGGACACCCCATATTGATATCAATAATCTGGGCGCCGCTTTCCACGTTAATACGTGCGGCATCGGCCATCTCAACAGGGTCGCTACCGGCAATTTGCACCGTGCGAATTCCTGGCTCATCAACGTGCACCATCCGTAAACGAGACTTGTCACTTTCCCAAACCTGCGGGTTAGAAGACATCATCTCGGATACCGTCAATCCGGCTCCCATCTCATAGCACAGCGTCCTGAATGGTCTGTCAGTGATGCCAGCCATAGGTGCTGCGATCAGGCGATTTCTGAGCTGATATTGTCCGATGCGCATGAGTTAAGAAATGACCATACTGTGACTGCAAGGCGGCGTATATTACGCATTTTTCGCACGAGATGAAAGGCCAAACTTTGACCAATCCACTGAGGTGGATCAATGAATTGCTGGTTAAGTACACAGTTTCAAATTAAAATCTTTAATAATCATTTGGATACGATATTGCGCTAATTTTTCATCCGTTTATAAATTCCAAAAACTTCTCTTTTTTTATTACGGCCAGACTCAACATATCAGGATAAAAAGCTGTTTTTGTGAGCAAATAGTGACTTTGTAATGCGATCTCGCTCCCATTTCCGCAAATCCTTTTGCGAAAAAAAGAGCGATTATTGCGTTACCAACGGTAACGAGAAGGGATTATTTTTTCTGACCGGTGATGCGGCACCACTCTTCTTTCTCGATAACCGGATCGAGCGTAAAGAGATCGGCATAGGCTTCGCAAACGCTTTCCGCCTGGCTGGCAAGAATACCAGAAAGCCCCAGTAAACCGCCCTCAACGGGCAGTACGCTGATTAGCGGCGCCAGCTCACGTAATGGGCCGGCAAGAATGTTAGCGACCACCACGTCGGCTTTCATCGCTTCTGGCTGGTCTTTTGGCAGGTACAACTCCAGACGCTCGGAAACGCCATTGCGCTCGGCGTTATCCCGGCTGGCTTGAATCGCTTGCGGATCGATATCCACGCCGATAGCTTTCGCTGCGCCCAGTTTCAGCGCCGCAATGGCAAGAATGCCGGAGCCGCAGCCAAAGTCGATAACCGTTTTGCCGTTGAGATCGAGACCGTCCAGCCATTGCAGGCACAGAGAGGTGGTGGGGTGAGTACCTGTGCCAAATGCCAGACCCGGATCCAGCATCACGTTGACGGCATTCTCATCCGGGACATCGCGCCAGCTCGGGCAAATCCACAGACGTTCGCCAAAGCGCATCGGGTGGAAGTTATCCATCCATTCGCGTTCCCAGTCTTTGTCTTCGAGCTGTTCGATTTTATGCGCGAAGCCTTCGCCCAACAGCGGATGTTGCTCCAGGATGGCAACCACTTCTTTCATGTCGGTTTCTGCATCGAACAAGCCGATCACATCGGTATCTCCCCACAGGCGAGTCTCGCCCGGCAGAGGTTCAAACACCGGCGTATCATGCGTATCCTGGAAAGTAATGGAAACGGAGCCCGCTTCCATCAGCGCATCGCTCAATTCTTCAGCGTTGGCGCCGGTCGTGTTCAGTTTCAGTTGGATCCATGGCATGGCAAAACTCTTTATTTATCAGTAGTCAATATGGCGGCTTGCGGGACGGCGGAACCGAAACGGTTGCCAATCAGGAAAGCCAGCAAACTTATCAGTAACGAGGGCACAATCGGGTGGAAGCCCAGGTACTGAACGTTAAAGGTAGCGAGGACGGCATAAAGTACGCCGCCGACAATCATCGCGCTCAATGCGCCAGCCGCGTTTGCCCGCTCCCAGTACAGGCCCAGCACCAGCGGCCACAGGAAAACGGCTTCCAGCCCGCCAAACGCCAGCAGGTTAAGCCAGATAATCATCTCTGGCGGTTTCCAGGCGGCCAGCAGCAGTAATGCGCCGAGCAGCAGGGTAATGACTGCCGACATACGCTTCAGCCGGGTTTCGTTTTTCAGCTGTTCCGGACGAAGGTTCAGGTACAAATCCTTAATGATCGTAGCGGAACTTTGCAGCAATTGGGCATTGATCGTCGACATGATCGCGGCCATCGGGGCCGCGAGGAAGATCCCGGCAGCTATCGGCGGCAACACTTTGACCATCAGCGTAGGGATAACCAGATCCGGTACCGTGAGGTCAGGGATCACCGCACGTCCCAACGCCCCCGCCAGATGCATACCAAACATCAGGATTGCCACCACGATGGTGCCGATGATAATGCCGCGGTGCACTGCTTTACTATCTTTATAAGAGATGCAGCGTACCGCCGTGTGCGGCAGGCCAATGACGCCAAAGCACACCAGTACCCAGAATGAGGTCATGAAAGTGGGTGACAGAATGTCATCAGCACCCTGCGGCGAAACCAGTTTAGGATCGATGGTTTGCAGGGTTACTACCGCGTTGCTGAGGCCGCCGGCAGCGTGAACGACGCCGACCAGCAGAACGATAGTACCAATCAGCATCACCATGCCCTGCATGGTGTCGTTCAGTACGCTGGCGCGAAAACCGCCGAATGCCGTATATAAAGCGATACTGACGCCAAAAATCAGCAGACCCGTTTCGTAAGGGATACCCGCAGCGGTTTCCAGCAAACGTGCGCCGCCAATAAACTGTACGGTCATCGCCCCGACAAACGCGACCAGTAAGCTGAGGCTCGCCAGCCACACCAGCAGGCGGCTCTGGTAGCGCGCAAACAGCATATCGTTGAGGGTAACGGCATTATAGCGGCGCGCCAGAATGGCGAACTTCTTACCAAGAATCCCCAAAGAGAGCCATACCGCAGGTAACTGGATCATCGCCAGCAGCACCCATCCCAGCCCGTATTTGTAAGCGGCGCCAGGACCACCAATAAATGAGCTGGCGCTAATATAGGTTGCCGTTAGCGTCATGGCTAACACGACCCCGCCCATGGAGCGGCTGCCGAGGAAATATTCATTCAGGAAAGTACCGGTCACTCTCTTACGCATGGCGTAAACAGAAAGACCGAAGACCACCAGTAGGTAGGCGACCAGCGGCAAAATAACTTCAAGCTGCATCGTCATCCTCCAACGGAATGTCGCGATAGATAAACTTCACCATCGCCCAGCACAGTAAGATGAAAACCAGTGGCGTTAGCAGACAGGCCATTTCAAACCAGTGCGGTAAGCCGGTAATACCGAGTGTGGAATCTGGTAAGTAAGCGGCCACTAACCATGTGGCAAGATATAAAAGGGTCAGCCACAGCGCCCAGCGCGCCTCTTTATGGGCCTGAACAAAACGAGCGTCCATTTTTTGTCCCTTGTGGATAAAGAAAGCGGGGATTGTACCTTATGGCACGTGCGGGAGGGGAGAAAAACAAAAGGCCGGAATTTCCGGCCTTTTCGGTTAACGCACGCTTACTTTTCCTGAAGTCCGAGTTTTTTCTCCAGATAGTGGATATTGGTTCCACCGTGCTGGAAATGCTCGTCATTCATGATGCGGATCTGCAGATCAACGTTGGTTTTGATACCGTCGATGATCAGTTCCTGCAATGCGTTTTTCATACGGGCGATCGCTACGTCGCGGTTTTCGCCATAGCAGATCAGCTTACCGATCATTGAGTCATAGTACGGAGGTACAGTGTAGCCTGCGTAAATATGGGACTCCCAACGCACACCAAAGCCACCCGGCGCGTGGAAACGCGTGATTTTACCCGGGCTTGGCAGGAAGGTGTTCGGGTCTTCGGCGTTGATACGGCATTCTACCGCATGGCCTTTAACCACAACTTCGTCCTGCTTGATGGACAGCGGTTGTCCCGCTGCGATGCGCAGTTGCTCTTTGATCAGGTCAACGCCGGTGATCATTTCGGTTACTGGGTGTTCAACCTGAATACGGGTGTTCATCTCAATGAAGTAGAACTCGCCGTTTTCAAACAGGAACTCAAAAGTACCCGCCCCGCGATAGCCGATATCAACGCATGCTTTGGCGCAACGCTCGCCGATGTAGCGACGCAGTTCCGGTGTAATGCCCGGCGCTGGTGCTTCTTCGACGACTTTCTGGTGACGACGCTGCATGGAGCAGTCACGTTCTGCCAGATAAATCGCGTTACCCTGACCGTCTGCCAGCACCTGAATTTCGATGTGGCGTGGGTTTTCCAGGTACTTCTCCATGTAGACCATGTCGTTGTTGAAAGCCGCTTTCGCTTCCGCTTTGGTCATGGAGATGGATTGCGCCAGCTCGGCATCGCTGCGCACGACGCGCATACCGCGACCGCCGCCGCCGCCGGAGGCTTTGATGATAACCGGGTAGCCGATGCGTTTAGCATGAGCGCGGTTAGCGTCCATGTCATCGCCCAGCGGGCCGTCAGAGCCAGGGACTGTCGGTACGCCAGCTTTCTTCATCGCGGTGATTGCGGACACTTTGTCGCCCATCAGGCGGATAGTGTCGGCTTTCGGGCCGATGAAGATAAAGCCGGAACGCTCTACCTGCTCAGCAAAGTTGGCGTTCTCAGAAAGGAAGCCATAGCCCGGGTGAATTGCCACCGCGCCGGTGATTTCAGCAGCGCTAATGATAGCCGGGATGTTCAGATAGCTTTTTACGGACTGAGCCGGGCCAATACAAACCGTCTCATCCGCCAGCAATACGTGTTTTAAATCGCGATCCGCGCTTGAGTGCACCGCGACAGTCTTGATGCCCAGTTCTTTACAGGCACGAAGAATACGCAGGGCAATCTCACCACGGTTGGCGATAACAATTTTATCCAACATGTTCGCCTCGTTATTCGATGACGACCAGCGGCTCGTCAAATTCTACCGGTTGACCGCTTTCTACCAGAATCGCTTTAACGACACCGGATTTGTCGGCTTCGATCTGGTTCATCATTTTCATGGCTTCAACGATGCACAGGGTATCGCCCGCATTCACTTTCTGGCCGATTTCGATGAACGCTTTCGCATCCGGGCTCGGGGTGCGGTAGAACGTACCAACCATTGGGGAGCGTACGATGTGACCACTGATTTCCGCTGCTGCCGGAGCTTCCATACTTGGAGAGGCAGTTTGTGCGACAGCGTTAGACAGAGCTGGCTGCTGCATCACTGGTGCAGCATAAGCCTGTTGCATCATTGGAAAACTTGCAGCTGGCGCCGCACGGCTGATGCGTACAGATTCTTCGCCTTCAGAAATTTCCAGTTCGGAGATGCCTGATTCTTCAACCAGCTCGATCAGTTTTTTAATCTTACGAATATCCATGAGTGGGTTCCGTACTCTTTGTTTAGTGAGATTGTGACAAGCGTTTTACCGCCGTCTGTATAGCATTTTTATAACAGTGAGTGACAAGATGCCACGCATCTCAGGCGTTGCACTGGGTGCGGTTGCCATTGAGTGAGATTGCCAGACTTGTTAGTCATTGTGCGGCTATCTTCTGCCATTTTCGGGTAAAAGACAAAATATACCTTCAACATGCGAATGTCACCCTTTCCGCGCTCTAAAAACGCTACCGGGGATAGCAAAGTCGCACATTATAACTATTTCGTAGCAATTGGCAGCTAAATACTGGTCTTATCAGGGAAGATAATCAACCGTTAACATGTAAAGAAAATCGGATCGTCCGCATTTTGCAACGTACTGCACATATCGTGAAACTACCGCCACCACTGGCGAAACTTCTTGTATCGGCAGGCTAACAGCACCGCAGCAAGTGCGGCATAAATGATCGGTTGCGGGGAGATAATTTTTACCGACCACAGATAATGTATGGGTGCCAGGATCGCCACAAGATAGACGAAGTTGTGCAGATACTGCCAATTTTTACCCAGCTTTCGCTGCGCCAACTGCGTGGATGTTAATGTGAGGGCGAATAATATGACCCAACTGACAATGCCCAGCATCAAATAAGGTCGTGTGATTAATTCGCGTCCTAACAGCGCCAGATTATTAATACCCAGTTCCAGAAGCGCGTAGCTGGTTAAATGCAGCGTTGCCCAGGCGAAACACCATAGCCCTAACAGACGACGCGTGCGTATCAATAATGGCTGTTTAGCGTAGCGCGCGAGAGGAGAGACCAGCAAGGTCGCCAGTAAGAATTTCAGAGCTGTCCTACCGGTAAAGTGCTGGATATCTTTGACCGGGTCGGCGCTCAGGCCGCCGTTATTTACCGCCCAAAATAGCCAGATAAACGGCAAAAAGCCGGCAAGATGCAGGCAAACTTTCAGCCCGGTAATGTGTTTCGCAGTCAGACGCACCTAAAAATTCTCCTGCAGGTTAAGACCACGGTACAGTGATGCAACCTCATCGGCGTAACCGTTAAACAGCAGCGTGGGTTGGCGTTGAACGTCCAGAATACCGCCAGCGCCAATGAAACGCTCGGTGGCCTGGGACCAACGGGGGTGATCGACATGCGGATTCACGTTGGCATAAAACCCATATTCATTGGGGGCGGCCAGGTTCCAGGTGGTCGGCGGGCGTTCGCGGGTGAGTTTGATACTCACAATCGACTTAATGCCTTTAAATCCGTATTTCCACGGCACAATTAAACGAATGGGCGCGCCATTTTGTGGCGGGAGGGCTTTTCCATAAACCCCCACGGTAAGCAACGTGAGTGGATGCATCGCTTCGTCCAGACGCAGGCCTTCAACATAGGGATACTTCAGCCCGCCGCCAATAAAACGATCCTTTTGTCCTGGCATCTCATCCGGCGCGTAGCGCGTTTCGAACGCGACATACTTTGCGTTGCTGGTGGGTTCAACCTGTGCCAGCAGTTTATATAACGGAAAGCCAATCCACGGCACAACCATTGACCAGGCTTCCACACAACGCATCCGGTAAATCCGTTCTTCCAGCGGGAAACGGGCGGTCAGCGCATCGTGATCGAGGGTGAGTGGTTTTGCCACTTCGCCACTGATTTGCAACGTCCACGGATCGGTTTTCAGGCTACCTGCGTTGGCTGCCGGATCCGCCTTATCGAGGCCGAATTCATAGAAGTTGTTGTAGCCAGAAACTTTATCCGCTGGCGTTAAAGGAAGCGAATTTTGCCAGGCGGCGGGTTTACTGAAATCAAGTGGCTTACCTGCGGGCGCGGGCGGGCGGTCGTTCCCTTTAAACCAGCTAAGAAGGTCAGCCTGCGCAGAGTGGGGCAAGGACAATGCGGCAGCGCTGATCCCTAATGCTTTCAGTACCTGGCGACGCTGCATAAAAAAAGCCGACTCGTCAGTGACGTCGGCTTCTGTAAATGGACGTAGTTTCTTCATAACAGACTCCCGGCTTACGCGTCATAACTGACAGGGGACGCGTAGTTAATATGGCAGGGAGTCTGGAGATATGCCGCGAAATTTCGTTAATTAAGTGTAAATATCTGCGCCAGCGCCAGTTACTTCACCTTCACCAGCGTACGGCCTTGCACCTGGTTATTGATGATGGCATCGGCGAACTTCGGCGCATCCGCCAGCGTAATCTCCGTGGCGGCCTGAGCATAGAAAGATTCCGGCAGATCCTTAACCAGACGCGCCCAGGCCTCTGCCCGGCGTGCTGGCGGGGTCATCACCGAGTCCACTCCTTGCAAACGAACGTTACGCAGAATGAATGGCATCACCGTGGTTGGCAGAGCGAAACCGCCAGCCAGGCCGCAGGCGGCAACGCAGCCGCCGTAGTTCATCTGCGCCAGAACTTTTGCCAGGACTTTGTCGCCAACTGTATCAACCGCGCCAGCCCACAGCTGTTTTTCCAGCGGGCGTGATTCTGCAAACTCATCGCGACCAAGAATACGGCTGGCGCCCAGGCTCTTCAGGTAGTCGTGGGTACTTTCACGGCCCGAAACCGCCGCAACCTGATAACCCAGCTTATGCAGTAACGCAACGGCTGTGCTGCCCACGCCGCCGCTGGCGCCGGTGACGACAATTTCACCGTCTTGCGGGCGAATACCTGCATCCTCAAGCGCCATTACGCACAGCATAGCGGTAAAGCCGGCGGTGCCGATGACCATGGCTTTACGCCCATCCAGTCCTTTTGGCAGGGCAACCAGCCAGTCGCCTTTCACGCGTGCGCGTTCTGCCAGTCCACCCCAATGATTTTCACCCACGCCCCAACCGGTCAGTAACACTTCCTGACCCGCATGAAAACGGGGATCTTCGCTTGCACGCACGGTACCGGCGAAATCGATACCAGGAATCATCGGAAAATTACGAATGATTTTACCCTTGCCAGTGATAGCCAGAGCGTCTTTATAGTTCAGGCTCGACCAGTGGACATCCACCGTCACATCGCCTTCAGGTAGCTGATTTTCGTCGAGGGGTTGAACGGATGCGAGGGTTTTTCCGTCCTGCTGTTCTAAGATCAAAGCCTGCATAACCTGTCCTCAATTCGTATAGTGGATTGGAAAATTATTAATGAAGACTATACTCGCTAATCAAAACATGATGCCGATTCTGCGCAATAAATTGCCAGATATACCTGATTTGGTAGTATGCCCACACTGTTTGTATAAATGGACGGATTTTGCGTTCAGTTTTGCATTTTTGGGTCGCTATATCACTTTCATGCCCGTTTCATAACTGTCGGAGTTAACACAAGGATGCGATTAACGACGAAATTTTCAGCTTTTGTCACGCTGCTTACTGGGTTAACGATCTTCGTGACTCTGATCGGCTGCTCGCTGAGTTTCTATAACGCGATTCAATATAAGTTCACTACCCGTGTTCAGGCGGTGGCGACGGCAATTGATACGCACCTTGTTTCCCGCGATGTTGTGGCGTTAACCCCGCAAATAGATGAACTGATGGTTTCTGCTGATATCGTGCGCGTTGAACTGCTACAGGGCGAAAACGTGGTGTATGACCACTCCCGTACCAGCAGTTATCGCCCGGCGGGGACGAACAATCTGTATCGTGACATCACCGTTCCGCTGGTCAAACATCCTGGCATGTCGCTGCGTCTGGTTTATCAGGATCCGATGGGCAACTATTTCCATTCGCTGATGACCACCGCGCCACTCACGCTGGCGATTGCTTTCATTATACTGATGCTCTTTTTGTCGGTGCGCTGGCTTCAGCGTCAACTTTCAGGTCAGGAACTGCTGGAGATTCGTTCCACGCGCATTCTGAATGGCGAACGTGGACCGAACGTGCGGGGAACAGTCTATGAATGGCCAGCGCGTACCAGTAGCGCACTCGATATGTTACTGACCGAAATTCAAAATGCCCGCGAACAACGCAGCCGCCTCGATACGCTGATTCGCTCCTATGTGGCGCAGGATACAAAAACCGGACTGAGCAACCGCCTGTTCTTTGATAACCAACTGGCAACGCTGCTGGAAGATCAGGAAAAAGTGGGATCGCATGGCGTCGTGATGATGGTGCGTCTGCCGGACTTTACTCTGCTGCGCGATAGCTGGGGAATCACCCTCGCGGAAGAACAAATTTCGACATTAATTAATTTGTTGTCGACTTTCATGACGCGCTATCCGGGCGCGTTGCTGGCACGCTACCACCGTAGCGATTTTGCCATCCTGCTGCCACACCGCACGCTGAAGGAGGCGGAAAGCATCGCCGGGCAATTATTAAAAGCGGTAGATGCGCTTCCGGCTAATAAAATGATCGATCGTGCCGATATGGTTCATATCGGTATTTGCGTTTGCCGCAGCGGACAGTCGACGGAACAAGTAATGGATCACGCCGAAGCGGCTACGCGGAATTCGGTATTGCAGGGCGGAAACAGTTGGTCGGTCTATGATGACTCACTGCCGGAAAAAGGGCGGGGCAACGTGCGCTGGCGAACGCTGATCGAACAGATGCTCAGCCGGGGCGGACCAAGAATTTATCAAAAGCCTGCGGTAACACGCGAAGGTCGGGTACACCATCGGGAGCTGATGTGCCGGATTTTTGATGGCAGCGAAGAGGTCATCTCGGCGGAATATATGCCGATGGTGCTGCAGTTTGGCCTGGCTGAAGAGTATGACCGCCTGCAAATCAGCCGTCTGATCCTACTGTTGGGCTACTGGCCGCAGGAAAACCTGGCGATGCAGACAACGGTTGAATCGCTAATTCGCCCACGTTTTCAGCGCTGGCTACGTGATACGCTGATGCAGTGCGAAAAATCATTACGCAAACGCATAATTATTGAACTTGCGGAGGCAGATGTCTGTCAACATATCAGCCGGTTACAGCCTGTCATCAGATTGATGAATGCGCTGGGTGTGCGAATTGCCGTTACGCAGGCGGGTTTAACGCTGGTGAGCACCAGTTGGATCAAAGAGCTTAACGTTGAGTTATTGAAGCTCCATCCAAGCCTGGTGAGGAATATTGAAAAGCGGACTGAAAACCAGCTCCTGGTTCAAAGCCTGGTGGAAGCCTGTTCTGGAACACCAACGCAGGTTTACGCCACGGGCGTTCGTTCGCGTAGCGAGTGGCATACGCTGACGGAACGCGGAGTTGCGGGTGGGCAAGGGGATTTTTTTGCCGCATCACAGCCACTTGACACTAACGTGAAAAAATATTCGCAAAGATACTCGGTTTAACCTGCCGTTTAATTTGTTTTCACGTAGAATAACGCGCGCTGTGCCTTCTGGGGGTGTGCTTGTCTGCTCGCCAGGTTGTAACAGCAAACATGCAGGTGAATGACCTTTGACAGGTTGCAAACAAAAGCGAGGAATGCTGCTGATTTATTCAGCCCTGATGGACTCAGGCCGGTTTTGTAACAAAGGAAACGAACTGCACTAATTTTCACCGTAGCAGATGATTTTTGCGCCTTGTCGCTGCTGCGTGTGGTTGGTAAAGTAAGCGGATTTTGTTTTCCGCCCCAGCTTTCAGGATTATCCCTTAGTATGTTGAAAAAATTTCGTGGCATGTTTTCCAATGACCTGTCCATTGACCTGGGTACCGCGAATACCCTTATTTATGTAAAAGGACAAGGCATCGTATTGAATGAGCCTTCTGTTGTGGCCATTCGTCAGGATCGTGCCGGTTCGCCGAAAAGCGTGGCTGCAGTAGGTCATGATGCGAAGCAGATGCTGGGTCGTACACCGGGCAATATCGCTGCAATTCGCCCAATGAAAGACGGCGTTATCGCTGACTTCTTCGTGACTGAAAAAATGCTCCAGCACTTTATCAAACAAGTGCACAGCAATAGCTTCATGCGCCCAAGCCCGCGCGTACTGGTGTGTGTACCGGTTGGAGCAACTCAGGTTGAGCGCCGTGCGATCCGTGAATCCGCTCAGGGCGCAGGCGCCCGTGAAGTCTTCCTGATTGAAGAGCCGATGGCGGCTGCGATCGGTGCGGGTTTGCCAGTTTCTGAAGCAACCGGTTCTATGGTTGTGGATATCGGTGGTGGTACTACTGAAGTTGCCGTTATCTCTCTGAACGGCGTGGTTTACTCTTCTTCTGTACGTATTGGCGGCGACCGCTTCGACGAAGCGATCATTAATTATGTTCGTCGTAACTACGGTTCTCTGATCGGTGAAGCTACCGCAGAACGTATCAAACACGAGATCGGTTCCGCTTATCCGGGTGACGAAGTGCGCGAAATTGAAGTTCGCGGTCGTAACCTGGCTGAAGGTGTTCCGCGCGGCTTTACCCTGAACTCCAACGAGATTCTGGAAGCTCTGCAGGAACCGCTGACCGGTATTGTGAGCGCAGTCATGGTTGCACTGGAACAGTGCCCGCCAGAGCTGGCGTCTGACATCTCCGAACGCGGCATGGTACTGACCGGTGGCGGCGCGCTGCTGCGTAATCTTGACCGTCTGTTAATGGAAGAAACCGGTATTCCAGTTGTTGTTGCTGAAGATCCGCTGACCTGCGTGGCGCGTGGTGGCGGCAAGGCACTGGAAATGATCGATATGCACGGCGGCGACCTGTTCAGCGAAGAGTAATCGGATGCAGGTAGGGTAGCCAGCGGGTTACCCTTCCGCTCTGATACGAGAATACGCATAGACTATGAAGCCAATTTTTAGCCGTGGCCCGTCGCTACAGATTCGCCTTATTCTGGCGGTGCTGGTGGCGCTCGGCGTTATTATTGCCGACAGCCGCCTGGGGACGTTCAGTCAAATCCGAACGTACATGGATACCGCCGTCAGTCCTTTCTACTTTATCTCAAATGGTCCCCGTGAATTACTCGACGGCGTTTCGCAAACGCTGGCTTCGCGTGACCAACTCGAACTTGAAAACCGGGCGTTGCGTCAGGAACTGCTGCTGAAAAATAGCGAACTGCTGATGCTGGGGCAATATAAACAGGAGAACGCGCGTTTGCGTGAGCTGCTGGGATCGCCGCTGCGCCAGGACGAACAAAAGATGGTGACGCAGGTCATCTCAACGGTTAATGACCCTTACAGCGATCAGGTGGTTATCGACAAAGGGAGCGTTAACGGCGTCTACGAAGGTCAGCCGGTTATTAGCGACAAAGGCGTAGTCGGTCAGGTCGTTGCGGTGGCTAAACTGACCAGCCGTGTGCTGCTGATTTGCGATGCAACACATGCGTTGCCTATTCAGGTACTGCGTAACGATATTCGCGTGATCGCTGCCGGTAACGGTTGCACCGACGATCTTCAGCTCGAACACCTGCCGGCCAATACCGACATTCGCGTTGGCGATGTGCTGGTTACCTCGGGCCTGGGTGGCCGTTTCCCTGAGGGTTATCCGGTTGCTGTTGTTTCTTCCGTTAAGCTGGATACTCAGCGCGCTTATACTGTGATTCAGGCACGCCCGACCGCGGGTCTGCAACGTCTGCGCTATCTGCTGCTGTTGTGGGGCGCCGATCGTAATGGCGCAAATCCGATGACGCCAGAAGAAGTGCACCGCGTTGCCAATGAACGTCTGATGCAAATGATGCCGCAAGTTCTGCCTGCACCAGATACCATGGGGCCGCCTGCGCCAGTGCCAGCTCCCGCAACAGGCGTGACTCCAGCGCCTGCGGATACCACCTCGCCACAATCTGCTCCGCGTAAGCCGGGAGGACAGTAAGTGGCAAGCTATCGTAGCCAGGGACGTTGGGTGATTTGGCTCTCGTTCCTTATTGCACTGTTGCTGCAGGTCATGCCCTGGCCGGACGACATTCTGGTTTTCCGGCCAAACTGGGTGCTGCTCATCTTGTTGTACTGGATCCTGGCGCTGCCGCATCGCGTAAATGTGGGTACAGGGTTTGTGGTGGGTGCCATACTGGATCTCATCAGCGGCTCTACGCTTGGCGTGCGCGCATTGTCTATGAGTATCATTGCTTATCTGGTCGCGCTGAAATTCCAGCTATTCCGCAACCTCGCGCTCTGGCAGCAGGCGTTGGTGGTCATGTTGTTATCACTGGTCGTGGATATTATTGTTTTCTGGGCCGAGTTTTTAGTGATCAATGTCTCTTTCAGACCCGAAGTGTTCTGGAGTAGTGTAGTGAATGGTGTGCTTTGGCCATGGCTATTCTTACTGATGCGTAAAGTCCGTCAGCAGTTTGCGGTCCAATAAGGTTGATATGAATACTCTGTATCTTGCTTCAGGTTCTCCACGTCGTCAGGAGCTGCTCGCTCAGCTTGGTGTTACTTTTGAACGACTGGTGCCTGGGATTGAAGAGCAGCGGCACCCGCAGGAAAGCGCGCAGCAGTACGTTTCGCGTCTGGCGCGCGAAAAAGCGCAGGCTGGTGTGGCGCTGGCCCAGCGCGATTTGCCGGTATTGGGGGCGGATACCATTGTTATCCTTAATGGCGAAGTGCTGGAAAAACCCCGCGACGCCGCTCATGCCGCAGCCATGCTGCGCAAACTGTCGGGCAAAACGCATCAGGTCATGACCGCTGTGGCATTGGCCGACCGCCAGCACAGTCTGGACTGTCTGGTGGTGACGGAAGTGACGTTCAGAGCACTAACCGATGAGGACATCGCGGGCTATGTTGCCAGCGGTGAACCAATGGATAAAGCAGGTGCATACGGTATTCAAGGGTTGGGTGGCTGTTTTGTCAGGAAGATAAATGGCAGCTATCACGCCGTAGTCGGCTTACCGCTGGTAGAAACGTATGAGTTGCTGACCAATTTTAACGCACTGCGTGAGAAAAGGGATAAACATGACGGCTGAATTGTTGGTAAACGTAACGCCATCGGAAACTCGGGTGGCTTACATTGATGGCGGTATTCTGCAGGAAATTCATATTGAACGTGAGGCGCGACGCGGAATCGTAGGCAATATCTACAAAGGTCGTGTAAGTCGTGTACTTCCGGGTATGCAGGCGGCTTTTGTAGATATTGGGCTGGATAAAGCCGCATTTCTTCACGCTTCAGACATCATGCCGCACACTGAATGTGTGGCGGGTGAAGAACAAAAACAGTTCACCGTGCGCGACATATCTGAACTGGTGCGCCAGGGCCAGGATCTCATGGTGCAGGTGGTAAAAGATCCGTTGGGTACTAAGGGCGCACGTCTGACGACGGACATCACGCTTCCTTCCCGTTATCTCGTCTTTATGCCGGGTGCTTCGCATGTTGGCGTGTCCCAACGTATCGAAAGCGAAACCGAACGCGAGCGCCTTAAAAAAGTGGTAGCGGATTACTGCGATGAGCAGGGCGGATTCATTATTCGTACCGCGGCGGAAGGCGTCTGTGAAGAGGATCTGGCCTCGGATGCTGCCTACCTGAAGCGCGTCTGGACGAAAGTCATGGAGCGTAAAAAGCGCCCGCAAACGCGCTATCAGATGTATGGCGAACTGGCGCTGGCGCAGCGCGTGTTGCGTGATTTTGCCGATGCGCAGCTTGACCGGATCCGCGTCGACTCCCGCTTGACCTATGAAGCGTTACTGGAATTTACGGCGGAATATATCCCCGAAATGACCAGCAAGCTGGAACATTACAGCGGACGCCAGCCCATATTTGATCTCTTTGACGTTGAGAATGAAATCCAGCGCGCGCTGGAACGCAAAGTAGAGCTGAAGTCCGGCGGTTATCTGATCATCGATCAAACCGAAGCGATGACCACCGTCGATATCAACACCGGCGCGTTTGTTGGGCATCGTAATCTCGACGACACTATCTTTAATACTAATATTGAAGCAACGCAGGCTATCGCTCGTCAGCTGCGTCTGCGAAACCTCGGCGGCATTATCATTATCGATTTTATCGACATGAATAATGAAGATCACCGTCGCCGGGTGCTGCACTCTCTGGAACAGGCTCTGAGCAAGGATCGCGTTAAAACCAGTATCAACGGTTTTTCACAGCTGGGTCTGGTAGAGATGACGCGCAAACGCACGCGTGAAAGCGTGGAGCATGTGCTGTGCAACGAGTGTCCGACCTGCCACGGGCGTGGTACGGTGAAAACGGTGGAAACCGTATGCTATGAAATCATGCGCGAAATCGTGCGGGTACACCATGCATATGATTCCGATCGTTTCCTGGTCTATGCTTCACCGGCAGTAGCTGAGACCCTGAAAGGTGAAGAGTCACATGCGCTGGCGGAAGTCGAAATCTTTGTCGGCAAACAGGTCAAAGTACAAATTGAACCGCTGTATAACCAGGAGCAGTTCGACGTCGTTATGATGTAATCTGGCCTGGTAGACGCCAAATGGCGATACTTTGCAGGCCGGAGAAGGCGTTCACGCCGCCATCCGGCAAGACGGTTTTGTGAGTCACATTTTTTGGTAGACAAGGAGAGGCGCGTGAGGCGATTGCCGGGGATATTACTGCTCACTGGAGCCGCATTCGTTGTCATCGCAGCGCTGCTGGTCAGTGGACTGCGCCTTGCGCTACCTCATCTTGATAGCTGGCGCCCGGCGATCCTTAGCAAGATTGAATCCGCCACTGGCCTGCCCGTTTCCGCCAGCCAACTTTCCGCTAACTGGCAAAGTTTCGGTCCTATGCTTGAAGCGCGCGATATCCATGCGCAGCTGAAAGACGGTGGGGAATTTTCGGTCAAGCGCGTCACGTTAGCGCTGGATGTCTGGCAAAGCTTGCTGCACATGCGCTGGCAGTTTCGCGATCTCACCTTCTGGCAGTTACAACTGCGCACCAATACCCCCATCCAGCGCAGCGAAAGCGGTGATGGAATTGAAGCCGATCACCTCAGCGATCTCTTCCTGCGCCAGTTTGATCATTTCGATCTGCGCGACAGTCAGATTAGCTTTTTAACCCTCTCAGGCCAGCGTGCTGAACTGGCGATCCCACAGCTTACATGGCTGAACGGTAAAAACCGGCATCGCGCTGAGGGGCAGGTCAGTCTTTCCAGTCTGACCGGGCAGCACGGCGTTATGCAGGTGCGTATGGATCTGCGTGACGACAACGGACTATTGAATAACGGTCGGGTCTGGCTACAGGCCGACGACATCGACGTCAAGCCGTGGCTGAATAAATGGATGCAGGATAACGTTGCGCTGCAGACCGCGCGTTTTAGCCTGGAAGCATGGATGACGATCAGCAAAGGCGTGGTTTCCGGCGGCGATGTCTGGCTGAAAAAAGGCGGGGCAAGCTGGCTGGGTGAAAATCTTACGCACACGCTCTCCGTCGATAATCTGACGGCGCACATCAGCCATGAAGGGCCGGGCTGGCAATTCTCTATTCCCGATACCCGTATCACCATGGATGATAAACCCTGGCCGAGCGGGGCGTTAACGCTGGCCTGGATACCAGAACAGGAAGTCGGTGGTGAGAATAACAAACGCAGCGACGAGCTTCGCATTCGTGCCAGCAATCTGGATCTGGCCGGGTTAGAAGGGCTGCGTCCGATGGCATCCAGGCTATCTCCTGCGCTGGGGGATATCTGGCGAGCTACGCAGCCGAGCGGCAAGATAGATGTGCTGGCGCTGGATATCCCGTTACAGGCGACAGAAAAAACCCGCTTCCAGTCCTCGTGGACCGATCTGGCCTGGAAACAGTGGAAGCTGCTGCCAGGGGCAGAACACTTCTCCGGTACGCTTGCGGGAAGCGTTGAAGATGGGGCGCTAACCGCTTCCATGCAGCAAGCCAAAATGCCGTATGAAACCGTCTTTCGCGCACCGCTGGAAATAGAGAACGGCGTGGCGACGCTAAGCTGGCTGAAAAATGATAAAGGCTTTCAGTTAGATGGACGCAACATCGATGTTAAAGCGAAAGCGGTACGCGCGCGCGGCGGTTTTCGCTATCTGCAGCCCGCCGGTGATGAGCCATGGTTGGGCATTCTGGCAGGCATCAGCACCGACGATGGCTCTCAGGCCTGGCGTTATTTCCCGGAAAACCTGATGGGCAAAGAGCTGGTTGACTATCTCAGTGGCGCTATTCAGGGCGGCGAAGCGGATAACGCCACGCTGGTGTATGGCGGCAACCCGCATCTGTTCCCCTATCTCCATAATGAAGGGCAGTTTCAGGTCCTGGTGCCGCTTCGCAATGCGAAGTTTGCTTTCCAGCCCGACTGGCCCGCGCTGACTGACCTCAATATTGAACTGAACTTCATTAACGACGGTCTGTGGATGAAGACGGATAGCGTTAATCTGGGTGGTGTGAAGGCCAGTAATCTGACGGCCAACATCCCCGACTATGCAAAAGAAAAACTGCTGATTGATGCCGATATCAACGGGCCGGGCAAGGCGGTCGGACCTTATTTTGATGAGACGCCATTAAAGGATTCTCTCGGCGCCACGCTCGAGCAGTTGCAAATTGACGGCGATGTGAATGCTCGCTTACATCTTGATATTCCGCTGGACGGCTCGCTGGTTACCGCTAAAGGCGATGTCAACCTGCGTAATAACAGCTTGTTTATTAAACCGCTCGACAGCACGCTGAAGAATTTGAACGGCAAATTCAGCTTTATCAACGGCGATCTGCAAAGTGAGCCGATGACGGCGAACTGGTTTAATCAGCCGCTGAACGTCGACTTTTCTACGACCGAAGGAGCGAAAGCCTACCAGGTCGCCGTGAATCTACAAGGTGACTGGCAGCCAACCCACATGGGGATTTTACCGGCGCAGGTCAACGATGCGTTGAGCGGAAGCATGGCGTGGAATGGCAAAGTGGGAATCGATCTTCCGTATCATGCCGGGCCGACCTACGACATTGAGCTAAAGGGCGACCTTAAGAATGTAAGTAGTCACTTACCAGCTCCGCTGAATAAAGCTACCGGTGAGGCGTTGCCGGTGAACGTTAAGGCCAGGGGCAATCTGCGCAGCTTTGATCTGACCGGCAACGCTGGCAGTAAGAATCACTTTAACAGCCGCTGGCTACTGAATCAGAAACTGACGCTTGACCGCGCAATCTGGACGTCGGAAAGCCGCACCGTGCCCGCGTTACCCGATCAGCAAGGCATTGAGCTTAACCTTCCCCCTATGGATGGCGCGCAGTGGCTGGCGTTGTTCCAGAAAGGCGCTGCAGATAATGTTGGTACCAACGCCAACTTCCCTCAACGGATCACGGTGCGGACGCCATCGTTATCCCTGGGTGGTCAGCAGTGGAATAATTTGAGTATCGTCTCTGAGCCTGCGAGCAACGGTTCCATCGTGCAGGCGCAGGGTCGTGAAATTAACGCCACGCTGGCGATGCGCAATAATGCGCCGTGGCTGGCCAATATTAAGTATCTTTATTACAACCCAAGCGCGGCAAAACCGTCACCGAATAGCACGCCTGCCTCGCCGTTCTCCGCCATCGACAACGTCAGCTTCCGTGGCTGGCCGGACCTTCAGCTACGCTGTGCAGAATGCTGGATGTGGGGACAGAAATACGGGCGCATTGACGCCGATGTAGCGATTAAAGGCGACACGCTCACCTTGAATAACGGTCTGTTGGATACCGGTTTTGCCAGACTGACCACCGACGGCGTATGGGTGAATACGCCGGGCAAGGAGCGGACGTCGCTGAAAGGTAAACTGAGCGGCAGTAAAATTGACTCCGCGGCCGGCTTCTTTGGCGTATCAACGCCGATTCGCAATTCTTCGTTCAACGTGGAGTACGATCTGCACTGGCGTAACCCGCCGTGGGATCCAGATGAAGCATCGCTGAATGGCATTTTGCGTGCCCGGTTGGGCAAAGGTGAGATAACCGAACTCAGCACCGGGCATGCGGGGCAGCTATTACGCCTGCTTAGCTTTGATGCGTTGCTGCGTAAACTGCGTTTTGATTTCAGCGACACCTTCAGTGAAGGCTTCTATTTCGACTCGATTCGCAGCACGGCGTGGATCAAAGATGGCGTGATGCATACCGATGACACGCTGGTGGACGGTCTGGAAGCCGACATTGCGATGAAAGGCTCAGTGAACCTGGTGCGCCGGGAACTGGATATGGAAGCCATCGTCGCACCAGAAATCTCAGCTACCGTAGGGGTTGCCGCCGCGTTTGCCGTCAACCCGATTGTGGGTGCGGCGGTGTTTGCCGCCAGTAAGGTTCTGGGACCGCTGTGGAGCAAAGTCTCGATTCTGCGTTATCGCATCACCGGTCCGGTCGATAAGCCGCAGATTAACGAAGTTCTGCGTCAGCCGCGCAAAGAAAGCCAGCAATGATTTGACGGGGGCGAGTAATTGCCCCAATCTCAGTACAGTGATCTTCTACCGCAGTCCGTAGGCCGGAAAAGGCGTTCACGCCGCCATCCGGCATTGAAGTGCCTGATGGCGACGCTGGCGCGTCTTATCAGGCCTACAACAGAAACTAATGAGTACCAAAACGATGAGTCTGAACCTGGTAAGTGAACAATTGCTAGCGGCGAATGGCCTGAAACATCAGGATCTGTTTGCCATTCTGGGCCAACTGGCCGAACGCCGTCTTGATTACGGCGATCTCTATTTTCAGTCGAGCTATCACGAATCCTGGGTTTTAGAAGACCGCATCATTAAAGACGGTTCTTACAATATCGATCAGGGCGTTGGCGTGCGCGCCATCAGCGGCGAAAAAACAGGGTTTGCTTATGCAGACCAGATTAGCCTGCTGGCGCTGGAGCAAAGCGCCCATGCCGCGCGAACTATCGTTCGTGATAACGGTGACGGCAAAGTAAAAACGCTGGGGGCGGTAGAGCATCAGGCTCTTTACACCTCGGTTGATCCGTTACAGAGCATGAGCCGTGAAGAGAAACTGGATATTCTGCGCCGCGTAGACAGCGTGGCCCGCGCCGCCGACAAACGCGTCCAGGAAGTGACCGCCAGCCTGACCGGTGTTTATGAACTGATCCTGGTGGCAGCGACTGACGGTACGCTGGCCGCTGACGTCCGCCCGCTGGTACGCCTGTCCGTAAGCGTACAGGTCGAAGAGGATGGTAAGCGTGAGCGCGGCGCCAGCGGCGGCGGTGGTCGTTTTGGCTATGACTATTTCCTTGGTGACCTTGATGGTGAGGTTCGTGCCGACGCGTGGGCAAAAGAGGCCGTACGCATGGCGTTAGTCAATCTGTCTGCAGTTGCAGCCCCTGCGGGTACGTTGCCGGTGGTACTCGGCGCTGGCTGGCCTGGCGTTTTGCTGCATGAAGCGGTCGGTCATGGTCTGGAAGGTGACTTTAACCGTCGTGGCACCTCGGTATTCAGCGGTCATATGGGTGAGCTGGTAGCGTCAGAACTGTGTACCGTTGTGGATGATGGCACAATGGCGGATCGTCGTGGTTCCGTAGCTATCGATGACGAAGGTACGCCGGGTCAGTACAACGTGCTGATCGAAAACGGCATTCTGAAAGGCTACATGCAAGACAAACTGAATGCGCGTCTGATGGGCGTGGCGCCAACGGGTAATGGTCGCCGTGAATCTTACGCGCACCTGCCGATGCCGCGCATGACCAACACCTATATGCTGCCGGGGAAATCCACGCCGCAGGAAATCATCGAATCCGTTGAATACGGTATTTATGCGCCTAACTTCGGCGGCGGCCAGGTGGATATCACCTCCGGGAAATTCGTATTCTCGACGTCCGAAGCGTATCTGATTGAAAACGGTAAAGTGACCAAACCGGTGAAAGGCGCAACGCTGATTGGCTCCGGTATCGAAGCGATGCAGCAAATTTCGATGGTGGGTAACGACCTGAAACTGGATAACGGGGTTGGCGTTTGCGGTAAAGAAGGGCAGAGCCTGCCGGTGGGCGTGGGCCAGCCGACGCTGAAGGTGGATAACCTGACTGTAGGTGGCACCGCCTGAACTGAAAGGGTATAAAAATGGCGCTACTCTTGGGTAGCGCCATTTTTTTAGCGTATATTGCCCAGCGGAATTTCAGGGTCTGGTTCGTGAGTGATGCGGTTACGCAAATCACGACGAATAATTTCGATCGACCAGAACCAGATAAGATGTCCTGCGATTTCAGATACGTGCTCGTACCACGGCAGTTCAAAGAGCGGAGGCGTCAGCCCCATCAGCGGGAACGAGATCATATGGACAAAAAGCTGAGCTAACGCGCCAGCCAGCAAACCCTGCCAAAGCTTAATTTTAGGGAAGACTTCTGCAACGATGCAATAACCTACGGCAAAGACGATAGAGAAAATAATATGCGTCACGCCAACCCAGTTAAATATATGCCCGGCAAATGTATATACAGAGGCGTTAGGATCGATAACGCCCAACCAGTCGCGTAAAAATATATAGGGAGGATTTAAGAAGTTGCGTGAGCAATCAATCTGGCTGGCCGCTCTTATTAGTTGTTCCGGTCCGCATGCGCCGGTGAATAAATCAGTAGGGCTGCGTGGAGGAAGGGGAACCTCTGCTCCCCATTTGACGAAAGAGGAGACGATCCCTGCAATCAAGCCAATAAACGCGGCGAGCCCGTAGCGCCTGCGCGAAGGTTGTGTTTGTTCAAATAGATTCATTTCTGATCCTTGCTTTAAGACATCCTGAAAAATATATTATTATTCATGCTGCTAACAATAAAATAACTGCCTGAATGTCAGGCCACTTACACGGTAAATGGTGAGTGGCGGTGGTGTCAATTATCTATTTTTGATAGGGTGCTGGAGTGAATTCTGAATTGTCAGAGGACAATCCAGGAAATATTCATGAGAAATATTCTTCTCGGGATGTTTTAATTATTCCTTTCGTCATCCTCGGACGCCCTGAAAAACGCCGACCACATCGACAAAATAATCCGACAGGTAGTTAATCACCACCTGGACCTTGAGCGGCAGTTTGTCTTTTTCGGTATACAGCGCATAGACCGGACGCGGATCCGACTGATAGCGGGGAAGCAGGATCTCCACTTCGCCACGATTGATCTCATTGATCACCCACATCAACGGCACATAGGCGATGCCCGCGCCTGCGGCCAGCCAGCGAACCAGCGTCATCGGATCGTTAGTCACGAATCGCCCCTCTGGGATCAGCCGGGTAGAGATCCCCTCCGGAGCAATAAGCTCGAACTCATTATCCGGGCGCACGCTGTACTCCAGCCACGAGTGGTTGCTGAGATCGGCGGGCTTCTCCGGGACGCCAAACTGCGCGAGATAGCTTTTAGCGGCGCAGACCACCATCGGCATAGCACCCAGGCGACGTGAAAACAGGCTGGAGTCCTGCAACGCGCCGACGCGAATAACCACGTCCAGACCATCGGCGATTAAATCCGGTGCCGGGATGCCGGTTACCAGATTTACGGTCAATCCTGGATACTCTTTCAGCATCTTTGAGGTCAACCCAGCGAGGACATTTTGTGCCATGGTTGAAGAACAGCCAATGCGCAGGGTGCCGATGGGGGTGTTGTTAAAGGCATAAAGCTGCTCGTGAACATCCTGTGCTTCGTGCAGCATTCGGCGGCAGCCCTGATAATAAATTTTTCCAGCTTCGGTTAGCCCAATGCTGCGTGTGCTGCGGTTTAGCAGCTTGACCTGTAGCTCATCTTCCAGTTTAGAGACCGTCTGGCTTATCGATGATACGCTCATTTGTAGCTGTCTTGCGGCGGCGGTGAAGGAGCCCAGTTCGACAACTTTGGCAAACACCGACATACGTTTTAATCGTTCCATTGTTCACTCTGGCTTAAAAGTGATTTAGATCACATAATATAGATAACAGCATAACAGTTACGTTAATATATTATTATTCAAATAACAGCTATGTCGCTCTCGCCTGGCTCATCCTTGCCCTTCTCTGCGGTGACATACGCTAGAAAATCTATCATCTGCACTCTCTTAAGCTACCAAGGTCAACATGAGTCTGTTTCCCGTTATCGTGGTGTTTGGTCTGTCCTTCCCACCGATTTTTTTCGAATTACTTTTGTCACTGGCGATTTTCTGGCTGGTGCGCCGGGTACTGGTTCCGACTGGCATCTATGATTTTGTCTGGCATCCGGCTCTGTTTAACACCGCGCTGTATTGCTGTCTGTTCTATTTAATAACGCGCCTGTTCGTTTGAGGTTGAAGTGAAAACACTAACAAAAAAACTCTCCCGTACGGCCACGACTCTCGTACTGGTCATTCTGGCCTTCATTGCCATTTTCCGCGCATGGGTGTTCTACACCGAGTCGCCGTGGACGCGTGACGCCCGATTCAGCGCCGATGTCGTTGCCATTGCGCCGGACGTGGCGGGTCTTATTACCAACGTTAACATCCATGATAACCAACTGGTGAAAAAGGATCAGATCCTGTTCACTATCGATCAGCCTCGTTATAAAAAAGCCCTTGAGCAGGCTGAAGCTGATGTCTCTTATTACCAGGTTCTGGCGCAGGAAAAACGCCAGGAGGCCAGTCGTCGTAACCGGCTGGGCGTACAGGCCATGTCTCGTGAAGAGATTGACCAGTCAAACAACGTCCTGCAAACCGTATTACACCAGCTTGCGAAGGCGCAGGCGACCCGCGATCTGGCAAAATTAGATCTGGAACGTACCGTGATTCGCGCGCCAGCAGATGGCTGGGTGACTAACCTGAACGTCTATAGCGGCGAATTTATTACGCGTGGCTCCACGGCGGTGGCGTTGGTCAAACAGCATTCTTTCTATGTGCTGGCCTATATGGAAGAAACCAAACTGGAAGGCGTTCGCCCTGGATATCGCGCCGAGATCACCCCGCTTGGCAGTAATAATGTACTGAAGGGCACTGTTGATAGCGTTGCGGCTGGCGTAACGAATGCCAGCAGTACGCGGGATGCAAAGGGTATGGCAACCATTGATTCCAATCTTGAATGGGTGCGTCTGGCACAGCGTGTGCCGGTGCGAATTCGTCTTGATGAGCAGCAGGGAACCCTGTGGCCTGCCGGGACTACGGCTACCGTCGTTATTACCGGCAAGCGGGATCGCGATGCAAGCCAGGAATCCTTCTTCCGTAAAATGGCGCACCGCCTGCGCGAGTTTGGTTAATCGCGATGGGTATTTTCTCCATTGCCAACCAGCATATCCGCTTTGCGGTAAAACTGGCGTGCGCGATTGTACTGGCGCTGTTCGTTGGTTTTCACTTCCAACTTGAGACCCCGCGCTGGGCGGTGCTGACCGCAGCCATTGTGGCGGCGGGCCCGGCTTTTGCCGCCGGCGGAGAACCTTATTCAGGCGCTATCCGCTATCGCGGCATGCTGCGTATTGTCGGGACATTTATTGGCTGTATTGCCGCACTGATCATTATCATCAGCATGATCCGCGCCCCGTTATTGATGATCCTGGTGTGTTGTATCTGGGCCGGGTTTTGTACCTGGATCTCATCGCTAGTGAAGATCGAAAACTCCTACGCATGGGGGCTTTCGGGCTATACGGCGTTGATCATCGTCATTACCATCCAGGCTGAACCGCTGCTGACGCCACAGTTTGCGCTCGAACGCTGTAGTGAAATTGTGATGGGGATTGTCTGCGCCATTGTGGCCGATCTGCTCTTTTCGCCCCGTTCGGTGAAACAAGAGATTGATGTTGAACTGGATAGTCTGCTGGTGGCGCAGTATCAGCTTATGCAGTTGTGCATAAAGCATGGCGACAGTGAGGAAGTTGACAAAGCGTGGGGCGATTTAGTCCGGCGTACGGCGGCGCTGGAAGGTATGCGCAGTAATCTGAACATGGAGTCTTCACGCTGGGTGCGCGCTAACCGCAGACTGAAAGCATTGAACACGCTGTCGCTCACGCTTATCACGCAGTCCTGCGAAACCTATCTTATTCAGAACACCCGACCGGAACTGATCACTGACACCTTCCGCGAGTTGTTCGATACACCGGTTGAAACGGTGCAGGATGTCCATAAACAGCTGAAGCGGATGCGTCGTGTGATTGCCTGGACCGGCGAGCGCGAAACGCCGGTTACGATATATAGTTGGGCAGGCGCTGCGACGCGCTACCTGCTGCTCAAACGCGGTGTGGTGAGTAATACCAAGATTAGCGCTACGGAAGAAGAGATCCTGCAAGGCGAGCCGGTGGTGAAAGTGGAGTCTGCCGAGCGCCATCATGCAATGGTCAACTTCTGGCGCACCACGCTTTCTTGTGTGCTGGGAACCTTATTCTGGCTGTGGACCGGCTGGACCTCTGGCAGCGGCGCAATGGTGATGATTGCGGTTGTCACCTCGCTGGCAATGCGTTTGCCCAACCCACGCATGGTGGCGATAGACTTTATTTACGGTACGTTGGCGGCGTTACCGCTTGGGGCGCTCTATTTCCTGGTGATCATCCCCAATACGCAGCAAAGTATGCTGTTACTGTGCCTGAGCCTGGCGGTGCTGGGATTCTTTCTGGGGATTGAGGTACAGAAACGACGACTGGGTTCGATGGGAGCGCTGGCCAGCACCATTAATATCATTGTGCTGGATAACCCGATGACCTTCCACTTTAGCCAGTTCCTTGACAGTGCGTTGGGGCAGATTGTTGGCTGTGTGCTGGCGTTTATTGTCATTATGTTGGTGCGCGATAACTCTCGTGACAGAACGGGGCGTGTGTTGCTCAACCAGTTTGTCTCGGCGGCGGTTTCAGCAATGACCACCAACGTGGTACGTCGTAAAGAAAACCACCTCCCGGCGCTTTATCAGCAGCTGTTTTTACTGATGAACAAATTTCCTGGCGATCTGCCGAAGTTTCGCCTGGCGCTGACAATGATCATCGCACATCAGCGCCTGCGCGATGCGCCGGTACCGGTGAACGAGGATTTATCCGCATTCCACCGCCAGCTTCGCCGTACTGCCGATCGCGTGATTTCCGCAGGAAACGACGACAAGCGCCGACGCTATTTTAGCCAGTTGCTGGAGGAGCTTGATATCTACCAGGAAAAATTAATCATCTGGCAAGCTCCACCGCAGGTGACCGAACCGGTAAAACGGCTCAGTGGGATGCTGCATAAATACCAGCATGCGCTGGTCAGTAATTAAGAGTTGAAAACCGACGCTAAAAGCGTCGGTTTTTTTATGGCTATACTTAGCTGAAAATACGAGAGACCCCTGTATATGGGCGGTCTGTAGAGTGGCTGGCGTCGGGATGGTGGCTATAGATGAACATCTATACATTTGATTTTGACGAGATAGAAGACCAGGGTGATTTCTATCGCGAGTTTACGCGCACGTTCGGTCTCGCCCGGGAAAAGGTGGTTGATTTAGATTCTCTGTGGGAGGTGGTTATCGGGGAAGTTTTACCGCTGCCGCTGGAGATTGAATTTGTCCATTTACCGGACAAGCTGCGCAGGCGATACGGCGCGCTGATTTTACTGTTCGATGAAGCGGAAGAAGAGCTGGAAGGACAGCTGCGCTTTAACGTTCGCCACTCAACGTAAGGCATAAAAAAGCCCCCGGCAGGCGGGGGCAAGTCGTCGGACTTAGACGACGAGGGTTTATTTGTAGAGTTCTGCAGTTGCGTGCCAGTGAGCGCCTTCACGGAGTTCGGTGACGCGATAGCTGCTGGCGCCCGCTTTTTCAGCTTTAGCGGCGATGGCCTGACGCATATCCATTGGTGAGCTACCGATCTGAGATACGGAGATGCTGCCCATGGATTGCAGGTTCTGTGCTTCTTGTGAGTTCACCTGAGTAACCGCGGCGCTTGCGCCGAAAGAGAGAACAGAAAGAAGGCTTAAGGTTGCAATAGTAGTTTTGATTTTCATGATATTTACCTCGTCGAATTCTTTTATAGGGGTCTGCGTTTCGTGACCCTCATCACAAAATCAAGTATACACTAATCACGCGATAAATTAATACCACGCTAATTGTTTCCCGGCGTATTAAGTGTTAAGAAAAATATTTTTTATAACAAAATGGAATTAAAAAGAGAGTTATAAACGCCGATTGTTGAGTAAATGCAATAAAATCATGTAGATATAAAATTTTGCAAAATGTGCGCTTTTGAACATGCACATTCACTGCGTGAATGACTTTTGACGGTTAAACGCACCATTTGTTAAATGAATGACAGTGGAAAGTAGAGGGAGGAGGGAGAAATCAGAGGTTTTTCCCCGCCGCGAAGCGACGGGGAGGAGACATTACAGCTCTTGTTCGAACAGTTCCAGAATGGCTTCGTACAAATCTTTTACCGTAAAGCCCTTAGCTGGGGTGGTGAAGATGGTATCGTCACCGGCAATCGTACCCAGAATACCTTCCGCTTTACCCAATGAATCCAGCAGACGTGCGATCAACTGAGCAGCGCCAGGGCTGGTATGAATAACCACGACCGCATCGTTATAGTCGATATCCAGTACCAGATTTTTCAGCGGGCTGGAGGTAGTAGGTACTCCTAACTCTGCCGGCAGGCAGTACACCATTTCCATTTTCGCATTGCGGGTACGCACGGCGCCAAACTTGGTCAGCATGCGAGAAACCTTGGACTGATTGATATTATCAAAGCCCTGATCCTGCAACGCGAGGACGATTTCGCCCTGAGAGCTGAACTTTTCTTCTTTAAGCAGCGCTTTAAACGCCTTTACTAATTCTTCTTGTTTTGCCGAGCTTCGCATAAGTCACCCGTAATATGGCGGTAGAAACAACATTATTGTGCATACAGATGAATTTTTATGCAAACAGTCTGCCTTGTTCAAGGCTGAAATAATGTTATGAAAGAGCGGAATTTTATCAAATTTCGTTATCAAGAAACATGCCTGTGTCACGGCTCGCAAATAAGCTTAAAAGTAAATTAAATGTTATCAAATTGATGTTGTTTTGAGAGGTGGGTAGGGTATATTGTCAGCACCTGTTGGAAAGTTGCTCTACTGTGCGGGTGGTTTTGAATTACGTAACTTAGGTTTTATTTTACGTAAGTTAAATGCATAAAAGCCAAATTTGCGTGACTACGCATTCTTGACGCGTGGTTGTTGTATTCGTTGGATTTGTGAATTAAGGTCGCCGCCGCGGAGCAATAGACACTTTGCTTATCAATATAATAAGGAGTTTAGGATGAAAGTTGCAGTCCTCGGCGCTGCTGGTGGTATCGGTCAGGCGCTAGCATTACTGTTAAAAACCCAACTGCCTTCAGGTTCAGAACTCTCCCTGTACGACATCGCTCCAGTAACGCCTGGTGTGGCCGTTGATTTGAGCCATATCCCTACTGCTGTGAAAATCAAAGGCTTCAGCGGTGAAGACGCTACCCCTGCACTGGAAGGTGCTGATGTGGTACTGATCTCTGCGGGTGTCGCACGTAAACCGGGTATGGATCGTTCCGACCTGTTCAACGTCAACGCGGGTATCGTGAAGAACCTGGTGCAGCAGGTTGCTAAAACCTGTCCGAAAGCGTGTATCGGTATCATCACCAACCCGGTGAACACGACCGTCGCTATCGCTGCAGAAGTGCTGAAAAAAGCAGGCGTATACGATAAGAACAAACTGTTTGGCGTGACCACGCTGGACATCATCCGCTCCAACACCTTTGTTGCGGAACTGAAAGGCAAGCAGCCTGGCGACGTTGAAGTCCCGGTTATTGGCGGCCACTCTGGCGTGACCATTCTGCCGCTGCTGTCACAAATTCCTGGCGTAAGCTTCACCGAGCAAGAAGCCGCTGACCTGACCAAACGTATCCAGAATGCGGGTACTGAAGTTGTGGAAGCTAAAGCTGGTGGCGGATCTGCAACCCTGTCTATGGGTCAGGCTGCAGCTCGTTTCGGCCTGTCACTGGTTCGCGCACTGAGCGGCGAAAAAGGCGTGGTTGAATGTGCTTACGTTGAAGGCGACGGTCAGTATGCTCGCTTCTTCTCTCAGCCGCTGCTGCTGGGCAAAAACGGCGTAGAAGAACGTCAGTCTATCGGCAAGCTGAGCGCGTTTGAACAAGCTGCGCTGGAAGGTATGCTGGATACGCTGAAGAAAGATATCACTCTGGGCGAAGAGTTCGTTAAGTAACGAACGGCCAGAAAATAAAAAACCGGAGCCTGGCTCCGGTTTTTTTATGCACCACACTTTTATAGCCGGATAAAGTACGTTATCCGGCGCTAACGTCAGTTTGTCGCAGGGTATTCCTGAATCGTTACCTGCAGCGTCAGCTGTTTGTCATCACGCATCACGACGACGGAGATAACCGAACCAGGGCGAATCTCTGCCACCTGGTCCATCGTTTCCAGCGCAGATACCGCCGGTTTGTTATTGACCGAGATTATCAGGTCGTTAACCTGAATGCCTGCCTGTGCCGCCGGACCGTCCGGCGCTACTTCGTTAACCACTATCCCCTGAATTTGATCCATTCCGCCACCCTGAGCGTGCAGTGGGGCAATTTCACGACCGCTGATGCCGATGTAGCCGCGAATCACGCGCCCGTCACGAATCAGCTTATCCATGATTTTAGTCGCCAACTGAAACGGAATGGCAAAGCCGATCCCTTCCGGGGTTTCGCCATCGTTGCTCTTATCAAATGACAGCGTGTTAATACCCATCAACTCGCCCAGCGAGTTAACCAACGCGCCGCCAGAGTTACCGTGGTTGATGGAGGCATCGGTTTGCAGGAAGTTTTGCCGCCCAGTCGGGTTCAGGCCAATACGGCCGGTGGCGCTGATAATCCCCTGAGTGATGGTTTGCCCAAGGTTGTACGGGTTACCAATGGCGAGAACCACATCGCCGATGTGCGGCACGCGTTTATTATTAATTGGGATTGTCGGCAGGCCGCCAGTGGCGTTGATTTTCAGCACCGCAAGGTCGGTTAACGTATCAGAACCCACGAGCAGCGCTTCAAATACACGTCCATCCTGCAGTGCGACGATGATTTGGTCGGCATCATTAATGACGTGCTTATTGGTAATGATATAGCCGCGCTGATCCATGATAACGCCTGAGCCGAGCGTGCGGATCTCAAGCTGGTTGTGCGCGGTACTGTTCATACTGCGGTTATAAACGTTCACGACGGCAGGCGCTGCACGGCGAACCGCCGGGTTATAGCTGGCGGGTGTTTCATCTGCACTGTCGAACTGCGGTGCGGTAAGTGTATTTATTTTGCGCAGAGAGGGCATCGCGGCCAGCAGAATAGCGCCGACGATTAAACCAATCGCGACCGAACGTAAAAGCTTCACAAACATGATGGCGGCGTCATTAATAAAGGGAACGGCAGCAGCATATCACGAGTTTACCGGACATCACACGGGGGGCTGATGTCCGGTTGCAGGCGTTAACGCAGGAGCAGGTAGATAGTTTCGTTTCCGCGAACCACCTGCAGAGCAATGATCGACGGTTTCGCTTCCAGCACTTTGCGCATTTCGGCGATCGAGTTTACGCGATCGCGGTTAACGCCAATAATAACGTCATCTTTATGCAGACCGGCCTGCGCGGCTGGACTGCTTTTTTCAACGTTATCAATTTTGATGCCTTTGGTGCCGTCTTTTAGCTGACCATCGCTGAGCGTAGCCCCTTGTAACGCAGGTGCAATCATCTCCGCACTGGCGGACGATGATGTACTGGTATCCAGGGTGACTTCAACCTCCAGCGGTTTACCGTTACGCAGCAGACCCAGTTTGACTTTGGTCCCTGGTTCGGTTGTCGCAATGCGTGAACGCAGTTCGGCGAAGCTGTTGAGCGGCTTGCCGTTGAGACTGGTAATGACGTCGCCGGACTTTACTCCTGCTTTTGCGGAACCGGAGTTAGGCAGAACCTCGCTGACAAACGCGCCGCGCTGCACGTCCAGTTTGAACGCTTTGGCGATGTCGGAGGTCATTTCGGTACCTTTAATGCCCAACAGGCCACGTTTAATTTCACCAAACTGCATCAGCTGCTGCGCCAGCGTGCGCGCCATGTTGCTCGGGATTGCAAAGCCAATGCCGATACTGCCGCCGCCCGGGGCCAGAATCGCGGTGTTAATTCCAATCAGCTCACCGTTGAGGTTAAGCAGCGCGCCGCCGGAGTTGCCCCGGTTGATGGAGGCGTCGGTCTGAATAAAGTTCTCCAGACCTTCCAGGTTCAACCCGCTGCGACCCAACGCCGATACGATGCCGGAGGTGGCTGTTTGCCCCAAACCAAACGGGTTCCCCACGGCCACCGCGAAATCACCCACGCGGAGTTTATCGGAGTCGGCAATGGCAATTTGTGTCAGGTTGCTGGGATGTTGAATTTGCAGCAGAGCGATATCGCTCTGATCGTCGCTGCCGATAAGCTTAGCGTCGAACTCACGGCCATCATTAAGCTGAACGCTGATTTTTTGCGCCTGGTTAATGACGTGGTTATTGGTCAGGACGTAGCCTTTGGCAGCATCAATAATGACCCCTGAACCCAGCCCTTCAAAAGGTTGAGAAGGTTGATCGGGAAGTTCATCACCAAAAAACTTTTTGAACTCTTCCGGGACTTTCTGTCCCTGAGTGGCGGTGCCTTCGACCCTTACGCTCACCACGGCAGGTAACACTTTCTCCAGCATCGGGGCGAGGCTGGGAAGCGCAGCCTGACCGGGAACCTGGCCGGGAATTGACGCTGCGGCCGGGAATGGCGCCGAGAGAGTTAACCCGACACTTAACGCTAATGCACTCAACAGCTGGGTTTGTTTTTTCATGGATCCTGCTCTCGTACCTTGAGTAAACGGAAGATGATTCAAAACAGTTTGATGTTATTGAATTTTCGGTTTGGTCACAATGAGGCTAACGACTAAATAATAGCTGGGACGGGAAGAGAAGCGGAGGGCGCAATTGCTGCGCCCAATAAATTTCTTAACGATGTGCGGTTAGTCGCGCTTTGCGCCGCTACGCAGCAGGCCTGATGCCCCTTCAGAATAGTCACGCGGCATCTGAACCGGCGCCTGATCGTTGCCTGCTTCGGACTCTGCCAGACGATTACGGAACGGGTTGTTTTCTGGCGACATACCCGGCAGCAGGTTGCTGGAGCTTTTCGCCATATGCTGGTAGATCTGACGATAATCGTCCGCCATGTTATCCAGCAATTCAGCGCTGCGGGCAAAGTGGCTCACCAGCTCTTCGCGGTACTCTTCCAGCTCAGCTTTATTTTTTTCCAGTTCGTACTGCAATGCCTGCTGTTGGCGTAATTTACGATTACCAAAACGCATGGCTACAGCACCAATAATGATACCGACGACTAACCCAATTAGCGCATATTCCCAGGTCATGAACATCTCCCGTTGTCTTGTGTTTCCGTAGGGTGTTGGCTTTAGGCTCCATGCCCGCGCCTGATTATGCCACTATAACCGCTAATCCCGTAGAAGTGGAATCCCGTGTTTATATCACGTAATGTAGAACGGCCTTTTTTTCGTCAACCGTGAGCGACGGCACATCGATTCTCAAGGAATAACAATAACATCATGCAAAGCCTTTCCCCGACATCGCGTTACCAGCAAGCCCTCAAAGACGGCAGTCATCAACCCGACAACGTACAACTAGAAGCCGTGAATCGACTGGAAACAATTTTCCAGGCGCTTACGACGCCGACACGTCCTGCACCGCAGGAGAGCGGACTGATGGCGCGTTTTGGTAAATTGCTGGGCAAGCGTGAGTCACCGACCAACGCGCCGGTGCGTGGTTTGTATATGTGGGGCGGGGTTGGGCGCGGAAAAACCTGGCTGATGGATCTGTTCTACCATAGCCTGCCGGGCGAACGTAAACAGCGTTTGCACTTCCACCGTTTTATGCTGCGCGTCCATGAAGAGCTTACTGCCTTACAGGGGCAGAGCGATCCGTTGGAAATCATTGCCGACCGTTTTAAGGCCGAAACCGACGTGCTGTGCTTTGACGAATTTTTTGTTTCCGATATCACCGATGCCATGCTGCTCGGCGGCTTGATGAAAGCGCTATTTGCCCGTGGTATTACGCTGGTGGCGACCTCCAATATTCCGCCAGATGAGCTGTATCGTAACGGTTTGCAACGCACGCGCTTTCTTCCTGCCATTGATGCCATCAAACAGCATTGCGACATCATGAATGTTGATGCTGGCGTCGATTATCGTCTGCGCACCTTAACGCAGGCGCATTTGTGGCTGTCGCCACTGAATGAGGAAACCCGCCAGCAGATGGATAAACTCTGGCTGGCATTAGCGGGAACCAAAGGTGAACATGCGCCGACGCTGGAGATCAATCATCGTCCGATGCAGACGCTGGCCGTCGAAAACCAAACGCTGGCGGTGTCGTTTACTACACTCTGTGTCGATGCGCGTAGCCAACATGACTACATTGCGCTGTCGCGTCTGTTTCACACGGTGCTGTTGTTTGATGTGCCGGTCATGACCTCGCTGATGGAAAGCGAAGCGCGGCGTTTTATCGCGCTGGTGGATGAGTTCTATGAACGCCATGTCAAGCTGGTGATCAGTGCGGCATCACCACTCTATGAAATTTATCAGGGCGAGCGTCTGAAGTTTGAATTTCAGCGCTGTTTGTCGCGTTTGCAGGAGATGCAAAGCGAAGAGTATCTGAAGCGGGAACATTTAGCCGGTTAAACCTGCCGCAAATCACATAAAGGGGTCGATCTTTGACCCTGACTTCTCTATAATCTTGCGACCCCACGTTACGAGAGAGTTTTTTTCCCAAAACTTTCTATGCGCCGGCATAGGCTATTCGAAGGGGTAGGTTTGCTGGACAATGTCGTGTGAACCTCAACTGACAAAACGTTTGGGTGTTCACCAACGTGTAACTTATTTATTTGGGTAAGCTTTTAATGAAAACTTTTACAGCTAAACCAGAAACCGTAAAACGCGACTGGTATGTTGTTGACGCGACCGGTAAAACTCTGGGCCGTCTGGCTTCCGAACTGGCTCTGCGCCTGCGCGGTAAGCACAAAGCGGAATACACTCCGCACGTAGATACCGGTGATTACATCATCGTTCTGAACGCTGACAAAGTTGCTGTAACCGGCAACAAGCGTACTGACAAAGTGTACTATCACCACACCGGTCACATCGGTGGTATCAAACAAGCGACCTTTGAAGAGATGATTGCTCGCCGTCCTGAGCGTGTGCTTGAAATCGCGGTTAAAGGCATGCTGCCAAAAGGCCCGCTGGGTCGTGCTATGTTCCGTAAACTGAAAGTTTACGCTGGCAACGAGCACAACCACGCGGCACAGCAACCGCAAGTTCTTGACATCTAATCGGGATTATAGGCAATGGCTGAAAATCAATACTACGGCACTGGTCGCCGCAAAAGTTCCGCAGCTCGCGTTTTCATCAAACCGGGCAGTGGTAAAATCGTAATCAACCAACGTTCTCTGGAACAGTACTTCGGTCGTGAAACTGCCCGCATGGTAGTTCGTCAGCCGCTGGAACTGGTCGACATGGTTGAGAAACTGGATCTGTACATCACTGTTAAAGGTGGTGGTATTTCTGGTCAGGCTGGTGCGATCCGTCACGGTATCACCCGCGCTCTGATGGAGTACGACGAATCCCTGCGTGGCGAACTGCGTAAAGCTGGCTTCGTTACTCGTGATGCTCGTCAGGTTGAACGTAAGAAAGTCGGTCTGCGTAAAGCACGTCGTCGTCCTCAGTTCTCCAAACGTTAATTGTACTCTGCTTCGGCAGACAACAATTTGCGAAAAAACCCGCTTCGGCGGGTTTTTTTATCGTTTTTCTGCTAGTAGATCCACGGTAATCCGCTGATTGCCACCTCTTTTTCCCCATTTCAAGAATCGACTCACCACAAAGGTCACAAAATCTGGTAAACTATCATCCAATTTTCTGCCCAAATGTCCGGTATCGTTCATTTTTTGTTTGTATTTTGAACAGTAATGGCTTTTCCGAATCTGGGTGACATCACTTCTGGCTGGCCACTGAGTGGCTGGTAGCAGTAAAAATTCTGAATATACCTGGAGGTTTTCATGGCTGTCGCTGCCAACAAACGTTCGGTAATGACGCTGTTTTCTGGTCCTACTGACATCTATAGCCATCAGGTCCGCATTGTGCTGGCTGAGAAAGGTGTTAGTTTCGAGATTGAGCATGTGGAGAAGGACAATCCACCTCAGGATCTGATCGACCTCAACCCGAATCAGAGCGTACCGACACTGGTGGATCGTGAGCTGACCCTGTGGGAATCTCGCATCATTATGGAATACCTGGATGAGCGCTTCCCGCATCCGCCGCTGATGCCGGTTTACCCGGTTGCGCGTGGTGAAAGCCGCCTGTACATGCAGCGTATTGAAAAAGACTGGTACACGCTGATGAACGTCATCGTGAACGGTTCTGCTTCTGAAGCCGAAGTCGCGCGTAAGCGTCTGCGCGAAGAACTGCTGGCAATTGCGCCAGTATTTGGCCAGAAACCTTACTTCCTGAGCGATGAGTTCAGCCTGGTAGACTGCTACCTGGCGCCGCTGCTGTGGCGTTTACCGCAGTTGGGTATTGAATTCAACGGTGCAGGTTCGAAAGAACTGAAAGGGTACATGACTCGCGTCTTTGAGCGTGACTCTTTCCTGGCTTCTCTGACTGAGCCTGAACGTGAAATGCGTCTGGGCCGGGGTTAACCTGTATGGATTTGCCACAGCTAACACCACGCCGTCCGTATCTGCTGCGCGCATTCTATGAGTGGTTGTTAGACAACCAGCTCACGCCGCATCTGGTGGTGGATGTGACGCTTCAGGACGTGCAGGTTCCGATGGAATATGCGCGTGACGGGCAAATTGTTCTGAACATTGCACCGCGTGCGGTGGGTAACCTGGAGCTGGCTAACGATGAAGTGCGTTTTAACGCGCGCTTCGGTGGTGTGCCGCGTCAGGTTTCTGTACCGCTGGCGGCAGTTCTGGCAATTTATGCTCGTGAAAATGGCGCCGGTACTATGTTCGAACCGGAAGCCGCCTACGACGAAGATGTCGCCAGCTTAAATGATGACGACAACGACGCGCCTGGTTTTGAGAGTGAACCGGTTATGTCGGTCATTGATGGCGATAAGCCTGATAATGGCGACGACAACGATCCGGATGACACGCCGCCGCCGCCTCGCGGTGGGCGCCCAGCGCTACGCGTAGTGAAATAAAAAACAGGCCCTTTGGGGCCTGTTCTGTTTTCTGGCTTCGGGGTCAGTAAAACAGTGCGATGGTGGCTATCATATTCACCACAAATCCCACCGCCATCGGGATAGCCGTACGTTTTACCACCTCAAAGGGCGATACGCCGGCAATACCCGATGTCACTACAATTACCGCAGTAATGGGGGACACCGCCCGGGCCAGCGTAGTAGCAAAATGCATCGGCATAATCATCACTACCGCAGGAATATGTAGTCCGGCGGCTATATCCGGAATCAGGCTGGCAAAAGACATAAACGGCGCGTTGCCTGACCCCATAACGATCGCACAAGCGGCAATAACCACGGCCATGATGATCATCACGCCGATGCCGCCGAGACCGGAATGCTCTGCGCCCTTTATTACGGCGTCGACAGTCCCGATAGTCGTCAACCCTTTCGCAAAGATCTCACCGGCGACCACCAGCGTGACAACGTTGGCAAACTGCGTCCCCATGCCGTCAAAAAAAGCCTGCACATCATCCATCGTTTCGCGCAGATTATGTTTATGCAGGAATTCTACAAACATGGTCAGCGTCATGCTCATCAGCATCACCACCACCAGATTCAGCTCTGCTTTCATTAGCCCCATATGTGCAAGGGCAAGCGATCCCAGCATCAGAAGCAACGGCATAACGGGGAGAATGGCGTAATAGAGTGGAGGTACGTTTTCCAGCGTCTTTTGTTCAGCGAATCCGTTGCTTTCCGGGAATGCTTTTTTATCAAACTGCCGCTGAACGAAAAAATGCGCAATAGCGACGGCAACGATCACGCACGATGCGACGGGTAACTGATACTGAAAGAAGTAGGTAGCGATTTTCATGCCTGCGACCTGCGCGGCAAAAATTGAGTTGGTTTCCAGGATGCCCCACTCAATTGACATCGAGGTGGCAATGACCGCCACCGCGGATAAACGACTTACGCCAAGACTGACCAGCGTCGGGAACAGCGTCACCATCAGCAGCATGCCTAAACCGGAAGCGCTGGTAATGAACTGAGCCATGATCTGACCAATCACATAGGTGGCAGCAAGAACAATATAAGGTGAGCGGATTAGCTTTAATGGGCGGCTTAACAGGCTAACCATCGCTCTGCTGGCTCCCATCTTGTCCATATAACGGGCATAACCGCCGACCGCCATGATTGATAACCCCAGTCCGGCCGCCCGGGTGGAAAGCATCCGCAGAATTTCGTTGTAAATATCGACCAGCAGATAGCCGCTGCTCTTGTCGTCAGCAACCAGCGCGCCGTAGCCCAGCCAGACGCCGCAGATCATCAGGAAGATCCCGGCGGCGGCCAGCACGACCTGCGGCTTGTAGTTTTTGAGGATCAGGTAACCCATCGTTAATAAAACGATGACAGAGATAATGATGCCGAACATTGTTTCACTCCATGCCAGAGAAGAAGATAAATCCGGTAATAATGCTGTTGTCAAAACGGATGTTATATTTTTTCGGGTGATTTTTATGGAGTGAATATCTTATTTTTAATTCGATGTTTAAATTATTTATCGTTATAAAATAGAGGGTTATGATAATTTATCACGTTCATATTCATAAATTTCATAAAGCGAATATGATGCTGTTTAATTAAATAAAAGTGTAATGCTTAAACATAATAAAATATCCTGAAGATAGATATTACCAATAAGTCGCCCAGCCCGATTGACCATCATTTCACCCTGCTTTCGATCCTGTGTTAGGATAAACCTGCTGTTGTTTGTCACCACGACTTAGCTGAATGGACCCTATGAACGCATTTGATTCGCAAGCTGAAGACTCTCCATCCACCATTGGCCGTAGCTTACGCAATCGCCCGCTGGCGCGTAAAAAACTGTCTGAGATGGTTGAAGAAGAACTGGAGCAGATGATTCGTCGTCGGGAATTTGGCGAGGGCGAACAGTTGCCGTCTGAGCGGGAGCTGATGGCCTTCTTTAACGTGGGCCGTCCTTCTGTACGAGAAGCGCTGGCAGCGTTAAAACGCAAAGGTCTGGTACAAATCAACAACGGCGAGCGCGCCCGCGTTTCGCGTCCTTCGGCTGATACTATTATCAGCGAGCTGTCCGGTATGGCGAAAGATTTCCTCGCGCATCCCGGCGGCATTGCCCACTTCGAACAGTTGCGACTGTTCTTTGAATCAAGCCTGGTCCGATATGCCGCCGAACATGCGACGGACGAGCAAATCGACAGACTGGCGAAAGCGCTGGAGATCAACAGCCAGTCGCTCGATGACAATGCGTTGTTCATTCGCTCGGATGTTGATTTTCACCGTGTGCTGGCGGAGATCCCGGGCAACCCCATCTTTATGGCCATCCATGTTGCGCTGTTAGACTGGCTGATTGCAGCTCGTCCGGCCGTCGCCGATCAAGAGTTGTATGAGCACAATAACGTGAGTTATCAGCAGCATATAGCTATTGTCGACGCAATTCGCCAGCGCGATCCTGAAGAAGCGGACCGCGCACTGCAAGAACACCTCAACAGCGTTTCCGCGACCTGGCACGCCTTCAGCAAAAGTAAAAAATTGCGTAAGTGATCGCGATCCTGACGATCGTTTAAACACAAAATCATTCAAGTTGCATCAAGGCGGCAAGAGAGCGAGCCCCCTGGAGCATAGGTAACTATGTGACAGGGGTGAGCGAACGCAGCTACGCAGAGGCGGCTTGAAGAATGAAGTGTTTAGTGAAGTAGATCGCACTATAAGCGTTCTGTATTGTATTGCTGCTTATTTGATCTGGTATAACAGGTATAAAGGTATGCAGTCAGATAACACTAATCATCGTCAGAGGTCGTTATGGCAAGAGATTTAAAAGGCGTAATGCCAGCATTGTTAACCCCATTCGATAATCAACAGCGACTGGACATCGAGAGTCTGCGCCGCCTGGTTCGTTTCAACATTGGTCAAGGTGTAGATGGGCTCTATGTCGGTGGCTCAACGGGTGAGGCCTTTGTCCAAAACCGCGTTGAAAGAGAGCAGGTACTGGAAATTGTTGCCGAAGAAGCGAAAGGCAAGGTGACGCTTATCGCCCACGTTGGCACGGTAAGCACCGAAGAGAGCCAACAGCTGGCGAGCGCCGCGCATCGCTACGGCTTTGATGCGGTTTCGGCCGTCACGCCGTTTTACTATCCGTTCAGCTTTGAAGAGCATTGCGATCACTATCGCGCGATTATTGATTCTGCTGATGGTTTACCGATGGTGGTCTATAACATTCCGGCGCTGAGCGGTGTGAAATTGACGCTGGATCAGATCAACACGCTGGTGACGTTGCCGGGCGTTGGTGCGCTGAAGCAAACTTCAGGCGATCTCTATCAGATGGAACAGATCCGCCGCGCTCACCCCGATCTGGTGCTTTATAACGGCTATGACGAGATCTTCGCTTCTGGTCTGCTTGCGGGTGCAGATGGCGGTATCGGTAGCACTTACAACATCATGGGATGGCGTTATCAGGGAATTGTGAAAGCGCTCAAAGAAGGCGACATCCGGACGGCGCAAAAGCTGCAAACCGAGTGCAATAAAGTTATCGATCTGCTTATTAAGGTTGGCGTGTTCCGCGGCCTGAAAACGGTACTGCACTATATGGATGTGGTTTCTGTCCCACTGTGCCGTAAACCATTTGCCCCGGTAGATGAACGATATCTGCCGGAACTGAAAGCGCTGGCAAACCAACTGCTGGCGGAAAAGGCGTAATCGCGGGTCGCCGGGGGCGCTTCGCTTGCCCGGCCTGGATTTTTCGACTTTAGGCCGGATAGGGCAAAGCCGCCGTCCGGCACAACAACAAAAATCGTCGGGAGAGTAAAATGAGTACTTCTACCCAGAGCATCCCGTGGTATCGCCATCTCAATCGGGCGCAATGGCGGGCATTTTCCGCCGCCTGGCTGGGATATTTACTTGATGGTTTTGATTTTGTATTAATCGCCCTTGTGCTAACTGAAGTACAAGGTGAATTCGGACTGACGACGGTGCAGGCTGCCAGCCTGATCTCGGCCGCCTTTATCTCCCGTTGGTTTGGCGGATTAATGCTGGGGGCCATGGGCGATCGTTACGGACGCCGCCTGGCGATGGTCACCAGCATCATTCTGTTCTCCGTGGGGACGCTGGCCTGCGGCTTCGCGCCGGGCTACACCACCATGTTTATCGCCCGCCTGGTTATCGGTATGGGAATGGCGGGTGAGTACGGCTCCAGCGCAACCTATGTTATTGAAAGCTGGCCAAAACACCTGCGAAACAAAGCCAGCGGCTTCCTGATTTCCGGCTTCTCTGTTGGCGCAGTTATCGCCGCCCAGGTTTACAGCCTGGTGGTCCCGATCTGGGGGTGGCGCGCGCTGTTCTTCATCGGCATTTTGCCCATTATCTTCGCCCTCTGGCTGCGTAAAAATATACCGGAAGCGGAAGACTGGAAAGAGAAACACGAAGGCAAAGCGCCGGTACGCACGATGGTGGACATTCTCTACCGGGGTGAGCATCGGGTAATTAATATTCTGATGACGCTCGCCGCCGCAACCGCGCTGTGGTTCTGCTTTGCTGGCAACCTGCAAAATGCGGCTATCGTGGCGGTTCTTGGACTGATCTGCGCGTTTATCTTCATTAGCTTTATGGTGCAAAGCAGCGGGAAACGCTGGCCGACGGGCGTCATGCTGATGGTGGTCGTGCTATTCGCCTTCTTGTACTCGTGGCCGATTCAGGCGCTGCTGCCTACATATCTGAAAACCGAACTCATGTATGACCCCTCAACGGTTGCCAGAGTGCTCTTCTTTAGCGGCTTTGGCGCGGCGGTCGGTTGTTGCGTCGGTGGTTTTCTCGGTGACTGGCTGGGCACGCGTAAAGCTTATGTCTGCAGTCTACTGGCTTCGCAACTGCTGATTATTCCAGTGTTCGCGATTGGCGGCTCAAACGTCTGGGTACTGGGTTTATTGTTGTTTTTCCAGCAAATGCTTGGTCAAGGGATCTCCGGGATCTTACCAAAACTGATCGGTGGCTATTTCGATACCGACCAGCGTGCGGCGGGCCTGGGCTTCACCTACAACGTGGGCGCACTGGGCGGGGCACTGGCGCCGATCATCGGCGCGCTGATTGCCCAACGTCTGGATCTCGGTACCGCGCTGGGCTCGCTCTCTTTCGGTCTGACATTTGTGGTGATCCTGTTGATTGGTCTAGATATGCCGTCCCGCGTACAGCGCTGGCTGCGCCCTGAAGCGTTGCGTACGCATGATGCCATTGATGGTCGACCGTTTAGCGGGGCCGTGCCGTTCGGCGGTGACAAAAGCACCATGGTGAAATCCAAAAGTTAATTGGGTTGCCCGGCGCTAAACCGGGCAATGACGTAAGGGAAGAACGATGTCGTTATTTGAGCAACAGGATAAAAAGATTATCACCGCGATGCAGAAGGTTGTGTCATGACCACGCTGGCGATTGATATCGGCGGCACCAAACTGGCTGCCGCGCTGATAGACAGTAATCTGCAAATCCGCGAGCGGCGTGAATTGCCAACGCCTGCCAGCAAAACGCCGGATGCACTGCGCGCCGCGTTATATGCTCTGATTGCGCCGTTACAGGGGCAGGCAACGCGGGTGGCGATCGCTTCGACGGGGATTATCCGCGAGGGTTCTCTACTGGCGCTGAATCCGTACAATCTCGGCGGGCTGCTGCATTTTCCGTTGGTACAAACGCTAAAAGATCTCACCGCGTTGCCGACGCTGGCAGTCAATGATGCCCAGGCAGCGGCATGGGCTGAGTATCATGCGCTTGGCGGCGAGTACCGCGATATGGTGTTTATTACCGTTTCCACCGGCGTGGGCGGTGGGGTGGTCAGCGAAGGAAAACTGCTGACCGGCAGCGGCGGTCTGGCCGGGCATCTGGGACATACGCTGGCTGATCCGCATGGGCCTGTTTGCGGCTGCGGGCGTGTGGGCTGCGTTGAGGCGATCGCTTCCGGACGTGGAATAGCGGCGGCAGCCGAAGGCGCGCTTGCTGGATGCGACGCCAAAACCATTTTTAGCCGCGCCGGGCAGGGGGATGAGCAAGCAAGCCGGTTGATCCATCGTTCAGCGCGGACCCTGGCAAGGCTTGTCGCCGATGTGAAGGCCACGACCGATTGCCAGATCGTGGTGATTGGCGGCAGCGTTGGGCTGGCTGAAGGGTATCTGGCGCTGGTGGAACATTATCTGGCACAAGAGCCTTTGGCCTATCACGTGGAATTACTGGCGGCGCATTACCGTCATGACGCTGGATTACTGGGGGCCGCGCTGTTGGCCCTGGGAGATTGATTATGATGTCAGATGAGTTGCGTTCACTGCCTTCTGCAGGATTACATCCGGTCTTGCAGCAGGCATTAACGCTTGCCGTTGCGGCGAATCCGCAGGAGAAAACGCCTGGGCGCTACGAGTTGCAGGGCGATAATATTTTTATGAATGTCATGCAATTTGCAACGCAGAACCCAGAGCACAAGAAAGCGGAGCTGCATCAGCAGTACATTGACATTCAGGTGCTGCTATCCGGCGAAGAACGTATTCTGTTTGGGATGGCCGATTCTGCTCGTCAGTGCGAAGAGATGCACGTTGAGGATGATTATCAGCTGTGCAGCCAGATTGCCGATGAGCAGGCTATGGTACTGAAGCCGGGAAGATTTGTGATTTTTATGCCGGGCGAGCCGCATAAACCGGGTTGCGTGGCGCAGGCCCCGATGGATATCAAAAAGGTGGTGATCAAGGTGCGCGCCAGCTTATTACAAGCCTGACGATGAGAGACCGTGTCGGATGGCAAGGCTTGCGCCATCCGACATGGAATATAACGACCTAGCGTTTAAACGTCACCGCTTCTGGCTGGGTCAGATGCAGCGTAGTCCGAGCTGGCACAGTCTCGGCAATGACTCGCCCGTGACGAATGGAATAACGGGCAGGCGTCTGGCGACGAACTGCATCAAATCCATTCTCTGCCGGTAAAATCACCAGATTCGCGGAATTCCCCACGTTCAGACCGTAGTCCTGCAGGTGCAGGGTTTTCGCGCTGTGGGTGGTGACCAGGTTCAGCCCATCGTTAATCTGCCCGTACCCCATCAACTGGCACACGTGTAACCCCATATGCAGCACCTGCAGCATATTCGCGGTACCCAGCGGATACCACGGGTCGAAGACGTCATCATGACCGAAGCAGACGTTGATCTCCGCCTCCAGCATCTCTTTGACGCGCGTTACGCCGCGGCGTTTAGGATATGTGTCAAAGCGCCCTTGCAGGTGAATATTCACCAGTGGATTGGCGACAAAGTTAATGCCGGACATTTTCAACAGGCGGAAAAGACGGGAAGCATACGCGCCGTTATAGGAGTGCATTGCCGTGGTATGGCTGGCGGTCACGCGTTCGCCCATATTGTAGCGATGCGCCAGCGCCGCGACGGTTTCAACAAAGCGTGATTGCTCATCGTCAATTTCGTCGCAGTGCACGTCGATAAGCCTGTCGTATTTTTGCGCGAGGGCGAAAATTTTGTGCAGCGACTCCACGCCATATTCACGCGTGAATTCGAAGTGGGGGATCGCGCCAATGACATCGGCACCCAGACGCACGGCTTCCTCTAATAACGCCTCACCGTTGGGGTAAGAAAGAATACCCTCTTGCGGGAACGCCACAATCTGCAGTTCTACCCACGGAGCGACTTCTTGCTTCACCTCCAGCATGGCTTTTAGCGCCGTCAACGTAGGGTCGGAAACGTCAACGTGAGTACGGACATACTGAATGCCGTTGGCCATTTGCCACTTCAGGGTCTGCATGGCGCGCGCTTTGACGTCTTCGTGAGTGAGCATTGCCTTACGTTCGGCCCAGCGCTCAATGCCTTCAAACAATGTACCAGACTGGTTCCAGCTCGGCTCCCCCGCGGTTTGCGTGGTGTCGAGATGGATATGTGGCTCAACAAACGGGGGAATTGCCAGACCACCTTCGGCATCAAGAATTTCACCCTGTGGCAACGTAGCTGCGTCCTGAGGCTCAATCCGGCTGAAGCGCCCGTCTTCAATCGTGAGCTGCCACAATCCTTCGCGTCCCTGTAAACGCGCCTGACGAATGGTGATGTTATTATTCTGCATGGCTGACCTCTGGTGATTTAACAAGGCTGCGATTGAAAAGGGGATTCAGCAGGATATAGCTGAATACGCCGCCGAGTACGGCGTTGACGGGCACGATGCCGGGGATATAGTGGCCGGCGGCAATGCCCAGTGCAACGGACAGGATAGCTATCCAGTTTACGGAAATAAATTGCGCTTTGCTGAAGTCGGCATACCGGCGATGGTTCAGCAGATAGTCGGCGATAATCACCCCGCCAATTGGGGGAATTGCTGCCGACAGAAATGTCAGCCAGCCGACAAAGTTATTGTAAAGCCACAGCGCGCACAGTGTGCCGATAATTCCGTTAGCCACTGACAGCGTACGGCTGGAAAGGCCGGTAATATTGGCAAATCCAAGGCCTGAGGCGTATAGCGCATTGTCGTTGGTGGTCCAGATATTCAGGCCAAGCACCACAATTGCGGGCAGCAGCAGTCCCTGGGCAATCATCACGTCAGAGATATCTGCCTGTCCAACAGCGGCGGCACCCGCTGCGCCGAAAATAAACATCAGCGAATTGCCAAGGAAAAACGCCACCATGGCAATCAGCACCGCGCCTTTGGCGTTGCGGCCAAAGCGAACAAAGTCGGCAGTTAACGTCCCAGCGCTGACAAACGAGCCGACCACCAGTGCCAGCGCGGTGGAGAAATTAAGCGGCGTCTGCGGCACTATCGCTTTTAAATGATCTAAACCGCCTACATCGCTCACCGCCAGCCAGACGGAGTAGCTGCCAAGAATGACGATGGCAGGTACGGCGATGATAGATAAAACGGTCAGGGCCGAAATACCAAAAAAGATGGTCAGGGTCATCAACAGACCGGAAACCGCAATCAGGATATTGACGTCAAGCCCCGTCGCTTTGCCGACCGGGATAGCAAACATGGCTACACCCACGCCAAACCAGCCCACCTGTGTGCCGCCTAACAGCAGTGAAGGAAGCCATGAACCTTTCAAACCAAATGAGTAACGCGCCAGAAGGTGGGTTGAGAGACCTGTTTTTGCGCCGATAAAGCCGAGAAATGCAGTGTAAATACCGAGGAGAAGATTACCGAAGAGAACTGCCAGGAAGAAATCATTATAAGAAAGACCGGTACCGAGTGTGCCACCGGTCCACATACTGGCGGAAAAAAATGTGAGCCCCAACATGACAAACGTTAGTGGAATCACGCCTTTCCGCGCCGCCAGAGGGACGGGGCCCTGGCTATAATTGTTGTCCTGCGACACAACGCCTCCATGAATTTTGCCCAAAAAATCCGCCGCATAATATACAGTTCTCAGAATAAAGCAAACGTTTACGTGTGGTATTTTCTTGATAATTATTCGTGGGGTTAATGGTTCGCTGGTTTTTCTCCGTCGTCAGTGAACCACCGCGTGCGAGTTGAGTTTCCAGTATGGTTTGCGAGCGGTTTTCGAAGAATGATTCCGCATGTATTTTGCGGAGAAATATTGGCTCCCCATCCATCAGCGTCAGGCTGTGGCAGGGGAGCCAGAAGTATTACACTTCCAGGTAGTTCAGGATACCGTCCGCCGCTTTTCGACCTTCGGCAATTGCGGTAACTACCAGATCCGAACCACGCACGATGTCGCCACCGGCGAAGATTTTCGGGTTGCTGGTCTGGAAGGCGTTATCGCTGCGTTCCGGCGCAATAATACGACCCTGAGAATCCAGTTCGACGCTGTGCTCTTTCAGCCACTCCATACTGTGCGGGCGGAAGCCGAACGCCAGTAGCACCGCATCAGCCGGAACAACGTGCTCGGAACCGGCGACGATCTCCGCGCGGCGACGGCCCTTCGCATCCGGTTCGCCCATTTCGGTACGCGCCATTTTCACGCCGCATACTTTACCGTTGGCATTCACTTCCACGCCTAACGGCTGGACGTTGAACTGGAACTCTACACCTTCTTCGCGCGCGTTTTTCACTTCGCGCTTAGAACCCGGCATGTTTTCTTCGTCACGACGATAGGCGCAGATGACGTGTGCTGCGTTCTGGCGAACCGAGGTCCGCACGCAGTCCATCGCGGTATCGCCACCGCCGAGAACGACGACGCGTTTGCCTTCCATGCTGATGTACGGCTCATCGCTGCTTTCGCCAAAGCCCATCAACTGTTTAGTATTGGCGATCAGGAACGGCAGGGCATCAAATACGCCGGAAGCGTCTTCGTTTTCCAGCCCACCACGCATCGACTGATAGGTACCTACGCCAAGGAACACGGCGTCGTAATCCTTCAGCAGGGAGTCGAGCTGCACATCGCGGCCCACTTCCACATTCAGTTTGAACTCGATGCCCATGTCGGTGAAGATTTCACGACGACGGGTCATGACCTCTTTTTCCAGCTTGAAGGCCGGGATACCGAAGGTCAGCAGGCCGCCGATTTCCGGGTGACGGTCAAATACCACCGCCTTCACGCCGTTGCGGGTCAGCACGTCGGCACAGGCCAGACCCGCCGGACCCGCACCGATGATCGCGACGCGCTTGTCAGTCTGGCGCACGCCGGTCATATCCGGACGCCAGCCCATTTCGAACGCTTTATCGTTGATATAGCGCTCGATGTTGCCGATGGTCACTGCGCCGAACTCATCGTTCAGCGTACAGGATCCTTCGCACAGTCGGTCCTGCGGGCACACACGACCACAGACTTCCGGCAGGGTGTTGGTCTGGTGCGACAGTTCTGCCGCTTCAAAGATACGTCCCTCATTTGCCAGCTTCAGCCAGTTCGGGATGTAGTTATGCACCGGGCATTTCCACTCGCAGTACGGGTTGCCGCAAGACAGGCAACGGTCTGCCTGTGCTTTGGCCTGACCTTCAGAAAACGGCTCGTAGATCTCGATAAATTCGATCTTACGGATCTTCAGCGGCTTCTTCGGCGGATCAACACGCTGCAGGTCGATAAATTGGTATACGTTCTGACTCATTGCTGCTACCCCTTACTGCGCCTGCACACGCAGCTCTGCTGCGCTACGACTACGGTGACCCAACAGTGCTTTCACATCACTGGATTTTGGTTTTACCAGCGCGAATTTCGCAGAGAATGCTGGCCAGTTAGCCAGGATCTCTTCGCCGTGTGAAGAGCCGGTATGCTGGACGTGCTCGGTAATCAGACCGCGCAGGTGTTCCTCGTGAATAGCCAGCGAGTCCACGCTCAGCACTTCTACCAGTTCCGGGTTCACGCGTTTGCGGAATTCACCGTCTTCGTCGAGCACGTAGGCGAATCCGCCCGTCATACCCGCCCCGAAGTTGACGCCCGTTTTGCCGAGAATACAGACGATGCCGCCGGTCATATATTCGCAGCCGTTGTCGCCAATACCTTCAACCACGGTGATAGCCCCGGAGTTACGTACTGCAAAGCGCTCACCCGCACGACCCGCGGCAAACAGGCGGCCACCGGTGGCGCCGTACAGACAGGTGTTACCAATGATACTCGCCTCATGGCTACGGAAAGCGGAGCCAACCGGAGGACGCACTGCCAGCAGGCCGCCCGCCATGCCTTTACCGACATAGTCGTTGGCATCGCCGGTCAGATACAGCTCCACGCCGCCTGCGTTCCACACGCCGAAGCTCTGGCCTGCGGTACCGCTGAAGTGCGCTTTGATCGGGTCAGATGCCAGCCCCTGATCGCCATGCGTTTGAGCGATATAGCCCGACAGTGACGCGCCGACTGAACGGTCGGTGTTGCGGATATCGAACCAGAAGGTTTTGCTCTGGCGCTCGTCGACATACGGTTTCGCCTGCTGTAACAGTTGGGCGTTCAGTACGCCGTTATCAAACGGCGGGTTGTTCTCGGTGCAATGCAGCGCTTTACCCGGATGTGGTTCAGCGGTTTCCAGCAGACGATACAGCTCCAGCTTCTGCTGTTTGGCGGTAAATCCTTCCAGCTCTTTGAGCAGGTCGGTACGACCAATAAGATCCACCAGACGTTTCACGCCCAGCTCGGCCATCAGCTCGCGCACTTCGCGGGCGATAAATTCAAAGTAGTTGGTCACTTTGAACGGCAGGCCGTGATAGTGGTTCTTACGCAGTTTGTCGTCCTGAGTCGCCACGCCGGTTGCACAGTTGTTCAGGTGGCAAATACGCAGGTATTTACAGCCCAACGCCACCATCGGACCGGTGCCGAAACCAAAGCTTTCCGCACCCAGAATCGCCGCTTTAATGATATCGACGCCGGTTTTCAGACCGCCATCGACCTGCAGACGAATCTTGTGACGCAGGCCGTTAGCCACCAGCGCCTGCTGGGTTTCCACCAGACCCAGTTCCCACGGGCAGCCCGCATATTTCACGGAGGAGAGCGGGCTTGCGCCGGTGCCGCCGTCGTAGCCAGCAATGGTGATAAGGTCCGCATAGGCTTTCGCCACGCCAGTGGCGATGGTGCCAACGCCCGGTTCGGAAACCAGCTTGACCGAGATCATCGCTTTCGGGTTGACCTGTTTGAGGTCGAAAATCAGCTGCGCTAAGTCCTCGATAGAGTAGATATCGTGGTGCGGCGGCGGGGAGATCAGCGTCACCCCCGGCACCGAATAGCGCAGTTTGGCGATGTACGGGGTGACTTTATCACCTGGTAACTGACCGCCTTCGCCAGGCTTCGCGCCCTGAGCGACTTTAATCTGAATAACATCGGCGTTGACCAGATACGCCGGGGTTACGCCAAAGCGACCAGAAGCAACCTGCTTAATCCGCGACACCTTGTTAGTGCCGTAGCGCGCCGGGTCTTCGCCGCCTTCACCGGAGTTCGAGTTACCGCCGATGCTGTTCATAGCTTCGGCCAGCGCTTCGTGTGCTTCCGGGCTTAATGCGCCGATGGACATGGCTGCGGTATCAAAGCGTTTAAACAGTTCGGTTGCAGGTTCGACTTCGTTAATGCTTACGGCTTCATCGCCAGGCGTAATCGCCAGCAGGTCGCGCAGCGTGGCCGCTGGACGCTCATTGACCAGCCGGGCATATTCCTGATAGTCACTGTATTCACCGCTTTGTACCGCCTGTTGCAGCGTGCGTACCACGTCCGGGTTGTAGGCGTGGTATTCGCCCCCGTGGACGTATTTCAGCAAACCGCCCTGGCTGATGGGTTTACGCGCCAGCCATGCATGTTTGGAAAGATTCAGCAGATCCTGCTGGAAGTCGGTAAACCCTGCGCCGCTGATGCGGCTGACCACGCCCTGGAAACACAGCGCAACGACATCATCATGCAGACCAACGGCTTCAAACAGCTTCGAGCAGCGGTAAGAGGCGATGGTCGAGATGCCCATCTTGGACATGATTTTGTACAGACCTTTGTTGATGCCGTTACGGTAGTTCAGCATCACAGTCCGGTAATCTTTGGCAATCGCCTGAGTGTCGATCAACCGTCCCAGCGTTTCATACGCGAGATACGGATAAATGGCCGTCGCGCCAAAGCCGAGCAGGACAGCAAAATGGTGCGGGTCACGGGCACTGGCGGTTTCAACGATGATGTTGGCATCGCAACGCAGGCTTTGTTCAACCAGACGCGTTTGCACTGCGCCTACGGCCATCGGCGCCGGAACCGGCAGGCGGTTTTTGGCGATGTTACGGTCAGAGAGCACCAGCAGTACGGTGCCGTTACGCACCATCTGTTCGGCTTTATCACACAGGGCTTTGACGGTCTCTTCGAGCGTGGTTTCGGTCACGTCGAAGGTAATATCCAGTCGATCGGCGCGATAATGCTCCTCTTTCATGGTCGTCAGTTGGGTGAAATCGGAGTACAGCAGGATCGGCGATTTAAAGCTCAGGCGGTGTGCCTGGCCTTCGGCTTCGCAGAAGACATTCATCTCACGACCGATGCTGGTGGCCAGCGACATAACGTGCGCTTCACGCAGCGGGTCGATCGGCGGGTTAGTCACCTGCGCGAACTGCTGGCGGAAGTAGTCATAAATGATGCGCGGCTGGCTGGAGAGCACGGCAAACGGGGTATCATCACCCATTGAACCGACCGCTTCCTGACCATTTTCGCCGAGCACGCGGATTACGGAATCCAGCTCTTCGGCGCTGTAGTTAAACTGTTTTTGGTAGCTGGCGAGGGTGTCATCGTCCAGTTCACGGCTGCCGACCTGATCGTCAGCCAGATCTTCGAACGGCACCAGACGACGGACGTTCTTCTCCATCCACTCTTTGTACGGATGACGACTTTTCAAATCGTCATCGGTTTCGGCAGAGTGCAGAATGCGCCCGCTGCGGGTATCGATAACCATCAGCTCGCCAGGCCCGACACGGCCTTTCTCAACCACTTCATCCGGTTGATAATCCCAGATCCCAACTTCAGAAGCGCAGGTAATCAGCTTGTCTTTGGTGATGACGTAGCGCGCCGGACGCAGGCCGTTTCGGTCGAGGTTACAGGCGGCAAAGCGACCGTCGGACATGACGATGCCAGCCGGGCCGTCCCACGGCTCCATGTGCATGGAGTTAAAGTCAAAGAATGCGCGCAGCTCCGGATCCATATCCGGGTTGTTCTGCCAGGCCGGCGGCACCAGTAAGCGCATGGCACGGATGATGTCCATCCCGCCTGCCAGCAGCAGTTCCAGCATGTTATCCATTGAACTTGAGTCGGAGCCGGTTTCGTTAACGAACGGCGCAGCGTCGTGCAGATCCGGGATCAAAGGCGTCTGGAATTTATAGGTACGTGCGCGTGCCCACTGGCGGTTGCCGGTGATGGTGTTGATTTCACCGTTGTGCGCCAGGTAGCGGAACGGCTGCGCCAGCGGCCAACGTGGTACGGTGTTAGTGGAGAAACGCTGGTGGAACAGGCAGATGGCCGATTCCAGACGCAGGTCCGCGAGGTCCAGGTAAAAGCGCGGCAGATCCGCCGGCATACACAGACCTTTATAGATATTGACCAGGTTCGACAAGCTACAGACGTAAAAGTCTTTATCTTCCTGGAGACGTTTTTCAATACGACGGCGCGCGATGAACAGGCGGCGTTCCATATCACGCGGGCGCCAGCCCGCAGGGGCGTTGACAAAAATTTGCTCGATACGAGGCAGGGAGGAGAGCGCAATTTCACCGAGAACACCTTCGTTGGTCGGCACGTCGCGCCAGCCGACAATCGACAGGGTCTCCTGCTGTAATTCTTCTTCAACAATGCGACGAGAAGCCGCGGCCAGCTCAGCGTCTTTATTTAAAAAGATCATGCCGACGGCGTAGTTTTTGGCTAAACGCCAGCCGCGCTCTTGCGCCACGATGCGGAAAAAGCGGTCCGGTTTTTGTAACAGCAGGCCGCAACCATCGCCGGTTTTTCCATCGGCAAGAATTGCGCCACGGTGCTGCATACGGGCCAGTGCGTGTATGGCGGTACGCACTACCTTGTGGCTAGGTTCGCCTTCTATGTGGGCGATCAGGCCGAAACCACAGTTATCCCTCTCAAGGGATTTATCGTACAACATATCAGTGAACCTCCCCAGGCTCTGCGGGATTCCCATCTGGACCGTTGCGCACGGGCACACCAAGAGCATGGCGACGGGGTTTGCGTGTCATACGCTTACCTCGCATTCGCCCTCTTTATCCTTTTCGCACAGGTCAAACAAGTTTGAGGACTTGCTTCAGAGGGAATCTCAATTACTGCATAAATATGATGAGCAGACTGCTCATCCAGAAAGCTTCCAGCGGATTTCCAAGTTATCGGGAATCCACACACAGGTCAAATGGCAATCTTATTTATGCAAAAATGTGCTATGGGGTAATTAAATTTATGAATTTATTGAAATAAAAGGGTTTTTTACATTGATTTAACCTGAGGGGAATGCCCTGGGAAGTGTGATCTGTCTCACTGTCAGAAAGGCCGGATATCTCTCGTCCTGCCTTTGTTTATCGAGATGCTTGGCATTTTATGCTGGTTTTTAAAGTTTTGGCGTCTTAAAGATACTGTTTTTACGCTGAGAGTATAAGAAGATAAAAAAAACTGCCGGATATAAGGAAAAGTAATTATATTTCGAGTGAATGAAATTCCGATTATTTTGATTTGTTATGCAATAAATAAAGGCTCGCCAGGGCGATTGATCCAGGTCATCGCCGACTGGGGTAAAAAATGGCAGGCTTTGGCCTCTTTTCAAGGCGCGGTCTACCAGATTATGCAGTTACAGAAATTAGTCAATATGTTTGGTGGGGATCTTTCTCGCCGTTATGGGCAAAAGGTTCATAAACTCACGCTACACGGCGGTTTTAGCTGTCCAAATCGTGATGGCACCATCGGTCGCGGCGGATGCACTTTCTGTAATGTGGCCTCATTTGCTGATGAAGCGCAGCAGCACCATTCCATTGCTGAGCAGCTTGAGCATCAGGCACATCTGGTCAATCGCGCGAAACGCTATTTGGCCTATTTCCAGGCCTATACCAGCACCTTTGCTGAAGTGCAGGTGCTGCGTTCGATGTATCAACAGGCGATCAGCCAGGCCAACATTGTCGGGTTATGCGTTGGCACACGTCCCGACTGCGTGCCGGATGCGGTACTCGACCTGCTTTGCGAGTATAAAGACCTCGGCTATGAGGTTTGGCTGGAGCTCGGTCTGCAAACTGCGCATGACAAAACCCTGCACCGCATTAACCGCGGCCATGATTTCGCTTGCTACCAGAACACCACGCGGCTGGCGCGCGAGCGCGGGCTGAAGGTCTGCTCACACTTGATTGTTGGTCTGCCGGGAGAGGGGCAGGCGGAATGTCTGCAAACCATGGAGCGTGTGGTGGAGACGGGCGTTGACGGTATTAAGCTGCATCCGCTGCATATTGTGAAAGGCAGTACGATGGCGAAAGCCTGGGAGGCCGGGCGACTGAACGGAATTGAGCTGGACGACTATACGGTTACCGCCGGGGAGATGATCCGCCATACGCCGCCAGAGGTGATTTATCATCGCATTTCTGCCAGCGCGCGCCGCCCAACGCTGTTGGCGCCGCTCTGGTGCGAAAACCGTTGGACCGGGATGGTCGAACTGGACAAATACCTTAACGAGCATGGCGTGCAAGGCTCGGCGCTGGGTACGCCGTGGGTACAGCCGGAGAGCTAATCTTCTGTAGGTCGGACGCCGGATAAGGCAAATCCGGCATCAGGCAATCTGCGTCTGCTTGCCTGATGGCGCTTCGCTTATCAGGCCTACGATGAACCACTCCCCGGTCATTTCACCGATAACCTCCGCATTTCTTGCACAATCTTCAACGTCACGCCGAGAATTGAGTATTATTGTGCCAAGTTGTCGTGAAGGAACTCTCTATGAAGCAAATCCGTATGCTGGCGCAATATTACGTCGACCTGATGATGAAGTTGGGTCTGGTGCGCTTTTCGCTGCTATTGGCGCTGGCTCTGGTCGTGTTGGCAATTGTGGTGCAGATGGCTGTCACCATGGTGCTGCACGGCCAGGTAGAAAGCATTGATGTTATCCGTTCTATCTTTTTTGGTCTGTTAATTACTCCCTGGGCCGTCTATTTCCTGTCAGTGGTGGTGGAGCAACTGGAAGAGTCCCGGCAGCGCCTGTCACGACTGGTACAAAAGCTGGAAGAGATGCGCGAGCGCGATCTCAAGCTCAATGTGCAGTTGAAAGACAATATTGCCCAGCTCAATCAGGAAATTGTTGAGCGCGAAAAAGCCGAAGCGGAGCGCCAGGAAACGTTCGAGCAGCTGAAGGTCGAAATTAAAGAGCGTGAGGAAGCGCAGATCCAGCTTGAGCAACAGTCTTCCTTCTTACGCTCTTTCCTCGATGCCTCGCCGGATCTGGTTTTTTATCGTAATGAAGATAAAGAATTTTCCGGCTGTAACCGCGCCATGGAACTGCTGACCGGCAAAAGCGAAAAGCAATTGGTGAATTTAAAACCTGCTGATGTTTACTCCCCTGAGGCGGCTGAAAAGGTTATTGAAACCGACGAGAAGGTATTCCGTCATAACGTTTCGCTCACCTACGAACAGTGGCTGGACTACCCGGACGGACGCAAAGCCTGCTTTGAAATTCGCAAGGTGCCTTACTATGACCGCGTAGGTAAGCGACATGGCCTGATGGGCTTTGGGCGTGATATTACCGAGCGTAAGCGTTATCAGGACGCGCTTGAGCGCGCCAGCCGCGATAAGACCACCTTCATTTCAACTATCAGTCACGAGCTGCGCACCCCGCTTAACGGTATTGTCGGCTTAAGCCGGATCTTGTTGGATACGGACCTGACCGCTGAGCAGGAAAAATACCTGAAAACTATCCACGTCTCTGCCGTGACGCTGGGGAATATTTTCAACGATATTATCGATATGGATAAGATGGAGCGACGTAAAGTCCAGCTCGATAACCAGCCTGTTGATTTCACCAGTTTTATGGCGGATCTGGAAAACCTCTCTGGCCTGCAGGCGCAGCAAAAGGGGCTGCGTTTTGTGCTTGAACCAACGCTGCCGCTGCCGCATAAGGTCATTACCGACGGCACGCGTTTGCGACAGATTCTGTGGAATCTGATCAGCAATGCCGTGAAGTTTACCCAGCAGGGGCAGGTGACCGTGCGCGCGCGCTATGACCAGGGGAACATGCTGCATTTCGAGGTTGAAGATTCCGGGATCGGCATTCCGCAGGATGAGCAGGATAAAATCTTCGCCATGTATTATCAGGTTAAGGACAGCAACGGCGGCAAACCGGCAACGGGAACCGGGATTGGACTGGCCGTATCGAAGCGTCTGGCGAAAAACATGGGCGGTGATATTACGGTCTCAAGCCAGGCTGGCAAAGGTTCCATCTTTACGCTGACCGTGCATGCGCCTGCGGTAGCGGAAGAGATTGAAGACGCTTTTGAAGACGATGACATGCCGCTGCCCGCCCTGAATGTGCTGCTGGTGGAAGACATTGAACTGAACGTTATTGTCGCACGTTCAGTGCTGGAAAAACTGGGCAACAGCGTGGATGTCGCCATGACCGGGAAAGCCGCGCTGGAAATGTTCACGCCGGGCGAATATGACCTGGTGCTGCTGGATATTCAGCTACCGGATATGACCGGCCTGGATATCTCGCGCGAGCTGACGCAAAAATATGCCCGTGAGGACCTGCCGCCGCTGGTTGCGCTTACCGCCAACGTCCTGAAAGATAAAAAAGAGTATCTGGACGCGGGAATGGACGACGTGCTGAGTAAGCCGCTGTCGGTTCCAGCGTTAACCGCCATGATTAAAAAATACTGGGATACCCGAAACAAAGAGGAGAGCACTGTGACATCTGAAGAGAGCAGTAAATCGCAAGCGCTGTTAGATATTCCTATGTTGGAACAATACCTCGAGCTGGTGGGACCGAAGTTAATTACCGACGGGCTGGCGGTGTTTGAGAAGATGATGCCGGGATATTTGAGCGTGCTGGAGTCAAATCTGACCGCTCGGGACAAAAAAGGCGTTGTTGAGGAAGGCCATAAAATTAAAGGCGCGGCAGGTTCTGTTGGGCTGCGCCACCTGCAACAGTTAGGCCAGCAGATCCAGTCGCCGGATCTTCCTGCCTGGGAAGATAATGTTGCTGAATGGATTGAAGAGATGAAGCAGGAGTGGCAGCACGATGTGGCGGTATTGAAGGCCTGGGTGGCGAGCGTGGAAAAAAAATGACCCCGGCTTAACCGGGGTGCGCGAATACTGCGCCAACACCAGGGAAATCGTGGCTGCGCCGTAAATTATTATCATTATTTACAAGGGCGCAGCCCTAATTTTCAGGCCGCACGCAGTTAAGATAGCAAATCTTAAATAATTTGTTACATGAATCAGTTAAATGTGTGAAGCGTAGCATTTAAATCATAATAACTAATATGTTTCAGCCAGCTTAGAAAAGGAGTATCGCGATGAAAAAAGTGGGTGTAGTGCTCAGCGGATGCGGCGTGTATGACGGCGCAGAGATCCATGAAACGGTTCTCACACTTCTGGCCATTGCCCGCAACGGCGCTCAGGCTGTCTGTTTCGCACCGGATAAACAACAAGCGGATGTGATTAATCATCTGACCGGCGAGCCGATGCCGGAAACGCGTAATGTGCTGATTGAAGCCGCACGTATTACACGCGGCGAGATTCGCCCGCTGGCTCAGGCAGTCTCAACGGAACTGGACGCGTTGATAGTGCCTGGCGGGTTTGGCGCGGCTAAAAATCTGAGCAATTTTGCCAGTCAGGGCAGTGAATGCCGGGTTGACAGTGATTTAGCTGCGCTGGCGCTGGCTATGCATCAGGCGGGTAAGCCACTGGGATTTATGTGCATTGCGCCCGCCATGTTACCTAAAATTTTTGACTTTCCGCTGCGTCTGACCATCGGTACTGATATCGATACGGCAGAGGTGCTGGAAGAGATGGGCGCTGAGCATGTGCCTTGTCCGGTTGATGACATTGTCGTCGATGAAGACAACAAAATTGTCACTACGCCTGCCTATATGCTGGCGCAGGATATCGCTCAGGCTGCGAGTGGTATCGATAAACTGGTATCGCGTGTACTGGTGCTGGCTGAATGAGAAAAGGCGTTACCGCTTTTCTGCGGCGTATCTTTCTGCGGACGGTCGTTGTCCTCGCTGTATTCTGGGGCGGGGGCATCGCACTTTTCAGCGTGATGCCGGTGCCGTTCTCGGCGGTAATGGTCGAGCGGCAACTGGGTGCATGGCTGTCTGGTGATTTCGGTTATGTGGCGCACTCGGACTGGGTGAGCATGGATGAGATCTCTGTGTGGATGGGGCTGGCGGTGATTGCCGCAGAGGACCAGAAGTTTCCCGAGCACTGGGGATTTGATGTCTCCGCCATAGAGAAAGCGCTGGCGCACAACGAACGTAATGAGAACCGTATTCGCGGGGCGTCGACGTTATCGCAACAGACGGCGAAAAACCTCTTTCTGTGGGATGGACGTAGCTGGGTGCGTAAGGGCCTTGAAGCCGGGCTAACGCTGGGTATGGAAACTGTCTGGAGCAAGAAACGTATTCTGACCGTCTATCTGAACGTTGCGGAGTTTGGCGATGGAATTTTTGGCGTGGAGGCCGCTGCGCAGCACTATTTCCATAAGCCAGCCAGCCGGCTGAGTTTGTCTGAAGCGGCCTTGCTGGCGGCGGTGTTACCCAATCCTATGCGTTTTAAGGCGAATGCGCCTTCTGGTTATGTACGTAGCCGTCAGGCGTGGATTATGCGACAAATGCGCCAGTTAGGCGGTGAGTCGTTTATGCGGGAACATAAGCTGTATTAGCTGAGTTATTGCCGGATGCGGCGTAAACGCCTTATCCGGCCTACTGGCTACGTTCTGTGTACTCGATTAATCTTCGTCAAAGCCTGAGTTAAACAGGGCAATTACCGCTGCCAGGGCTTCAACTTCCTGTGGACCCGTGGCTTCAACTTCTATCTGACGCCCTTTGGCGGAGTCCAGCATCAGCAGAGCGATAACGCTGTTGGCCTCGGCTTCCGTTCCTTCATCATTACGCAGCAACACTTCTGCTTCGAAGCCCTGCATCAATTCAAACAGTTTCATGGCTGGGCGGGCATGCATACCCAGCTTATTCGTGATTTCAACGGTTTGCTTCACGGTCATGATTTACGTTTTTCCAGCGTGCGATGGCGTGACTGCACGTTTTTACCGCGTGAGCGGAAGTAGTCAGCCAGCTGCTCTGCAATATACACCGAACGGTGCTTCCCGCCGGTACAGCCGATGGCTACGGTGAGGTAGCTGCGGTTGTTGGTCTCCAGCATGGGTAACCATAGCTCAAGATAGCTGCGAGTCTGGTAGATAAAATTGTGTACTTCTGTGTGCCTGTCGAGGAAGGCTGCGACGGGGCGGTCAAGACCGGTCATCGGGCGCAGCTTCGGATCCCAGTGCGGGTTAGGCAGGAAGCGCACGTCAAAGACGTAATCCGCGTCAATCGGGATACCGTGTTTGAAACCAAAGGATTCGAATACCATCGTCAATTCGCGTTCACGCTTGCCCAGCAGTCGGGTACGTAACATTTCCGCCAGTTCGTGCACGGACATTTCGGAGGTATCAACGATCAGGTCAGCGCGAGAGCGCAGGGGCTCCAGCAAATCGCTTTCCTTATCGATAGCACTTTCCAGAGATAAGTTCTTGCTGGAAAGCGGATGCAGGCGACGGGTGTCGCTGTAGCGGCGAATCAGGGTGTTGCGATCGGCGTCAAGGAACAGCAACTGCGGTGAGAAGCCTTCAGGCAGGTTGTTCATCGCCTGCTCGAAAATTTCCGGGGACTCAGGCATGTTGCGCACATCAATGCTGACGGCCGCAGAAATCTGGCGATCGGCCAGAGTACGAGCCAGATCGGGCAACAGCACTACGGGAAGGTTATCCACGCAGTAAAAACCCATATCTTCCAGCGCACGCAGGGCGACAGATTTACATGACCCCGAACGACCGCTGACGATCATCAGTACCATGTACTGTTTCTCCTCACAACGACAAAAAAGGATGCCATTGGGTTGTTATGCCTCATCCTGTCCACCTTCGGTGTCCGTGATGATTTGATACAACTCCTGGTCACTCTGTGCGGCGCGCAGGCGGCGGCAGATGGTTTTATCTGCCAGACGTTTGGCGACCAGTGACAACGTATGCAAATGCGTCTTGGTTTGGTCTGCCGGAACCAGTAGAGCAAAAAGCAGATCGACGGGTTGATTATCAATGGCGTCGAAAGCAATAGGCGTTTCAAGTTGCACAAACACGCCAACCGCGCGCATCGTGTCTTCTTCCAGCTTTCCGTGCGGAATAGCAATACCATTACCGATGCCGGTACTGCCCATTTTTTCACGCGTCAGAATGGCTTCAAATACCACCTGAGAGGGCAAGCTGAGCTGTTTTGCCGCCAGTTCACTGATGATTTCCAGTGCGCGTTTTTTGCTTTGGCAGTGAACGGCCGCGCGTGTACATTCCTGGTTAAGAACATTGCTCAGTTGTAGAGTCGTATCGTTATTTGTCATAATTTCACCTAAGCGCTAACTGTACAAATGGCCTGTTGTGCTACACAACAGGCCGTCCTGCACCCGCTAACTGCCCGGACAAGTTAGTGCTGTTTCAGTTTATCTTTATGTTTTGTTAACTGCCGAGCCAGTTTATCAATTAAACCGTCAATGGCGGCGTACATATCCTGACCTTCCGCGCTGGCATGAATTTCGCCACCGTTCACATGCAGTGTTGCGTCCGAGATATGTGTAACCTTCTCCACTTTCAACACAATATAGACCTGATTAATCCGGTCGAAATATTGTTCAAGCTTGGCGAATTTTGTATTCACAAAATCGCGCAGGGCTTCCGTGATTTCGACGTTGTTTCCAGTGATGTTGAGCTGCATAGTGTCTTCCTTATCGGTTGGGTCAGACCAGCTGTTTGCGCTGGTTAGACGGCGGAATGGATAAAGACTCTCGGTACTTCGCAACGGTGCGGCGTGCCACCATGATACCCTGTTCTGACAGCATAGAGGTTAACTTGCTGTCACTCAGCGGTTTCGCGGGGTTTTCCGCAGCAATTAATTTCTTCACCAACGCACGGATAGCTGTGGACGAGGCTTCGCCTCCGCCTTCAGTGTTAACGTGACTGGAAAAGAAATACTTCAATTCAAAAATGCCGCGCGGACTGTGCAGATACTTTTGCGTGGTCACTCGGGAAATGGTCGATTCGTGCATCTCGACGGCCTGGGCGATATCCGCCAGCACCATCGGTTTCATAAACTCTTCGCCTTGCTCAAAGAAGGCTTGCTGCTGTTCAACGATGCAGCGACTGACGCGCAGCAGCGTATCATTGCGACTTTCCAGGCTTTTAATCAGCCACTTCGCATCCTGCAGATTGCTACGAATAAACTGGCTGTCAGCATCGTTGCGCGCGCTGTTGCACATGGCGGCGTAATGCTGGTTAATCTGCAGCCGTGGAATACTGTCGCCGTTGAGTTCGACCACCCAGCGATCGTTATGCTTACGCACCAGCACATCCGGGATGACGTATTCCGGTTCGCCGGTTTGGATCGACTGTCCTGGGCGGGGATCGAGCGACTGGATGAGGTTGACGGCTTCTTTCAGCACATCTTCTTTCAGCCGGGTCACGCGCATCAGCGTGCGGAAGTCATGATTGGCTAACAGATCGAGATGATCGCTGATGATCAGGCGCGCTTCTTCCAGCCACGGCGTGGCTTTATCAAACTGTGAAAGTTGAATCAGTAAGCAGTCGCGGAGATCTTTGGCCGCTACGCCCACGGGATCAAAACGCTGAACGCGTTTAAGCACGGCTTCGATTTCGTCCATACCGACGTCGTCATCGCCCATGCTTTCGAGAATATCGTCCAGGGTTACGGTGAGATAACCGGTTTCGTCTACCGCATCAACGATGGATGTCGCAATGGCGCGATCGGTATCCGAGAACGGGGTCAGCTCCACTTGCCACATCAGGTAATCCTGCAGCGATTGCGTGGTCTCACCCTGGTACACAGGCAGTTCGTCGTCGATGTAATCTCCGCTGGTGCCAGAAGGCGTACCGGCGGTGTAAATTTCATCCCAACTGGCGTCAAGCGGTAGTTCCTCTGGCATCTCTTTTTGTTCGAGAGCATCTGCGGTGTCGAGGGATTCGCTGTCCTGTTTTTCCTGGGTATCAATTTCGTCGTGAAGATCGGTTTGCTCGAGCAGTGGGTTACTTTCCAGCGCTTGCTGAAGTTCTTGCTGAAGTTCCAGCGTGGACAGCTGCAACAGACGGATAGCCTGTTGTAGCTGAGGCGTCATCGCCAGTTGTTGGCTAAGCCTGAGTTGCAAACCTTGCTTCATGTTCAGAGTTGTTCTCTCCTGCGGTGACGTGAAGTCTTCTACCCTATCAGAGTCTGAAGTCTTCCCCAAGGTATACGCGCTTAACGTGCTCATCCTGCAGTATTTCTGTTGGCGTGCCGTGCGCGATCAGGTGGCCCTGACTCACGATATAGGCGCGCTCACACACTGCCAGCGTTTCGCGAACGTTATGGTCGGTAATCAGCACCCCAAGCCCGCTGTCGCGCAGGTGTTCGATGATTCGTTTGATATCAATAACGGAAATCGGGTCAACACCGGCAAACGGTTCATCCAGCAGGATAAATTTCGGATTAGCCGCCAGTGCCCGGGCGATCTCCACGCGGCGTCGTTCACCACCGGAGAGCGACTGACCTAAGCTGTCGCGCAGGTGTTCGATGTGGAATTCTTCCATCAGCTCGTTAGCGCGATCTTCGCGCTGCTCGCTGGTCAGATCGTCGCGAATTTGCAGCACCGCCATCAGGTTATCAAACACGCTCAGGCGACGGAAAATAGACGCTTCCTGCGGCAAATAGCCGATGCCGCGACGCGCGCGCGCATGCAGAGGCAGCAGGCTGATGTCTTCGTCATCAATGATAATGTTGCCCGCATCGCGCGGGACAATGCCGACTACCATGTAAAAGGTCGTTGTCTTACCCGCACCGTTAGGACCGAGCAAACCGACAATCTCCCCGGAGTTGACGGTCAGACTGACATCTTCCACTACACGGCGGCCCTTATAGGCTTTTGCAAGGTTCTTTGCAGTTAATGTTGCCATAACGAATCAGTTACCTTTTTTCTCTGCCGGAGCCTTGTTTTTGTCCTGCAACTGCGACGGAACCAGAACGGTGGTGACGCGTTTGCCTTTATCGCTGAAGGCCTGCATTTTCTGCTCTTTTACCAGATAGGTGATCTTATCGCCCGTGATGTTGCTATCGAGCTGTTCCAGGTAAGCCTTACCGGTAAGAACGACGAAGTCTTTTGCCAGTTCATAGTGCATGTGTGAGGCGCGGCCTTTCACCGGCTTACCGTTGTCCTGCATCTGGTAAAAGGTGGCGGGATCACCGTAACCATCAATCACTTCTTTACCGTCTTCACCGCCAGGGCGGGTTACGACGACTTTATCGGCGTTAATTTTAATGGTGCCCTGAGTCACAATCACGTTACCAGTAAACGTCACCACGTTGCCCTGCATATCCAGGGACTGCTGGTCCGACTCAATGTGAATCGGCTGCTCGGTATCGCCGGTAACGGCCAATGCCGGGATGCTGGCGGCCAGAAGTGAGCTGGCAAGCACAAGATTAAGGCTGAGTTTGTTTGTTTTGGATTTCATATGAGGTTCTAACCTTTTCAATCAGCTCGGCGTTCTTGCTGCGTAAGTTGCCGCGCATCTTCAGTCCGCTGGAGTTAAATGTTGTGCCATATAACGTGACGAGATCATCGGAAGTGACATCTTGTGTCACCAGGTTAATCTGCGCGTTATCGGTGGTAATTCTGCGTAGTTGAGAGTCGGGCACCAGGGCGTTGACCTCAACATGGCCGTACAAATACAGCATCCGATCGTTGGTCAATTTGGCTTTATCAGCCTTGATCGTCCAGGTCGGTACTTTATCTTTATCAAACGTGGTTAATACTGGTTGAGTAAACCACGAAACCGCTTGTTCCGAATAATATTCAACGTTTTGCGCGATCAAGTGATAGCTCAGTGCGCCTTCCGGACTATACACAACGGTATCAGTATGTTCGCTCTTATAGGTTGGCTCGTTGTTATTGACGACGACCTGAGCGGCGTCGTCTTTGTCAGCCAGATTAATACCAATCATCACAAGGACAGCCAGCGACAGTAGAATGATAACCCAACGTCTGGTTTTGCTCATATCGATTGCCCTTTGGCCTCGTCCAGTTTGCCCTGCGCCAGGAGTAATAAATCGCAGACTTCACGCACCGCGCCACGTCCCCCATCGATGCGGGTAACGTAATCGGCGCGCGGGATCAGCAGAGGATGCGCATCCGCCACCGCCACGCTTAATCCCACTTGCGCCATCACCGGCCAGTCGATCAGGTCATCACCAACGTACGCGACATTTTCAGGCGTGACTGCCAGTTTGCTAAGGAGATCGTTAAAGGCGACCAGTTTGTCTGACTGCCCCTGATACAAATGCGTGATCCCCAATGTGGCACAGCGATCTTCTACAAGTTTAGCCTTTCGTCCGGTAATAATGGCAACCTCGATACCGGAAGTGAGCGCACAGCGAATTCCGTAACCATCGCGGACGTTAAAAGCCTTCAGCTCTTCACCGTTGTTGCCCATATAAATCAGACCATCAGACAGTACGCCATCCACATCCAGGATCAGCAAACGGATGTTCTCTGCCCGGGTGATAACGTCTGTGCTGACGGGTCCATAACAGGTCGCAAGCGACGCACCTGCTTTACTCATTTTCGTTATCCTTGAGTTTCTTACACTACACCTGCACGCAGCAGATCATGCATATGTAACACACCGAGTAACTGGTCGCCATCAGCAACCATTACCGAGGTGATATGGCGGGACTGCATTAAGTTCAGGGCATCGACGGCAAGAATACCCGGACGCACGCGAATGCCTCCAGGGGTCATCACATCGGCAATGCCTAACTGGCGTACATCAACGCCCATATCGAAGACGCGACGTAAATCGCCATCGGTGAAAATACCGTCAATCTTCATGGCATCATCGCAAATGACGGTCATGCCGAGATTTTTACGCGTGATCTCAAGTAAGGCGTCACGCAGGCTGGCGCTTTTAGTCACATGCGGGATCTCATCTCCCGTATGCATAATATCGTTAACGCGCAGCAAAAGCTTACGGCCCAGTGCGCCGCCGGGATGAGATAATGCAAAATCTTCCGCGGTAAAACCACGCGCTTTTAATAATGCCACGGCAAGCGCATCGCCCATTACCAGCGTGGCGGTTGTGCTGCTGGTCGGCGCCAGGCCTAACGGACAAGCTTCCTTGGGCACTTTAACACACAGATGCACATCTGCCGCACGCGCCATGCTGCTTTCCGGACGACCGGTCATGCAGATAAGCGGTACATGAAGACGTTTTAATACCGGGATCAACGCTGCTATCTCATTGGATTCACCGGAGTTAGAGATGGCGATAACCACATCCTGCGGCGAGACCATACCCAGATCGCCATGTGCGGCTTCGCCAGGATGTACGAAAAATGAGGGGGTACCGGTGCTGGCAAATGTGGCCGCCATCTTCCGTCCTATATGTCCTGATTTCCCCATCCCCATCACCACGACTTTGCCCGGGCAGCTGAATATTTTTTCGCATGCGAGAGTAAAATTTTGGTTGATGTACTGATCAAGCTCCGCCAGGCCTTCACGTTCAATTGCCAGGACTTCCTTGCCTGCTTGCTGAAAGTCAAAACCCGGTTGCAACTCTAAGTGCGACATAATGCGTTTCCAGTTATCCAACGAGAAGTGGCGATAACCAATACAACATCGCCAGCCATATGATAAAACCGCCGGTCAGTAGCGCACCCGCGCCGCGACCAATCTGGCGCGGGCGTCGCCAGCAGAGTAGTGCAAAAATTACGCTCACCAGCAGCATGACGCTATAGTCACGGGTGAAGGCCATCGGGTTGACTTCACCCGGCGTAATTAGCGCCGGTAGCCCGAGGACGATAACAATATTAAAAATGTTCGCGCCGATGATGTTACCGACGGCAATATCGTTCTCACCTTTACGCAGACCCGCAATCGCCGTTGCCAGCTCCGGCAGGCTGGTACCAATGGCGACCACCGTTAGCCCGATGGTGAGTTCGCTCATGGCGAAGTAGTTCGCCAGTACGGTTGCGTTATCTACCACCATACGTGTTGCCATTGGCATAATAATCAGCGCAATGCCCAACCACAAAAATGCGACCGGTAACCCGCCTTCGCGCGGTAACTCCGCAATCTGCTCGCGGGTCAGGCTGTCGTTGCCTTGTCGCTCGGCCAGGCGGGCGATTTTAACAATGAATAGCAGCCATAGCACGGCCAGAAGCAGAAGAAAGAATCCATCGCTGCGGCTCAACTGCCCGTCATACAGGACAGATGCGGCTAAAATACTTACCAGCAACATTAGCGGTAATTCACGACGCAGAACATCAGAATGCACGGTAAAAGGATGAATCAGCGCCGACAGGCCTAAAATAAGCAGGATGTTGGTAATGTTAGAGCCGATGGCGGTACCGACGGCTAAATCGAGTTGTCCATTTATTGATGCGGCAACCGAGACAATTATCTCGGGTAACGATGTCCCCATGCTGACCACGGTCATCCCGATGATAATGGGGGGAATACCGAAGTTTCGACATAAAATGGATGCGGCGAACACCAGACGGTCGGCACCGTAGACCACCAGAAGTAAACCAATTATTAACAGCGCCGTCGCTAAAAGCATCTAAAGTCCTTTCTTCAGGTATACTCGCCGGTCCACTTGAAGGATTTCTGGAAGCCGTAACGAATTCTTAATTTTGACTTTATGCGGCTAAAAAGTAAAACAAATGCCAGCTTTCGCTAACCAGGACAGGCAATAATCTGTAAATATGTTGGGTTCAGGGCTAAATTGAGCGCCAAACTCTTCGATTAACGAGGCAATAGTAAAGGATGAATCAATGGGTCAGTCTGTGGCGAATCTAGTCGATATGCGCGATGTCAGCTTTTCCCGAGGCGACCGCTGCATCTTTGATAATATTTCCCTGACGGTGCCGCGCGGTAAGGTAACGGCGATCATGGGGCCATCAGGCATTGGCAAGACAACGCTGTTGCGTCTGATTGGCGGACAAATCTCCCCGGATAAGGGCGAGATCCTGTTTGACGGCGAAAACGTCCCCGCCATGTCCCGTTCGCGTTTATTTACCGTGCGTAAGCGCATGAGCATGCTGTTTCAGTCCGGTGCGCTGTTTACCGACATGAACGTGTTTGACAACGTCGCATACCCGTTGCGTGAGCATACAACGCTGCCTGCGCCGCTACTGAAAAGCACGGTAATGATGAAGCTTGAGGCCGTGGGCCTGCGGGGCGCGGCTAAATTAATGCCTTCTGAATTATCCGGTGGGATGGCGCGTCGCGCCGCGTTAGCTCGTGCTATCGCGCTGGAGCCAGACCTCATCATGTTTGATGAACCGTTCGTCGGCCAGGATCCCATCACCATGGGCGTGCTGGTAAAGCTGATTTCGGAACTGAACAGTGCGCTGGGCGTCACCTGCGTGGTCGTTTCCCATGACGTGCCAGAGGTGCTGAGTATTGCGGATTACGCCTATATTATGGCGGATAAAAAAATAGTGGCCTACGGTAGTGCTCAGGCGCTGCAAGAAAATGCCGATCCGCGAGTGCGTCAGTTCCTCGATGGTATTGCCGATGGGCCGGTTCCGTTCCGTTATCCGGCGGGCGACTACCACATCGATTTACTCAAAACAGGGAGTTAAGCCACCCATGTTGTTAAATGCGCTGGCATCACTCGGGCATCGGGGAATAAAAACCCTCAGGACGTTCGGGCGAGCCGGATTAATGTTGTTCAATGCGGTTGTCGGCAAGCCGGAGTTTCGCAAACATGCGCCGCTGCTGATACGCCAGCTCTATAATGTCGGTGTCTTATCGATGCTGATCATTATAGTTTCTGGCGTGTTCATCGGTATGGTGCTGGGGTTGCAGGGATACCTGGTGCTGACGACCTACAGCGCGGAAACCAGCCTCGGTATGCTGGTGGCACTGTCATTGTTACGTGAGCTAGGACCGGTTGTTGCGGCGCTGCTGTTTGCCGGGCGGGCGGGGTCGGCCTTAACCGCAGAGATTGGCTTGATGCGGGCGACCGAACAGCTTTCCAGCCTGGAAATGATGGCCGTCGATCCTCTGCGCCGGGTTATCTCCCCGCGTTTTTGGGCCGGTGTCATTTCTTTGCCGCTGCTGACGATTATATTCGTCGCGGTGGGGATCTGGGGTGGTTCGCTGGTTGGCGTAAGCTGGAAAGGTATTGATGCCGGCTTTTTCTGGTCGGCGATGCAAAATGCCGTCGACTGGCGTCTGGATCTGGTCAACTGTCTGATTAAGAGCGTGGTGTTCGCCATTACGGTCACCTGGATTGCATTGTTCAATGGTTATGATGCGATCCCGACCTCTGCCGGGATTAGCCGGGCAACGACACGCACCGTAGTGCACGCCTCTCTTGCCGTTCTGGGGCTGGATTTTGTGCTGACCGCACTGATGTTTGGGAATTGAGTTCATGCAAACGAAAAAAAATGAAATTTGGGTCGGGTTATTCCTGCTGGTTGCGCTGCTGGCTGCGCTGTTTGTCTGCCTGAAGGCGGCGAACGTTACCTCAATGCGTACTGAGCCGACTTATACGATTTATGCGACCTTTGATAATATCGGTGGCCTGAGAGAGCGTTCTCCGGTGCGGATTGGCGGGGTGGTAGTTGGACGCGTATCGGACATCTCGTTAGATCCGAAAACGTACCTGCCGCGCGTGACGCTGGAAATCGAATCGCGTTTTAACCATATTCCTGACACCAGTTCTCTGAGCATCCGTACGTCCGGTCTGCTGGGCGAACAGTATCTGGCGCTGAATGTGGGTTTTGAAGATCCTGAGCTGGGAACGTCTATCCTCAAAGATGGCGGTACGATTCAGGACACGAAATCCGCGATGGTGCTGGAAGACATGATTGGTCAGTTCCTTTACAACAGCAACAGTAAAGGTGATGACAATAAGAATTCTGGCGATGCGCCAGCCGCAACGGAAGGCAATAATGAAGCCACTACGCCTGCGGGCGCAACGAAATAATCTCAGGAGAATCGACGTATGTTTAAACGATTGATGATGGTGGCTATGCTGGTGATTGCCCCACTTAGCGCGGCAACCGCAGCCGACCAGACGAACCCGTACAAACTGATGAATGAGGCGGCGCAGAAGACCTTTGACCGTCTGAAGAACGAGCAACCCAAAATCCGTTCCAATCCGGATTATCTGCGTCAGGTGGTCGATCAGGAACTGCTGCCTTATGTGCAGGTTAAGTATGCCGGTGCGCTGGTGCTCGGCCGTTACTACAAAGATGCGACACCGGCTCAGCGTGACGCCTATTTCGCTGCCTTCCGTGAATATCTGAAGCAGGCTTACGGTCAGGCGCTGGCGATGTACCACGGGCAGACCTATCAGATTGCCCCTGAGCAGCCGCTGGGTGATGCGACCATCGTGCCTATCCGCGTAACCATCATCGATCCAAACGGTCGTCCTCCGGTACGTCTGGATTTCCAGTGGCGTAAAAACTCCCAGACCGGTAACTGGCAGGCGTATGACATGATTGCCGAAGGCGTAAGTATGATCACCACTAAACAGAATGAGTGGAGCGACCTGCTGCGTACGAAAGGTATTGATGGCCTGACGGCACAGCTGAAATCTATTTCTCAGCAGAAAATCACCCTGGAAGAGAAAAAATAATGACGCAGTCACTCACCTGGACGCGTGAAGGCGACAAGCTGGTGCTGGTGGGAGAACTGGATCAGGACGTGTTAAACCCATTATGGGATGCGCGAGTTGAGGCGATGAAAGGGGTATCCTGCATCGACCTGAACCAGGTATCCCGGGTGGACACCGGTGGTCTGGCATTACTGCTGCACCTGATTAACCAGGGCAAGCAGCAGGGGAACAGCGTTTCGCTCGCTGGCGTTAACGATAAAGTGTATACGCTGGCGCAGCTTTACAATTTGCCTGACGACGTTCTTCCGCGTTAATTTTTGTAAGCCGGATAAGGTCTTGTAATGCTATCCGGCAACCCCTTTGCGGGGTATCTGCCACTAAAGCCTTGTCTGATTTATCAGCGGGGCTTTTTGCTTATTTATGACAGCGCCACTTTGCTCTAAGATGTTGGGCTGTTTTCACTATCTGACGAATGAAGATCCCATGGAAAATAATGAAATTCAGAGCGTGCTGATGAATGCACTCTCCCTCCAGGAAGTCCACGTTTCTGGCGACGGCAGTCACTTTCAGGTTATTGCCGTGGGTGAGATGTTTGAAGGCATGAGCCGGGTCAAGAAGCAGCAATCGGTCTATGGCCCGTTGATGGAGTACATTGCGGACAACCGCATTCATGCCGTGTCGATTAAGGCGTTTACCCCAGCGGAATGGGCACGCGATCGCAAACTTAACGGTTTTTGAGCTACGGGTGACGTGCCGGTAGCGAAGATAAATTCTTAACAGAGAACAGAATAATGGATAAATTTCGTGTTCAGGGGCCAACCAAGCTCCAGGGCGAAGTCACAATTTCAGGCGCTAAAAACGCCGCACTGCCGATCCTTTTCGCGGCGCTGCTGGCTGAAGAACCTGTGGAGATCCAAAACGTCCCGAAACTGAAGGACGTTGACACCTCAATGAAGCTGCTGAGCCAGCTGGGTGCGAAAGTTGAGCGTAATGGTTCCGTGCACATTGATGCGCGTGACGTGAACGTTTTCTGTGCGCCGTACGATCTGGTGAAAACCATGCGTGCGTCCATCTGGGCGCTCGGGCCGCTGGTTGCCCGCTTTGGTCAGGGCCAGGTTTCACTGCCGGGTGGCTGTACCATTGGCGCGCGTCCGGTTGACCTGCACATTACCGGTCTGGAGCAGTTAGGCGCGACAATTAAGCTGGAAGAAGGCTATGTGAAGGCGTCCGTTGATGGCCGTCTGAAAGGTGCGCATATCGTCATGGACAAAGTGAGCGTCGGCGCGACGGTCACTATCATGTGCGCAGCAACGCTTGCCGAAGGCACTACCATCATCGAAAACGCCGCGCGCGAGCCGGAGATCGTGGATACCGCGAACTTCCTGATTGCGCTGGGCGCAAAAATCACGGGGCAGGGTACCGATCGTATTACCATCGAAGGCGTTGAGCGCCTCGGCGGCGGTGTCTATCGCGTTTTGCCAGACCGTATCGAAACCGGTACTTTCCTGGTCGCAGCGGCAATTTCTCGCGGTAAAATTATCTGCCGTAATGCACAGCCAGATACGCTGGATGCCGTTCTGGCGAAGCTGCGTGATGCGGGTGCGGATATCGAAGTCGGCGACGACTGGATTAGCCTCGACATGCACGGCAAACGTCCGAAAGCGGTCAATGTGCGCACTGCGCCGCACCCGGCGTTCCCGACCGATATGCAGGCCCAGTTCACGCTGCTGAACCTGGTGGCAGAAGGGACGGGCTTCATCACGGAAACCGTGTTTGAGAACCGCTTTATGCATGTGCCTGAGCTGAGCCGTATGGGCGCTCATGCAGAAATCGAAAGCAATACCGTGATTTGCCACGGTGTGGAAACGCTCTCTGGCGCACAGGTTATGGCGACCGATCTGCGCGCATCCGCAAGCCTGGTGCTGGCAGGGTGTATTGCTGAAGGTACGACGGTAGTCGATCGTATTTATCACATCGATCGCGGCTATGAGCGCATCGAAGATAAACTGCGCGCGCTGGGCGCAAACATTGAGCGCGTGAAAGGCGAGTAACCGTCAACATCGCTTGTAACCCCCAGTTCTGTGGGCTGGGGGTTACTCCTCATCGGTGTTCATTCAGAACTCTGTTTCTCTCTGCGTCCTCGCATCATTCGTGTTCTGTCGATGAATTCATGCGTTTTTGCGTCATGGTAACGTGACGGCCAAATCACCCAGGGATCGGTTCCCAGCGCCCGGGCGATAATCAATTCCCCTTTTGGCCATGGTCGGGTTAACGCATTGGCCAGCGTTGATGAACTTAATCCATTTTTGCGTGATTCAGCGGCCATTGAGGTCCCTTTCTTGCGCAGTCCGGCGATGATATCGGCCGGATGCCAGTCAATCAGCTTGCTTTCCATACACTCATCTCTCCTTTGGTTAACGACGTACGGTTCCACGATAGGTTGTGGCGACACTATAACGCCCGGAGAACGAATGTTCTAAAATGTTCACGTAAAGTGTGAGTATATTCAGAATATGCCAAGGTTATGGCTTGTTTGTGGGAAATTTGAAAGTTATTATTGGAGCTTATAAGAGCATCCCGCGCAGAGCACGGGATGAGGGAGGACGCTGAAAGGAATTAACGGTCGCGCTGTACGGCGATATGCGCCAGACCAATCAGCGCTTCTCGCCATGGCGTATCAGGTAGCACCTGCAGCGCAGCGATGGCCTTATCAGCCTCTTCTTCTGCACGTTGGCGAGTCCACTCCAGGGAACCACAGGCGTTCATTGCATCCAGAACTGGCTCCAGAAGGTGACGCCCATTACCTTGCTCAATGGCCTGGCGGATCATTTGCGCTTGCTCCGGCGAGCCGTGGCGCATGGCATGCAGCAGCGGCAGCGTTGGTTTACCTTCGTTGAGGTCATCGCCGACGTTTTTACCCAGTTGCTCGCCATCTGCGCTGTAATCCAGCAAATCGTCAATTAACTGGAAAGCGGTACCGAGATAACGGCCATAATCCTGCAACCCTTTCTCTTGTTCTTCGCTGCAACCTGCCAGAATGCCAGAACATTGGGCCGCCGCTTCAAACAAACGCGCGGTCTTACTGTAGATAACGCGCATATAGTTTTCTTCGGTGATGTCCGGATCGTTGACGTTCATCAACTGCAAGACTTCACCTTCGGCGATGACGTTGACCGCTTTCGACATGACTTCCAGTACTTTCAGCGAACCGAGGCTGGTCATCATTTGAAAAGCGCGGGTATAGATAAAATCGCCGACCAGCACGCTGGCCGCATTGCCAAAGGCTGCATTCGCCGTGGCTTTCCCGCGGCGCATGTCGGACTCATCCACAACATCGTCGTGCAACAGGGTCGCGGTGTGGATAAACTCGATGAGAGCCGCAATCGTAACGTGCGCATTATCCTGGTAACCAACGGCACGCGCTGCGAGTACGGCGATCATTGGGCGAATGCGTTTGCCGCCGCCGCTAACGATGTAGTACCCCAGTTGATTGATCAACTGAACGTCGGAATTGAGCTGTTCAAGGATTGTCGCATTGACCCCCGCCATATCTTGCGCGGTTAACTCATTGATTTTTTCTAAATTCATCGCAAAAGCCGGGCTTCTCGCCCCGATTACCTTACTGTATGAGAAGGTAACGTCGGGTTTAGGGTTATAAATATATGCTGATTGTACTGAAAAAACGCCGTAGATAAACGTTACCGTACATGTTGTGTTTTTTTTCTTCATGTATTGACGGTAGCACTTGTCAAAGGCTCGCGTTTTGCGTAATATTCGCGCCCTATTGTGAATATTTATAGCGCACTCTGAATCATCAAAAAGGTGTGCGCGGAAGCGGAGTTTTTTATGTACGCGGTTTTCCAAAGTGGTGGTAAACAACACCGAGTAAGCGAAGGTCAGACCGTTCGCCTGGAAAAGCTGGACATCGCAACTGGCGAATCTATTGAATTCGCTGAAGTTCTGATGATCGCAAACGGTGAAGAAGTCAAAATCGGCGTTCCTTTCGTTGATGGCGGCGTTATCAAAGCTGAAGTTGTTGCTCACGGTCGTGGCGAGAAAGTTAAAATTGTTAAGTTTCGTCGTCGTAAACACTACCGTAAGCAGCAGGGCCATCGTCAGTGGTTCACTGATGTGAAAATCACTGGCATCAGCGCTTAAGTTAAGGGGAGCAGATTAAATGGCACATAAAAAGGCTGGCGGCTCGACTCGTAACGGTCGCGATTCAGAAGCTAAACGTCTGGGCGTAAAACGCTTCGGCGGTGAAACAGTTCTGGCTGGTAGCATCATCGTTCGTCAACGTGGTACTAAATTCCACGCTGGCTCCAACGTTGGTTGCGGCAAAGACCACACTCTGTTTGCTAAAGCAGACGGTAAAGTGAAATTTGAAGTGAAAGGCCCGAAAAACCGTAAGTTCATCAGCATCGTTGCTGAATAAGTTTTTCGCGTCCCGGTAACGGATAAAAGCCCCGCAACACGTTGCGGGGCTTTTTACATTCGACGGCCGGTAAATACGCTCGTCGCGCCGTGACAACCCGGAAACGAGCCCTTGCAGGGAATACGGCATGAAGCAGCAGGCAGGCATTGGTATTCTGTTAGCACTCACAACGGCAGTATGTTGGGGCGCTTTGCCAATAGCAATGAAGCAAGTGCTGGAGGTGATGGAGCCTCCTACCGTGGTGTTCTACCGTTTTTTAATGGCAAGTATTGGCCTTGGCGCTATTCTTGCGGTTAAAAAAAAGCTCCCTCCGTTGCGTATTTTTCGCAAAGCGCGTTGGTTGATACTGTTGGCTATCGCTACCGGTGGGCTGTTCGGTAACTTCATTCTGTTTAGTTCATCCTTGCAATACTTGAGCCCAACGGCTTCGCAGGTTATCGGTCAGCTGTCACCGGTTGGTATGATGGTAGCCAGCGTCTTTATCCTGAAAGAAAAGATGCGCGGCACGCAGGTTATTGGCGCCGTTATGCTTCTGAGCGGTCTGGTTCTGTTTTTTAATACCAGTCTGATCGAAATTTTTACCCGACTCACCGATTACACCTGGGGCGTTATCTTTGGTGTTGGTGCGGCGATGGTCTGGGTGAGCTATGGGGTCGCGCAAAAGGTGTTATTGCGCCGACTGGCATCACCGCAGATCCTGTTTTTACTGTACACTTTATGTACGATTGCGTTGTTGCCGCTGGCAAAACCCGGTGTCATCACGCAGCTCAGCGACTGGCAGTTGGCATGCCTGGTATTCTGCGGCCTGAATACGCTGGTAGGATATGGCGCTCTCGCGGAAGCGATGGCGCGTTGGCAGGCGGCGCAGGTGAGCGCCATTATCACGCTCACACCGCTGTTTACGTTGTTATTTTCAGATTTATTATCACTGGCCTGGCCCGATTTCTTCGCCAGACCGATGCTAAACCTATTAGGTTATCTCGGTGCGTTTATCGTGGTTGCGGGCGCGATGTATTCCGCCATTGGTCATCGAATTTGGGGCGGTTTACGTAAGCATGAAACGGTGGTTTCGCAACCCCGCTCAGGCGAATGATTTACGGAGAGTAAAATGAAGTTTGTTGATGAAGCATCGATTCTGGTCGTTGCAGGTGATGGCGGTAATGGTTGCGTCAGCTTCCGCCGCGAAAAGTACATCCCAAAAGGCGGTCCGGACGGTGGTGACGGTGGTGATGGTGGTGACGTTTGGCTGGAAGCCGACGAAAACCTGAACACGCTGATCGATTACCGTTTTGAAAAATCATTCCGTGCGGAACGTGGTCAGAATGGCGCAAGCCGTGATTGCACCGGCAAGCGTGGTAAAGACGTCACGATTAAAGTGCCTGTCGGTACGCGTGTTATCGATCAGGGCACGGGCGAAACCATGGGCGACATGACCAAGCACGGTCAGCGTCTGATGGTCGCTAAAGGCGGCTGGCACGGTCTGGGTAACACCCGTTTCAAATCCTCGGTCAACCGTACTCCGCGTCAGAAAACGATGGGTACGCCGGGCGATAAGCGCGATCTGATGCTGGAGCTGATGCTGCTGGCGGACGTGGGTATGCTGGGCATGCCAAACGCCGGTAAATCGACCTTTATTCGTGCAGTGTCCGCGGCGAAGCCGAAAGTCGCTGATTATCCGTTTACCACTCTGGTACCGAGCCTGGGTGTGGTGCGTATGGACAACGAAAAGAGCTTCGTTGTTGCCGACATTCCGGGACTGATTGAAGGCGCAGCTGAAGGCGCAGGCCTGGGTATCCGCTTCCTGAAACACCTGGAACGTTGCCGCGTGCTGCTGCACCTCATTGATATCGATCCGATTGACGGTTCCGATCCGGTAGAAAACGCCCGTATCATTATTGGCGAACTGGAAAAATACAGTCAGGATCTGGCATCTAAACCGCGCTGGTTAGTGTTCAACAAAATTGATTTGCTGGACAAGGCTGAAGCGGAAGAGAAAGCGAAAGCGATCGCCGAAGCGTTGGGTTGGGAAGGTAAATATTACCTGATTTCCGCCGCCAGCCAGTTGGGCGTGAAAGATCTCTGCTGGGATGTGATGACCTTTATCATCGAGAACCCGATTGTTCAGGCTGAAGAAGCGAAGCAGCCAGAGAAAGTTGAGTTTATGTGGGATGATTATCACCGCCAGCAGCTCGCTGAAGTCGAAGACGAAGCGGAAGATGACTGGGATGACGATTGGGATGAAGAAGACGACGAAGGCGTTGAGTTCATCTACAAGCGTTAATCGCATTAAAAACCCCGGCCATGTTGCCGGGGTTGTTGTTTCCAGGTCTCTCTGTAGGCCGGATAAAGCACGTTAGTGCCGCCATCCGGCAATCAAACACCCCATCTAATTGTTCTGATAAATATCCTTGTACAACCGGCTCTCGAAGCGTACCAGAGGAATACGGCGATTACGCTGGTCAGCCGGCTCTACCGCATAACCAGACAAATACTGCACAAATGCCATGCGTTGGCCGCTTGCCGTGGTGATGAAGCCAGCAAGGTTATAGACCCCCTGCAGCGAGCCTGTCTTCGCCGATACTTTGCCATCCACACCAGCCTGATGCAGACCCGCACGGTATTGCAGGGAGCCGTCGTGGCCCGCCAGCGGCAGCATAGTGATAAAGTTCAGCTCGTTATCGTGCTGAGCGATGTATTGCAGCACCTGCATCATGGTCGCCGGGGCAATCAGGTTATGGCGGGAGAGACCAGAACCGTCGGCAATAATGGTGTTGCCGATATCAACGCCTGCCTGCTGACGCAAAATCTGGCGCACAGCATCAGAACCTGCTCGCCATGTGCCTGGCACGTTAAATCGCGCATGGCCAATCATACGGAAAACGGTATCGGCAATCATATTGTCCGATTTTTTCAGCATAATCTTAAGCAGATCATGCAGCGGTGCCGACTGCTTACTGGCGACTATGGTTCCCGGCTCGTTCACCAGCGTCTGGCGCAGCAGAGTACCGCTGTAAGTTATACCTGCTTGTTTTAGCTCATCTTTAATAATCGCTCCGGCATAGCTGGCGCCATCCTGAATGGCGAACGCCAGCGGCAGGGGATCGGCACGTTGGGGCAGGCATCCGGTCAGCGTATAGCGGTTGAGATCGCCGGGAACCACATCCAGTTCACAATATTGCGCTTCGGCAGAGCCACGCGCGAGAGTACGCACCTGGCTGAACATGGTGACCGGGTAGTAAGAGGCCACGCGGATAAAAGCGAGATCGTTGGGTTTTTGCGCGCTGTAAAGTGACACTGAGAAACAGTTACGATCGACAATGGCCGCTGCGGGCGGTGCGCTAAAACACTGCGTCATGTCGTTCCAGGGCCAACCTGGCGCTTTATCATGACTGGCAAAAATAGAGGTGTCGATCAGAACATTTCCGGCAATTTGTGTCACGCCTGATTTTTTCAGGGTCGCCACCATATTGCGAATATCCTGGCGTTTTAGCGTCGGATCGGCACCAAATCGCGCCACTAAGTCACCTTTCAATACTCCGCCTTCCACGTTGCCTTTAGTCTCAAGCGTGGTGGTAAAACGAAAGTCAGGCCCGAGCTGAATCAATGCCGCCAGCGCGGTGATCACTTTCTGGGTACTGGCCGGCAGCGCCATCTGCTGGCTATGAAAATCAATAGCGGGTGCAGGTGCGCCAACCTTCTGTACCATAAGGGCGAGGTTGGCCCCGGCAGGGAGCTGATTGATATACTCGTCGACGTTCGCAGCCTGAACGCTGAACGCTATACTGGCAGTCAATCCGATGGTAAATCTGGAAAATCGCATAATCTCGCGCTAACAACCTGGAAACAGGCCGTCATACTACGGCGCAACGCCCCAAAAAGTAAACGATGACCCATAGGGAACTCCAGGGTAAAATGATCATCAAATAGAGAATTGTAGCTGACCTGGGACCCTGAGCCCCGGGTCGGTATTTTTTTGCTTCTGACTCTGGCATGGCGTATGCCAGAGTGGGCTTAGCAGCCGGGGTGAGAGCAACCACCCCCTACAGGAATGTTCAAGAGGTATAACAAATGCAAGCTATCCCGATGACCTTACGTGGTGCTGAAAAACTGCGCGAAGAGCTGGATTTTCTGAAATCTGTGCGCCGTCCTGAAATTATTGCCGCTATCGCAGATGCGCGCGAGCATGGTGACCTGAAAGAAAATGCGGAGTACCACGCGGCGCGCGAACAGCAGGGTTTCTGCGAAGGACGCATTAAAGATATTGAAGCTAAACTGTCCAACGCACAGGTTATCGACGTCACTAAAATGCCAAACAATGGTCGTGTAGTTTTCGGCGCGACGGTGACCGTGCTGAATCTCGATAACGACGAAGAGCAGACCTGGCGTATTGTCGGTGATGATGAAGCCGATTTTAAACAGAACCTGATTTCGGTGAATTCGCCTATCGCTCGTGGCCTGATCGGTAAAGAGCAGGATGATGTGGTGGTTATTAAAACGCCGGGCGGCGAAGTGGAATATGAAGTAACGAAGGTAGAATACCTGTAATTCGCATCTTGGTTAAGATGTTGATACATTGTAAAGAAAGGAAAAAGGCCGCATAGCGGCCTTTTATCAACGAAGAGAGCGTGGCATTTTGCTCTCCTGCTAGCGGAAAATCCCGCGTTTTACACAAACTTCGTGTGCAACTTTGGGATATTCTTAGCGCGGCAGCGAGATTTTACGTTCTTTAGTCGGGCGATACAGTACCAGCGTTTTGCCGATGACCTGTACATTACAGGCGCCGGTTTCGCGTACGATAGCTTCCACGATCAAGGTTTTAGTATCGCGATCTTCCGAGGCGATTTTCACCTTGATAAGTTCATGGTGCTCTAACGCTTGTTCAATCTCGGCCAGTACCCCTTCGGTCAAACCATTATTGCCAAGCATAACTACAGGCTTGAGCGGATGTGCCAGACCTTTCAGGTGCTGTTTTTGTTTAGTACTCAGATTCATCGTATATTTTTGCTTACGTTGGGATTGAAAACGGGTCATTCTACCGCCATCTCCCATATATCACCAAATAGCTGTGTAGAAATTTACACCATTGGTTACGATGAACTGCCCTTTGGGAATGTGAAATGACAGGTAAAAAGCGTTCTGCCAGCTCGAGTCGCTGGCTTCAGGAACACTTTAGCGATAAATATGTTCAACAGGCGCAGAAAAAGGGGTTGCGTTCCCGTGCCTGGTTTAAACTTGATGAAATACAGCAAAGTGACAAAATTTTTAAACCGGGGATGACGATTGTTGATCTCGGTGCTGCACCCGGTGGTTGGTCGCAATATGCGGTTACGCAGATCGGCAACACTGGCCGCATTATCGCTTGCGATCTTTTACCTATGGATCCAATCGTTGGTGTGGACTTCCTTCAGGGCGACTTTCGTGATGAATTAGTCCTGAAAGCGTTACTTGAGCGCGTAGGTGACAGTAAAGTACAAGTTGTCATGTCTGATATGGCGCCAAATATGTGTGGAACACCGGCGGTGGATATTCCCCGGGCCATGTATCTGGTAGAGCTGGCGCTTGGAATGGCTCGTGATGTATTAGCGCCAGGTGGTAGTTTTGTAGTGAAGGTGTTCCAGGGCGAAGGCTTCGATGAGTATCTAAGAGAGATTCGCTCCCTGTTTACGAAGGTCAAAGTTCGTAAGCCGGACTCTTCTCGCGCCCGTTCGCGTGAAGTGTATATTGTAGCGACCGGGCGTAAACCATAACCGGTAGATTTCAAACGAAAGTTTGAAAGAAACTGGATATAGAGTATCCTGACGCTGTTTTTAACACAGTTGTAATATGAGGTTAATCCCTTGAGTGACATGGCGAAAAACCTAATTCTCTGGCTGGTCATTGCCGTTGTGCTGATGTCAGTATTCCAGAGCTTTGGGCCCAGCGAGTCTAATGGCCGTAAGGTTGATTACTCTACCTTCCTGCAAGAGGTCAATCAGGACCAGGTTCGTGAAGCGAAGATCAACGGACGTGAGATTAACGTTACCAAGAAAGATAGTAACCGTTACACGACCTACATTCCGGTTAACGATCCGAAGCTGCTTGATAACCTGCTGACCAAAAACGTCAAGGTTGTTGGCGAGCCGCCTGAAGAGCCGAGCCTGCTGGCTTCTATCTTCATTTCCTGGTTCCCAATGCTGCTGCTGATTGGTGTCTGGATCTTCTTCATGCGTCAAATGCAGGGCGGTGGTGGCAAAGGTGCCATGTCGTTCGGTAAGAGCAAAGCGCGCATGCTGACGGAAGATCAGATCAAAACCACTTTTGCTGACGTCGCCGGTTGCGACGAAGCAAAAGAAGAAGTTGCTGAACTGGTTGAGTATCTGCGCGAACCGAGCCGTTTCCAGAAGCTGGGCGGTAAAATCCCGAAAGGCGTCCTGATGGTCGGTCCTCCGGGTACGGGTAAAACCCTGCTGGCGAAAGCTATTGCAGGTGAAGCGAAGGTTCCTTTCTTCACAATTTCCGGTTCTGATTTCGTGGAAATGTTCGTAGGTGTTGGTGCATCTCGTGTGCGTGACATGTTCGAACAAGCCAAGAAAGCGGCACCGTGCATCATCTTCATCGATGAAATCGACGCCGTAGGCCGCCAGCGTGGCGCTGGTCTGGGTGGTGGTCACGATGAACGTGAGCAAACGCTGAACCAGATGCTGGTTGAGATGGACGGCTTTGAAGGTAACGAAGGTATTATCGTTATCGCAGCAACTAACCGTCCGGACGTTCTTGACCCTGCGCTGTTGCGTCCAGGTCGTTTCGACCGCCAGGTTGTGGTTGGCCTGCCGGACGTTCGCGGTCGTGAACAGATCCTGAAAGTGCATATGCGTCGCGTACCGCTGTCTCCGGATATCGATGCGGCAATCATTGCACGTGGTACGCCTGGCTTCTCCGGTGCGGATCTCGCGAACCTGGTGAACGAAGCGGCGCTGTTTGCTGCTCGCGGCAACAAGCGCGTGGTATCGATGGTTGAGTTCGAGAAGGCGAAAGACAAAATCATGATGGGTGCGGAACGTCGCTCCATGGTGATGACGGAAGCGCAGAAAGAATCTACCGCGTACCACGAAGCAGGCCATGCGATTATCGGTCGCCTGGTGCCGGAACACGATCCGGTGCATAAAGTGACGATTATCCCACGCGGTCGTGCGCTGGGTGTGACCTTCTTCCTGCCTGAAGGCGACGCAATCAGCGCCAGCCGTCAGAAACTGGAAAGTCAGATCTCCACGCTGTACGGCGGTCGTCTGGCTGAAGAGATCATCTACGGTGTTGAACATGTTTCTACCGGTGCGTCGAATGACATTAAAGTCGCGACTAACCTGGCGCGCAACATGGTTACTCAGTGGGGCTTCTCCGAGAAACTCGGTCCGTTGCTGTACGCTGAAGAAGAAGGCGAAGTGTTCCTGGGACGTTCTGTGGCGAAAGCTAAACATATGTCCGACGAAACGGCTCGCATTATTGATCAGGAAGTTAAACTGCTGATTGAGCGTAACTATGACCGTGCACGTCGTCTGCTGAACGAAAACATGGACATTCTGCACTCGATGAAAGATGCGCTCATGAAATATGAGACCATCGATGCGCCGCAGATTGACGATCTGATGGCTCGCCGCGACGTGCGTCCACCAGCGGGTTGGGAAGAACCGGGTTCTTCTAACAACAACTCTGGCAGCACCGGCAAGCCGAGCGCGCCGCGTCCGGTTGATGAACCGCGTGCGCCGGACTCTGGCACCATGTCAGAGCAACTGGGCGACAAATAAGTTATCGTTGATGATGACCGTGTTCTAATTGAAAACCCTGGGGCTTGCTCCGGGGTTTTTCTTATCTGCATATTCAAGATTTTACCAGGGATAAAACTATGAAACTCTTTGCTCAGGGTTCTTCACTGGATCTCAGCCATCCACACGTCATGGGGATTTTGAACGTCACGCCAGACTCTTTTTCCGATGGCGGGGCGCACAACTCTCTGGTTGAGGCGGTAAAACACGCAAACCTGATGATTAACGCCGGGGCGACTATCATTGATGTGGGTGGTGAATCCACGCGCCCAGGCGCGGCCGATGTGAGCGTGGAAGAAGAGTTGCAGCGAGTGATGCCGGTGGTGGAGGCGATTGCTCAGCGCTTTGAAGTGTGGATTTCGGTCGATACCTCAAAACCAGAAGTGATTCGCGAATGCGCGAGAGCCGGCGCACATATCATTAATGACATTCGCTCACTCTCGGAGCCTGGGGCGCTGGAGGCTGCAGCAGAAACTGGATTGCCGGTTTGTCTGATGCATATGCAGGGGCAGCCGAAAACCATGCAGGAAGCGCCAAAGTACGAGGATGTGTTCGCTGAGGTAAATCGTTACTTTGTTGAGCAAATAGCACGCTGCGAGCGGGCAGGAATCACAAAAGATAAATTGTTGCTCGACCCCGGATTCGGATTCGGTAAAAATCTCACTCACAACTATACATTACTGGCACGCCTGGCTGAGTTTCATCATTTTAATCTGCCACTGTTGGTTGGGATGTCACGAAAATCAATGGTTGGTCAGTTGCTGAATGTGGGGCCATCCGAACGCCTGAGCGGTAGCCTTGCGTGTGCGGTCATTGCCGCAATGCAGGGGGCGCAGATCGTTCGTGTCCATGACGTCAAAGAAACCGTAGAAGCGATGCGTGTGGTGGAAGCCACATTGTCTGCAAAGGAAAATAAACGCTATGAGTAATCGTAAATATTTTGGCACCGATGGGATCCGTGGTCGCGTAGGCGACGCCCCAATTACCCCTGATTTTGTGCTCAAGCTGGGTTGGGCGGCAGGTAAAGTGCTGGCACGTCATGGTTCACGTAAAATTATTATTGGTAAAGATACGCGTATTTCCGGCTATATGCTGGAGTCCGCGCTGGAAGCGGGTCTGGCTGCCGCCGGACTGTCGGCTTCTTTTACGGGCCCAATGCCAACACCCGCCGTTGCGTATCTGACGCGCGCCTTCCGCGCTGAAGCTGGGATTGTTATCTCCGCCTCGCACAACCCGTACTATGACAATGGGATTAAATTCTTCTCCATCGACGGGACCAAACTGCCGGATGCGGTTGAAGAAGCTATCGAAGCCGAAATGGAAAAAGCGATTACCTGCGTGGACTCGGCGGAACTGGGTAAGGCTACCCGTATCGTTGATGCTGCCGGTCGCTATATCGAGTTTTGCAAAGGCACTTTCCCGAATGAGTTAAGCCTGAGCGAGCTTAAAATCGTAGTGGATTGTGCTAACGGCGCGACCTACCACATTGCGCCAAATGTACTGCGTGAGCTGGGCGCAAACGTGATTGCCATTGGCTGTGAGCCAAACGGCGTGAACATCAATGAAGAAGTCGGCGCCACAGACGTCCGTGCCCTGCAGGCCCGCGTAATCGCAGAAAAAGCCGATCTGGGTATTGCGCTGGACGGCGACGGCGATCGCGTCATTATGGTTGACCACGAAGGCAATAAGGTCGATGGCGATCAGATCATGTACATCATCGCCCGTGAAGCCCTGCGTCAGGGGCAGCTGCGCGGTGGCGCGGTAGGCACGTTGATGAGCAACATGGGCCTCGAACTGGCGTTGAAACAGCTGGGTATTCCGTTTGCCCGTGCGAAAGTCGGCGACCGCTACGTACTGGAAAAAATGCAGGAAAAAGGCTGGCGTATCGGTGCTGAAAACTCAGGCCATGTGATCCTGCTGGACAAAACCACCACCGGTGACGGCATCGTGGCAGGTCTGCAGGTACTGGCGGCGATGGTGCGCAATCATATGAGTTTGCACGACCTGTGCAGCGGCATGAAAATGTTCCCACAGCTGTTGGTTAACGTACGTTATACCGCAGGTAGCGGCGATCCGCTGGAACATGAAAACGTGAAAGCGGTGATGGCTGAGGTTGAAGCGGCGCTGGGTAACCGTGGACGCGTTCTGCTGCGTAAGTCTGGTACCGAACCGTTAATTCGCGTGATGGTTGAAGGTGAAGATGAAGCGCAGGTGACTGAATTCGCTCACCGTATTGCCGATGCTGTGAAAGCGGTGTAATCACCTCAGACAGTGAAAGCCGGAGTCTGAGACTCCGGCTTTTTTTTACTGTACGGCAAGCGGCTGTTTACGTCGGCGCTGCCAGACGTAACCGCCGACCATCAGTAGTACAAGGACTGCCAGCCACGGCAGAACCGCCAGCAGATGCCCAGACCGGGCAAAGGTCAGCGCAATCATCAGTAACCAACCGCCCAGCATCGGAATCGCGGTACGCTTAACAATATCCACAGGCGAGACGCCTGCAATTCCCGCGATAGCAATGATGACGCCGGCAATGGGCGATAACGTACGACCAATACCCGCCGAGATCTGGATAGGCAGCATCATGACTGCGATATCGCTTCCGATATGACGACTGATGTCCGGCACCATTGGGGCGAAGGAGAAAAAGGCCGCGTTCCCGGAGCCCATTAGCGCTGAAATTGCAAAGGTGATAAGCGTCATCAGCAAGATAATCGAGGCGGCGCTGAGGCCAAATTCACCGGAAAGCGACAGCAGCGCGTCAACGGCGCCAATGGCTTTCAGTCCGGCTGAAAAGACTTCACCGGCGATAATCAACGTCACGACGGTGGCAAAAACGCTACCCATGCTGTCGAAGACTTTTTGTACGCCAGCCATCACCTCGCGCGCCTTACGATGACGGCAGTATTCACATACAAGGGTAATGGCAAGGCTTATCAGTACGGCGGTATCCAGCGTAATCTTGAGTGAACTGAATACTAAATCACTGCACACCAGCATCAACACCAGCGGCAGCATGGGTAAAAACAGCCAGGCGATAGGTGCGTCGGCTTCATCGGTAGACGTTAATGTCTGCATCTGCTGAGCCACATTGTCACCACTTTCCCGACGGTCGAAAAAGCGTTGCACAACAATATGCAGCAGGGCGATGAACAGAATGACGGGCACGACGATCGGCAATTGATCCTGCACGAAATAGTTCACCACCTCGATACCTGCGGTTTTAGCGGCGAGAACCGAGTTACCAGAACCCGGGCCGAATTCAACCGCACAGGTGCTGGCGATAACGGCGGCAACGGCGGCACGGCTACAGCCAAGGCGGGTTAGCAGCGGGTACAGCGTCGCCATCAACAGCAGACCTAACCCGGTGGCGCTGCTGATAAACAGCGACAGGAATTGCCCCAGCAACAGCGCCAGCCCCAGCAGTAGATACGGTGAGTTCAGGCGTTGCAAAGGGCGAGACGTCACCCGAACCAGCACCTGGCTTGCGCCAATGGCCGACATATACGTGGCGAAACCACCAATCAGCATAATTTGCAGTCCGAGGCCGCCGAGACGCACGCTCAGGGTATCGCGAATAAACTCAAAGACGTCAAAAGGGCCAAATCCGGTGCTCTTTTTCACCAGGCCACTGAGTGAGGTCATCCCGCTAAAATGTGCGATAAGCAACAGCACAATCCCGGTCAATAACAGTACCGATTGGGGGTGATATTTTTTGAGGATCAGACGTCCGGCAAAAATGATGGCGAGTAGCGCCAGTAATAATGACATTTTGGCCCCCTTACTCGAAGTTGCCGGTAACCAGGCATTCGCCATCTCGCAGCAACGGCTTACCCGCAGCAAACAGATGGGACAGCGAGAGGTCATCATTGAGTACACAGATATCGGCACGTTCCCCGGCGCAGAGCACGCCGCCGGAAATACCCAACGAGCGCGCCACGTTTGCCGTCAACATCGCAATTGCCTGTGGCACCGGAATACCAACATCAATCAGGCGAGGAAGCAGATTAAGGTTACCTGCGACCGGTGCCGCGCTTAGGCCTTCCACAATCCCCTGAGCGTTAAAGCGCGGAACGCTGCCATTACCATCAGAGCTTATCGTGATGCGATCGGCCGGCACCTGGGCTTCCAGGGCGTGGAGGATCGCCTGTTCCTGAGGCATAAAGCGACTACCACCGGACGTAACGTCGATATGGCCCCCACGATGAGCGAAAGCAATTGCCTGTTCGAACAAGGACTCTGTTCTCGCAACGTGGGTCGGTGAAATGTGGTGGATCGGAATGCCTGCATCACACAGCTCAAAAAGCGGCGACATCCCTTCCGGTAGATTCCCCAGGTGGACATGCAGCAACCCTTTTTTCCCTGCCAGCAGGGAAGACACGCGGATATCGCTGACTATTCGCAGCAATTCCTGGAAAGAGGGGTAAGAACCACGGTGATCGGCGAGGGCTATTTTTACGCCAAGGATCGCCGGAATGAAGGCCATATCATCGCGGATGGATCGCGTAATGGTTGGGCTGGGAACGGCGTAGGCTCCCGTATGCATAAACGCGCGCAATCCCTCAAGATTGAGAGACTGCATTTTGGCGTAGAGATCTTTGGGCGAACGAGAGATGGCATCGGTGCCTAATACGCCGACAACTGTAGTAATGCCTGCCTGAATCAGATCGCGCAGCTTGACGGCTGGCGTTCGGCTGGCAAACCCGGCTTCGCCACCGCCACCGGTAAGATGCACATGCTGATCGATGATGCCTGGGATAACCCATTTGCCACGACAATCGATAACCTCGTCGACGCCATCAAACAGAGAAATATCTTTTTCTACCGCCACAATTCGGTCGGCATGAATGAGCAGGGAGCAGAGGCCTAAATCCTCAGGAGAAAAAACACGGGCATTGGTCAATAAAGTAAACATATCGGTCCTGTCAAACGTCGAGGGTGAGAGTCGGCAGGTGAAACGGAATATTGTTGTTATGATGGTCACCATAAAGCCATTACTATAATTATGACTATTACCGATTTGTTATTGGAGGATGCGGTTATGGCATGGTGGAGAATTCAACGTGGATTGTAAGTGGCTGGAGGACTTTCTGGCATTGAGCCAGCATGGAAACTACTCCCTGGCGGCGGCGCAGCGGCATATTACTCAACCAGCACTCAGTCGGCGTATAAAGGCGCTGGAAGAGGTGCTGGGGGTGCCGTTGTTTGACAGGACCACGACTCCCGTTACGCTGACGCGCTATGGTGAACGCTTTGAACCCTATGCCCGACACGTCCTCAGTACGTTAACAGAGGCGCGCCACGAATTATCGGCGATGACGCCAGCAACGGATAACACGCTGGTGATGGTCAGCCTGCATACGCTGTCGGTGAATATCCTGCCGGATATGATCAGCTATCTGCGACAAAGTGAACCGCAGCTAAATTTTACGGTAAATGCCAGTATTCAGGGGATAGACAACCACTTTAACGCCCTGATAGACCGGCAAATCGATCTACTGGTGACCTACGATTTACCCTCTGCGCAGCCGGGGTTGGAGATAGCCGGAGGGTTGAAACGTTCACTATGGCGGTATGAGCGATTTATACCGGTTATTTCTGCCCAACTGGCTGATGCGCTTACCGATCCGCATGCGCCGATTCCGTGGCTATGCTACAGCGACTACACCTTTGTCAGACGCATTATTGAGACGGCAGAACAACGCGTCCGCCCGCGTCTGAAAAAAGTGTTTGAGAGTGGTTTAAGCGAAACGATACGAGAAATGGTGCTGCGCCATATGGGAATGGCGTGGTTACCCGAATCGATGGTGGCGGAAGAGCTGGTGAACCAGCAAATTATTCATTGCTGGCCAGAAAACACAGACCTGATTTGTGAAATCCCCGTTGTGGTATGGGCGAATCTTGAAGATCAACGCGCCGTTATGCAGAGATGCTGGGAGAAGTTGCTGCGTTTTTGATTGATATGGCGATTTTTTCCGCAGTTGATACAATGCTAACAAATTGCCCTTGCGAAGGTTATTCGCTTTGGTTAGTATTCACACCCGCTTCAGTGGGAAACAGTAAATATTCCCGCTTTAATGGTCGAAGCATTGTACGCGGCAACTCCGCAAGGAACAGGTTGATTATGCACGAAGCTCTTTTAGTAGTTTTCCTTATTGTGGCAATTGGCCTGGTAGGCTTGATCATGCTGCAGCAAGGCAAAGGCGCTGATATGGGAGCCTCTTTTGGCGCAGGCGCTTCTGGTACTCTGTTTGGTTCAAGTGGTTCTGGTAACTTCATGACCCGTATGACAGCTGTATTGGGAACCTTGTTCTTCATCATCAGTCTGGTGCTGGGTAACATGAACAGCAACAAGACCAATAAAGGAAGTGAGTGGGAAAATCTGAGCGCACCGGCAAAAACCGAGCAAACTCAGCCAGCTGCTCCGGCTCAGCCGACCAGCGATATCCCACGCTAAGTATTCTGTACCGAGGTGGTGGAATTGGTAGACACGCTACCTTGAGGTGGTAGTGCCCTAACGGGCTTGTGGGTTCGAGTCCCATCCTCGGTACCAAATTCCAAAAAAAAGACGCTGAAAAGCGTCTTTTTTTTCGTCTGTAATTTGTGGCTATCCTGTAGGTCGGATAAGGCGTTAGCGCCGCCATCCGACATTATTACAACGCCTGATGGCACTACGCTTATCAGGCCTACAGACACCTTATATTCCGCGCATAAAAAAGGCCGCTTTCGCGGCCTTAAGATGGCGAATCTTTACTTCGACTTATTTTCCAGATTCTCAACCTGCGGCAGGCCGGTTGTGGAAGAGGCGGTCAGCAGGCCAGACTGCGCATAGCCGAATAACTTCTCGCGGGTATCGGTAATGTCCAGATTACGCATGGTCAACTGACCGATACGGTCGTCAGGTGAGAATACGGAATCGCCTTTTTCCATCGTCAGACGTTCTGGTTTATAAGTCAGATTGTCAGACACGGTGTTGAGGATTGAGTAGTCATTACCGCGACGCAGTTCCAGCGTCACTTCACCGGTGATCTGGCTGGCAACCCAGCGCTGCAAACCGTCACGCAGCATCAGTGCCTGAGAGTCGAACCAACGGCCCTGATACAGCAGACGACCCAGCTGGCGACCGTGCGCGTGATACTGCTCGATGGTGTCTTCGTTATGAATACCGGTCAGCAGACGCTCATAGGCGATATGCAGCAATGCCATCCCCGGGGCTTCGTAGATGCCACGGCTCTTCGCTTCAATGATACGGTTTTCAATCTGATCGCTCATACCCAAACCGTGACGGCCGCCGATACGGTTGGCTTCCAGCATCATCTCAACGTCGTCGCTGAAGGTTTTACCGTTCAGCGCAACCGGATGACCCTGCTCAAAACGCACGGTAACTTCTTCTGCCGGGATCTTCACGCTCTCATCCCAGAATTTCACGCCCATAATCGGGTTGACGATTTTGACGCTGGAGTTCAGGAACTCGAGGTCTTTAGCTTCGTGGGTCGCGCCGAGCATATTGGAGTCTGTGGAGTACGCTTTCTCAACGGACATTTTGTAGTCGAAACCACAGGCAATCATAAATTCGGACATCTCATGGCGACCGCCGAGTTCATCGATAAAATCGGTATCCAGCCATGGTTTGTAAATCTGCAATTCGGCGTTGGTCAGCAGACCGTAACGATAAAAACGTTCAATATCGTTACCTTTGTAGGTGCTACCGTCACCCCAGATGTTCACGCCATCTTCTTTCATGGCGGCAACCAGCATGGTGCCGGTGACTGCACGGCCCAACGGGGTGGTATTGAAATAGGTTAGCCCGCCGGTGGTATTGTGGAATGCACCGCACTGAATGGCAGCGATCCCTTCGGCAACCAGCTGCTTACGGCAATCTACCAGGCGAGCATCCTCAGCACCATATTCCATTGCACGGCGAGGAATGGCGTCATAGTCATCCTCATCCGGCTGGCCCAAATTCGCAGTATATGCATATGGGACAGCCCCTTTTTGTCGCATCCACAGCAGTGCTGCACTGGTGTCCAGGCCGCCGGAAAAAGCGATACCAATACGTTGACCTACCGGGAGATGCTTGAGAATCGTCGTCATAAAATAAAACCCTGCTTGATAGACTGGTGAAGAGGTCGGCTTATTATGCTAATTGCATTTTTATGCAAAATAAATGAGTTTTCATTTAATCATCTTTTCTGGATGACAGGAAGAGTTTAGTGATAATTTCGTTAAATAACGGCGTGGGTGGCACATTTATCTTGCTGAACAAGCGCTGGTCAGCATTCATTGATTTGCATAGTCGTAACAAGGTTGACATAACGCATAGTGAATCAATATACTGTGCGCAGATTTTACGTCCCGTCCTCGGTACCAAATCCCAGCAGTATTTGCATTTTTTACCCAAAACGAGTAAAATTTGCCACGTTTCAGGCGCGGGGTGGAGCAGCCTGGTAGCTCGTCGGGCTCATAACCCGAAGGTCGTCGGTTCAAATCCGGCCCCCGCAACCACTTTCCCTTAGAGTTCTTTTTCAAATATACTGTGAAGACTTAGGCCTTCGTAGCTGGATTTGAAAAAAATTCTTTCGGAAGGTTCTCCGAACCGCAGGTGCGGTTATAGGGTTCAGTTATCTAAAGCCCCGATTTATCGGGGTTTTTTGTTATCTGACTACAGAATAACTGGGCTTTAGGCCCTTTTTTTATGTCTTGGGGGTGGGCTTGTCCACATTAGAGCAAAAATTAACAGAGATGATTACAGCGCCAGTTGAAGCCCTGGGCTACGAATTGGTCGGCATCGAATTTATTCGTGGTCGCACATCCACACTGCGCATCTATATTGATAGTGAAGATGGCATCAATGTTGATGATTGTGCTGATGTGAGCCATCAGGTAAGCGCCGTGATGGATGTCGAAGACCCAATCACCGTTGCCTATAACCTGGAAGTTTCCTCTCCGGGTCTCGACCGTCCTCTGTTCACAGCTGAACACTACGTGCGTTTCCTGGGTGAAGAAGTCACGCTGGTTCTTCGTATGGCGGTACAAAACCGTCGTAAATGGCAGGGCGTTATCAAAGCGGTGGACGGTGAGATGATCACGGTCACAGTCGAAGGCAAAGATGAAGTGTTCGCGCTGAGTAATATCCAGAAGGCGAACCTGGTTCCCCACTTTTAACAGTCTGGATTGAGGTGAAAAGCCCGCGATGAACAAAGAAATTTTGGCTGTTGTTGAAGCCGTATCCAACGAAAAAGCGCTGCCACGCGAGAAAATTTTTGAAGCGCTGGAAAGTGCGCTGGCTACAGCAACAAAGAAAAAATATGAGCAAGAGATCGACGTTCGCGTAGAAATCGATCGTAAAAGCGGTGATTTCGATACCTTCCGTCGTTGGGTAATCGTAGAAGAAGTTACTCAGCCGACCAAAGAAATTACCCTGGAAGCGGCACGCTTCGAAGACGAAAGCCTGAACGTGGGCGAATATGTTGAAGATCAGATTGAATCTGTCACCTTCGACCGTATCACCACCCAGACCGCGAAGCAGGTTATCGTACAGAAAGTACGTGAAGCTGAACGCGCAATGGTTGTTGATCAGTTCCGCGAACACGAAGGTGAAATCGTCACCGGTGTGGTGAAGAAAGTAAACCGCGACAATATCTCTCTGGATCTGGGCAGCAATGCTGAAGCCGTGATCCTGCGTGAAGACATGCTGCCGCGTGAAAACTTCCGTCCAGGCGACCGTATTCGTGGCGTTCTGTATTCTGTTCGCCCGGAAGCGCGCGGTGCGCAGCTGTTCGTAACCCGTTCCAAACCGGAAATGCTGGTTGAGCTGTTCCGCATCGAAGTGCCGGAAATTGGCGAAGAAGTGATCGAAATTAAAGCGGCTGCTCGCGATCCGGGATCGCGTGCGAAAATCGCCGTTAAGACCAACGACAAGCGTATTGATCCGGTCGGCGCGTGTGTGGGTATGCGCGGTGCGCGCGTTCAGGCGGTTTCTACCGAACTGGGCGGCGAGCGTATCGATATCGTCCTGTGGGATGATAACCCGGCGCAGTTCGTGATTAACGCAATGGCGCCAGCAGACGTCGCTTCTATCGTGGTGGATGAAGACAAACACACCATGGATATCGCGGTTGAAGCCGGTAACCTGGCTCAGGCGATTGGACGTAATGGTCAGAACGTCCGTCTGGCTTCACAACTGAGCGGTTGGGAACTCAACGTAATGACCGTTGATGACCTGCAGGCGAAGCATCAGGCTGAAGCACATGCAGCCATTGATACCTTCACCAAATATCTCGATATCGATGAAGATTTCGCGACAGTTCTGGTTGAAGAAGGTTTTGCGACGCTGGAAGAACTGGCCTACGTGCCAATGAAAGAGCTGCTGGAAATTGACGGCCTGGATGAACAGACCGTTGAAGCGCTGCGCGAGCGTGCTAAAAACGCACTGACCACTCTGGCACTGGCCCAGGAAGAAAGCCTCGGTGATAACAAACCGGCTGACGATCTGCTGAATCTGGAAGGATTGGATCGTGAGATGGCCTTCAAACTGGCTGCCCGTGGTGTTTGTACGCTGGAAGATCTCGCTGAACAGGGCATTGATGATCTGGCTGATATCGAAGGGTTGACCGACGAAAAAGCCGGTGAGCTGATTATGGCTGCCCGTAATATTTGCTGGTTCGGCGACGAAGCGTAATAAACTGTAGCAGGAAGGAACAGTATGACAGATGTAACCGTAAAAACGCTGGCTGCAGAGATACAGACCTCCGTGGATCGCCTGGTACAGCAATTTGCTGATGCAGGTATCCGGAAGTCTGCTGACGACTCTGTGTCCGCACAAGAGAAACAAACCTTACTGGCGCATCTGAACCGTGAGAACGGCTCAGCGCCGGATAAGTTGACATTGCAGCGTAAAACGCGCAGTACTCTCAATATTCCAGGTACCGGTGGAAAAAGTAAATCGGTACAAATCGAAGTCCGCAAGACACGCACCTTTGTGAAACGCGATCCGCAAGAGGCTGAACGCCTTGCCGCGGAAGAGCAGGCGCAGCGTGAAGCGGAAGAGCAAGCCCGTCGTGAGGCAGAAGAAGCTGCCAAACGCGAGGCGCAACAAAAAGCCGAACGTGAGGCCGCAGAACAAGCTAAGCGTGAAGCCGCTGATAAAGCGAAACGTGAAGCTGCGGAAAAAGACAAAGTGAGCAATCAACAGACCGACGATATGACTAAAACCGCCCAGGCCGAAAAAGCCCGCCGTGAAAATGAAGCCGCAGAACTGAAGCGTAAAGCGGAAGAAGAAGCACGTCGCAAGCTTGAAGAAGAAGCGCGCCGCGTAGCGGAAGAAGCTCGCCGTATGGCGGAAGAAAACGAGAAAAATGGTGTGAATAACGCTGAACCTGTTGAAGATACCAGCGATTATCACGTCACCACTTCCCAGCATGCTCGCCAGGCTGAAGACGAGAACGATCGTGAAGTTGAAGGCGGTCGTGGTCGTACTCGCAGCACTAAAGCAGCGCGTCCGGCGAAGAAAGGCAACAAACACGCTGAATCTAAAGCTGACCGTGAAGAAGCACGTGCAGCGGTTCGCGGCGGTAAAGGCGGTAAGCAGCGTAAAGGTTCCGCTCTGCAGCAGGGCTTCCAGAAGCCAGCTCAGGCCGTTAACCGTGACGTTGTGATCGGCGAAACCATCACCGTTGGCGATCTGGCGAACAAGATGGCGGTCAAAGGCTCTCAGGTCATCAAAGCGATGATGAAACTGGGCGCAATGGCGACTATCAACCAGGTCATCGACCAGGAAACCGCGCAGCTGGTTGCCGAAGAGATGGGCCACAAAGTTATCCTGCGTCGTGAAAACGAGCTGGAAGAAGCAGTAATGAGCGATCGTGACACCGGCGCTGCGGCTGAACCGCGCGCACCGGTAGTGACCATCATGGGTCACGTTGACCACGGTAAAACGTCTCTGCTGGACTACATTCGTTCAACGAAAGTGGCCTCTGGTGAAGCGGGCGGCATTACTCAGCACATCGGTGCGTACCACGTTGAAACTGACAACGGTATGATCACCTTCCTGGACACCCCGGGTCACGCCGCGTTTACCTCCATGCGTGCTCGTGGTGCTCAGGCAACGGATATCGTTGTTCTGGTTGTTGCAGCAGACGACGGCGTGATGCCGCAGACTATCGAAGCTATCCAGCACGCGAAAGCGGCAGGTGTGCCGGTCGTTGTTGCAGTCAACAAAATCGATAAACCGGAAGCGGATCCAGATCGCGTTAAAAACGAACTGTCCCAGTACGGCATCATGCCGGAAGAGTGGGGCGGCGAGAGCCAGTTCGTTCACGTTTCTGCGAAAGCGGGTACCGGTATCGACGAACTGCTGGATGCTATCCTGCTGCAGGCCGAAGTACTGGAACTGAAAGCTATCCGTAAAGGTATGGCGAGCGGCGCGGTTATCGAATCCTTCCTGGATAAAGGTCGTGGCCCGGTTGCTACCGTCCTGGTTCGCGAAGGTACCCTGAACAAGGGCGATATCGTTCTGTGTGGTTTCGAATACGGCCGCGTTCGTGCGATGCGTAACGAACTGGGTCAGGAAGTACTGGAAGCGGGTCCGTCCATTCCGGTGGAAATCCTCGGTCTGTCCGGTGTTCCGGCTGCGGGTGACGAAGTTACCGTTGTTCGTGACGAGAAGAAAGCCCGTGAAGTTGCACTGTACCGTCAGGGCAAATTCCGTGAAGTTAAACTGGCTCGTCAGCAGAAATCTAAACTCGAGAACATGTTCGCTAACATGACCGAAGGCGAAGTTCACGAAGTGAACATCGTCCTGAAGGCCGATGTTCAGGGTTCTGTAGAAGCGATTTCCGACTCTTTACTGAAACTGTCTACCGACGAAGTAAAAGTGAAGATCATCGGTTCTGGCGTAGGTGGTATCACCGAAACCGACGCGACCCTGGCTGCGGCATCCAACGCGATTCTGGTTGGCTTTAACGTACGTGCTGATGCCTCTGCACGTAAAGTTATCGAATCAGAAAGCCTGGATCTGCGTTACTACTCCGTCATCTATCATCTGATCGACGAAGTGAAAGCAGCGATGAGCGGCATGCTGTCTCCGGAACTGAAACAGCAGATCATTGGTCTGGCTGAAGTTCGTGATGTGTTCAAATCACCGAAATTCGGCGCTATCGCAGGCTGTATGGTTACCGAAGGCACGATTAAACGTCACAACCCAATCCGCGTACTGCGCGACAACGTGGTTATCTATGAAGGCGAGCTGGAATCCCTGCGCCGCTTCAAAGATGACGTCAACGAAGTCCGTAACGGTATGGAATGTGGTATCGGCGTGAAGAACTACAACGACGTTCGCGTTGGCGATATGATCGAAGTGTTCGAGATCATCGAGATCAAACGTACCATCGCTTAATCTTCGTCGTCTTTTGGGCCGCAATTTGCAGCCCAAAATCCTTAGAAGATGATTAGGTGTTGGCCGGGTAAGCGAAGCGCCACCCGGCAAGAAATTTAAAAAGGGGCTTATGGCCCCTTTTTTGTCTTTATTCTGGAGAATTTATTATGGCGAAAGAATTTGGTCGCCCGCAGCGTGTCGCGCAAGAGATGCAGAAAGAGATCGCACTCATCCTGCAACGCGAAATCAAAGACCCGCGTGTTGGTATGATGACCACCGTATCGGGCGTTGAGATGTCCCGTGACCTGGCTTATGCCAAAGTATTCGTGACTTTCCTGAACGATCAGGACGAAGCTGCCGTGAAAAACGGCATTAAGGCACTGCAGGAAGCCTCTGGCTTTATCCGCTCTCTGCTGGGTAAAGCAATGCGCCTGCGCATCGTGCCTGAGCTGACCTTCTTCTACGACAACTCGTTGGTTGAAGGGATGCGCATGTCCAATCTGGTGACCAGCGTGGTGAAACATGACGATGAGCGTCGTGTGAACCCAGCGGACGACAGCAAGGAGGACTGATGAGTCGTCCTCGTCGTCGTGGTCGCGATATTCACGGAGTTCTGCTGCTGGATAAACCGCAGGGCATGTCCAGCAATGATGTACTGCAAAAAGTAAAGCGCATCTACAATGCCAACCGCGCGGGACATACCGGCGCGTTGGATCCGCTGGCGACAGGCATGCTGCCTATCTGCCTCGGTGAAGCGACTAAGTTTTCACAGTATTTACTGGATTCCGACAAACGCTATCGTGTGGTTGCCCGTCTGGGCCAGCGTACTGATACCTCCGATGCCGATGGGCAAATCGTGCAGGAGCGCCCGGTAACCTTCACTGCAGAGCAGCTTGCAAACGCGCTGGAGACTTTCCGCGGCGATATCGAGCAGATTCCGTCGATGTATTCGGCGCTGAAGTATCAGGGTAAGAAGCTGTACGAATATGCGCGTCAGGGCATTGAAGTGCCGCGTGAAGCGCGCCCGATTACCGTCTATGAGCTGCTGTTTATTCGCCATGAAGGTAACGAACTGGAACTGGAAGTTCACTGTTCCAAAGGCACCTATATTCGTACCATCATTGACGATCTCGGTGAGAAGTTGGGCTGCGGCGCGCACGTCACGTATCTGCGTCGTTTGACGGTCAGCAAGTATCCGGTGGATCGAATGGTGACGCTGGAACATCTGCGTGACCTGGTTGAACAGGCCGAGCAGCAGAACATTCCGGCGGCACAGCTGCTTGATCCTTTGCTGATGCCAATGGACAGTCCAGCATCGGACTATCCTGTTGTTAATTTGCCTTTAACATCCTCGGTTTACTTTAAAAATGGTAACCCGGTACGGACGTCAGGCGCGCCGCTGGAAGGACTGGTGCGCGTGACGGAAGGCGATGACGGCAAGTTTATCGGCATGGGGGAGATGGACGATGAAGGTCGTGTCGCCCCCCGTCGCCTGGTGGTTGAGTATCCTGCATAGCGCTCTCTGTCTTGCGATAAAAGGGCGCTGCGAGTAGAATACTGCCGCTTAACGTCGCGTAAATTGTTTAACAATCTACGCGACGTATACACAAAATCATTCGAGCTGCATCAAGGCGGCAAGTCTGAGAATCCTCAGGAGCTTACTTAGGTAAGTGACTGAGGTGAGCGGACGCAGCCAACGCAGAGTCAGTTTGAAGGATAAAGTGTATACACTGGGATAGCTGAATTAGAGATCGGCATCCTTTCATTCTTAACACTTTGGAGTTTTAAAATGTCTCTAAGTACTGAAGCTACCGCTAAAATCGTTTCTGAGTTTGGTCGTGATGCAAACGACACCGGTTCTACCGATGTTCAGGTTGCACTGTTGACTGCACAGATTAACCACCTGCAGGGCCACTTTGCAGAGCACAAAAAAGATCACCACAGCCGTCGTGGTCTGCTGCGCATGGTTTCTCAGCGTCGTAAACTGCTCGACTACCTGAAACGTAAAGATGTTGCACGTTACACCGCGCTGATCGAGCGTCTGGGTCTGCGTCGCTAATTCTTTCGAGTTTCAGAAAGAGGGGGCCTTCATGGCCCCTTTTTTCCAGCAGATGGCAGCAATTCGCTGGAAACTAATGTATTGTTGCTATGAATGATCTTCCGTTGCAGAGGTTCGCGCGGCTAATGAGAGGCTTTACTCATGCTTATGGGTTAGGGTTGTCATTAGTCGCGAGGATGCGCAGAAGATCGGGTATTAACGATGGCGCAAAATGTGCCGTCAAAAAAATAGAGAAAGGATATTATTTTGCTTAATCCGATCGTTCGTAAATTCCAGTATGGTCAGCATACCGTTACGCTGGAAACCGGCATGATGGCGCGTCAGGCGACTGCCGCTGTTATGGTTAGCATGGATGACACCGCGGTATTCGTTACCGTTGTTGGCCAGAAAAAAGCGAAACCAGGCCAGGACTTTTTCCCGCTGACCGTTAACTATCAGGAGCGTACCTACGCTGCTGGCCGTATCCCGGGTAGCTTCTTCCGTCGTGAAGGCCGTCCGAGCGAAGGCGAAACCCTGATCGCGCGTCTGATTGACCGCCCGGTTCGCCCGCTGTTCCCTGAAGGTTTCGTTAACGAAGTTCAGGTTATCGCGACCGTTGTTTCCGTTAACCCGCAGGTTAACCCGGACATCGTAGCAATGATTGGCGCATCTGCTGCGCTGACTCTGTCTGGTATCCCATTCAACGGCCCGATCGGTGCTGCACGTGTTGGTTACATCAATGACCAGTACGTACTGAACCCGACTCAGGACGAACTGAAAGAAAGCAAGCTGGACCTGGTTGTTGCGGGTACTGAAGCTGCCGTACTGATGGTTGAATCCGAAGCTGAACTGCTGAGCGAAGACCAGATGCTGGGCGCTGTAGTATTCGGTCACGAACAGCAGCAGGTTGTTATTCAGGCTATCAACGAGCTGGCGAAAGAAGCCGGCAAACCGCGTTGGGACTGGCAGCCAGAAGCCGTCAACGAAGCGCTGAATGCTCGCGTTGCCGCACTGGCAGAAGCTCGCCTGAGCGATGCTTACCGTATCACCGACAAACAAGAGCGTTATGCTCAGGTTGACGTGATCAAATCTGAAACCATCGCGACTCTGGTGGCTGAAGACGAAACCCTGGACGCTAACGAACTGGGTGAAATCCTGCACGCTATCGAGAAAAATGTTGTTCGTAGCCGCGTACTGGCAGGCGAGCCGCGCATCGATGGCCGTGAAAAAGACATGATCCGTGGCCTGGACGTGCGTACTGGCGTTCTGCCGCGTACCCACGGTTCCGCGCTGTTCACCCGTGGCGAAACTCAGGCGCTGGTTACTGCGACCCTGGGCACCACGCGTGATGCACAGAACCTCGACGAACTGATGGGCGAGCGTACTGACAACTTCCTGTTCCACTACAACTTCCCTCCGTACTGCGTAGGCGAAACCGGTATGGTCGGTTCTCCGAAGCGTCGTGAGATTGGTCACGGTCGTCTGGCGAAGCGTGGCGTGCTGGCAGTGATGCCGGAACTGGATAAATTCCCGTACACCGTGCGTGTGGTTTCTGAAATCACCGAATCTAACGGTTCTTCTTCCATGGCTTCCGTATGCGGCGCTTCCCTGGCGCTGATGGACGCAGGCGTGCCGATCAAAGCGGCCGTTGCGGGCATCGCGATGGGTCTGGTGAAAGAAGGCGACAACTATGTTGTTCTGTCTGACATCCTGGGTGACGAAGACCACCTGGGCGATATGGACTTCAAAGTGGCGGGTTCCCGCGACGGTATCTCTGCACTGCAGATGGATATCAAAATTGAAGGTATCACCAAAGAGATCATGCAGGTTGCTCTGAACCAGGCTAAAGGTGCGCGTCTGCACATCCTGGGTGTGATGGAGCAAGCGATCAACGCACCGCGTGGCGACATTTCTCAGTTCGCTCCGCGTATCCACACTATCAAGATCAGCCCGGACAAGATCAAAGACGTTATCGGTAAAGGCGGTTCTGTTATCCGTGCTCTGACCGAAGAAACCGGCACCACCATTGAAATCGAAGATGATGGTACTGTGAAGATTGCTGCGACCGACGGCGAGAAAGCGAAATATGCTATCCGTCGTATCGAAGAAATCACCGCAGAGATCGAAGTAGGCCGTATCTACAATGGTAAAGTGACCCGTATCGTTGACTTTGGCGCATTCGTTGCCATCGGTGGCGGTAAAGAAGGTCTGGTACACATCTCTCAGATCGCTGACAAGCGCGTAGAGAAAGTGACTGACTACCTGCAGATGGGTCAGGAAGTACCGGTCAAAGTTCTGGAAGTTGATCGCCAGGGCCGTGTACGTCTGAGCATTAAAGAAGCAACTGAGCAGTCTCAGCCTGCAGGCGAACCGGAAGCTCCGGCAAGCCAGGGCGAGTAAGGTTGCCATTGCCCTCCGTGAAAGCGGAGGGCTTTTAACCCGGCAGGATGCCTTGTTAGCAACCGGGGAACCTGGACGTTCATTCAATCGTTGTCTTCGGGAGTGGGAAATGAAGCCTTTTTTGCGCTGGTGTTTCGTTGCGACAGCACTCACGCTGGCTGGATGCAGTAATTCCGCCTGGCGTAAGAGTGAAGTCCTCGCAGTACCATTGCAACCGACTTTGCAGCAGGAAGTGATTCTGGCACGTATGGAACAAATTCTTGCCAGTCGGGCTTTAACCGATGATGAACGCGCACAGCTTTTATATGAGCGCGGAGTGTTGTATGATAGTCTCGGTCTGAGGGCACTGGCGCGAAATGATTTTTCACAAGCGCTGGCAATCCGGCCAGATATGCCTGAAGTATTCAATTACTTAGGTATATATTTAACGCAGGCAGGCAATTTTGATGCTGCCTATGAAGCGTTTGATTCTGTACTTGAGCTTGATCCAACTTACAACTACGCGCACTTAAATCGCGGTATCGCATTGTATTACGGCGGTCGCGACAAGTTAGCGCAAGATGATCTGCTAGCGTTTTATCAAGACGATCCCAATGATCCTTTCCGTAGTCTGTGGCTTTATCTTGCCGAGCAGAAGCTCGATGAGAAGCAGGCTAAAGAAGCGTTGAAGCAACGCTTTGAGAAATCGGATAAAGAGCAATGGGGATGGAACATTGTCGAGTTCTACCTGGGCAACATTAGCGAAGCAACGCTGATGGAACGCCTGAAGGCGGACGCAACGGATAACACCTCGCTCGCTGAGCATCTCAGTGAAACCAACTTCTATTTAGGTAAGTACTACCTAAGTCTGGGGGATTTGGACAACGCTACGGCATTGTTCAAACTGGCGGTGGCTAACAACGTTCATAACTTTGTTGAGCACCGATACGCATTGTTGGAATTATCGCTCCTGGGCCAGGACCAAGATGACCTGGCAGAATCGGACCAGCAATAGCTGACGTACACATCAGCCCGTAATCTTTTTTGATTGCCATCACCTTCACGGGTGAGGGCGTTGTTGTTCGTTAATACACCTACTTTGAGCCGGTTCACACTTTTCAATGAAAATTGCAGATCAATTTCATGATGAGTTATGTAGACTGGCCGCCATTAATTTTGAGGCACACGTACTACATGGCTGAATTCGAAACCACTTTTGCAGATCTGGGCCTGAAGGCTCCTATCCTTGAAGCCCTTAACGATCTGGGTTACGAAAAACCATCTCCAATCCAGGCAGAGTGCATTCCGCATCTGCTGGGCGGCCGCGATGTTCTGGGTATGGCCCAGACGGGTAGCGGCAAAACTGCAGCGTTCTCTTTACCGCTGCTCAACAATCTTGATCCTGAGCTGAAGGCACCTCAGATTCTGGTGCTGGCACCGACCCGCGAACTGGCGGTTCAGGTTGCAGAAGCCATGACGGATTTCTCTAAACACATGCGCGGCGTGAACGTGGTTGCCCTGTACGGCGGCCAGCGTTATGACGTGCAATTACGTGCCCTGCGTCAGGGACCACAGATCGTCGTCGGTACGCCGGGTCGTCTGCTGGATCACCTGAAGCGCGGTACTCTGGACCTCTCCAAACTGAGCGGTCTGGTGCTGGACGAAGCTGACGAAATGCTGCGTATGGGCTTCATCGAAGACGTTGAAACCATTATGGCGCAGATCCCGGAAGGTCATCAGACCGCTCTGTTCTCCGCGACTATGCCGGAAGCGATTCGTCGTATTACCCGCCGCTTTATGAAAGAGCCGCAGGAAGTACGCATCCAGTCCAGCGTTACTACCCGTCCTGACATCAGCCAGAGCTACTGGACTGTATGGGGCATGCGTAAAAATGAAGCGCTGGTGCGTTTCCTGGAAGCAGAAGATTTTGATGCGGCGATTATCTTCGTTCGTACCAAAAATGCGACCCTGGAAGTGGCAGAAGCGCTGGAGCGTAGCGGTTATAGCAGCGCTGCACTGAACGGCGACATGAACCAGTCTCTGCGTGAGCAGACTCTGGAGCGTCTGAAAGATGGCCGTCTGGATATTCTGATTGCAACCGACGTTGCGGCCCGTGGCCTGGACGTTGAGCGTATCAGCCTGGTTGTTAACTACGACATCCCGATGGATTCCGAGTCTTACGTTCACCGTATCGGCCGTACCGGTCGTGCGGGTCGTGCGGGTCGTGCGCTGCTGTTCGTTGAGAACCGCGAGCGTCGTCTGCTGCGTAACATCGAACGCACCATGAAGCTGACTATTCCGGAAGTAGAACTGCCGAACGCAGACCTGCTGGGCAAACGCCGTCTGGAAAAATTCGCTGCTAAAGTACAGCAGCAGCTGGAAAGCAGCGATCTGGATCAGTACCGTGCTCTGCTGGCGAAAATGCAGCCGGAAGAAGAGCTGGATATCGAAACCCTGGCAGCAGCACTGCTGAAGATGGCTCAGGGCGAACGTCCGCTGATCCTGCCGCCAGATGCGCCGATGCGTCCGAAACGCGAATTCCGCGACCGTGATGACCGTGGCCCGCGTGACCGCAACGATCGTGGCCCGCGTGACCGTAATGACCGTGGTGGTGAAGACCGTCCGCGTCGTGAACGTCGTGACGTTGGCGATATGCAGCTGTACCGCATTGAAGTGGGTCGTGATGACGGTGTTGAAGTTCGTCATATCGTTGGTGCGATTGCTAACGAAGGCGATATCAGCAGCCGTTACATCGGTAACATCAAGCTGTTTGCTTCCCACTCCACCATCGAACTGCCGAAAGGTATGCCGGGCGACGTGCTGCAGCACTTTACCCGTACTCGCATCCTGAACAAGCCGATGAATATGCAGCTGGTTGGCGATGCAGTTCCGCACACCGGTGGCGAGCGTCGTGGCGGTGGCCGTTTCAGCGGTGAGCGTCGTGAAGGCGGTCGCGGTGAAGGTCGTAACTTTAGCGGCGAACGTCGTGAAGGCGGTCGTGGCGATGGTCGTCGTTTCAGCGGCGAACGTCGTGAAGGCAACCGTGGCCCGCGTCGTGACGATTCTTCTGCTCCGCGTCGTGATGACTCTGCTGGTCGTCGTCGTTTCGGCGGTGACGCATAAACCTCACGGTTTAACAGCGTAAAGTAATATATACAGCCCCGATCGAAATGATTGGGGCTTTTTTTATTTCATTTGTACTCGTGTACTGGTACAGTGCAGCACATTAAACTGTATTAGCTAATTGTTACCCTAAATAATTCGAGTTGTAGGAAGGCGGCAAACGAGGACATTCCGGGAGCTTACTTAAGTAAGTGACTGGGATGGCGGAGTGCAGCCAACGCATCTACAGCTTGAAATATGACGGGGAAATACACTGGAGAGATGGCTAAATGGCAACACTAACCACCACCCAAACGTCACCTTCGCTGCTCGGCGGCGTGGTGATCATCGGCGGCACCATTATTGGCGCGGGGATGTTTTCTCTGCCTGTGGTCATGTCCGGGGCGTGGTTCTTCTGGTCAATGGCGGCACTGATCTTCACCTGGTTCTGCATGCTGCACTCCGGGCTGATGATCCTCGAAGCTAACCTCAATTACCGCATTGGTTCGAGCTTCGATACCATCACGAAAGATCTGCTGGGCAAAGGCTGGAACGTTGTGAACGGCATCTCGATCGCCTTCGTTCTCTATATCCTGACCTACGCGTATATCTCGGCGAGCGGATCGATTCTGCACCACACCTTCTCGGAGCTGTCGTTGAACGTTCCGGCGCGTGCGGCAGGTCTTGGCTTCGCGCTGCTGGTGGCGTTTGTGGTGTGGTTAAGTACCAAAGCGGTTAGCCGCATGACGGCAATTGTGCTGGGCGCGAAGGTGATTACCTTTTTCCTGACCTTCGGCAGTCTGCTGGGGCACGTACAGCCAGCAACATTGTTTAATGTGGCGCAGAGCAACGCTTCGTATACGCCGTACCTGCTGATGACGCTGCCGTTCTGTCTGGCCTCATTTGGCTATCACGGCAATGTCCCGAGCCTGATGAAGTACTACGGCAAAGATCCGAAGACCATCGTTAAGTGTCTGGTGTACGGCACGCTGCTGGCGCTGGTGCTGTATACCGTATGGTTGCTGGGGACGATGGGTAATATTCCGCGTCCGGAATTTATTGGTATTGCACAGCAAGGCGGTAACATTGATGTGCTGGTCCAGGCGCTGAGCGGCGTACTAAACAGCCGCAGTCTGGATCTGCTGCTGGTGGTGTTCTCCAACTTTGCGGTGGCGAGTTCATTCCTCGGCGTTACGCTCGGTCTGTTTGACTATCTGGCGGATCTGTTTGGCTTTGATGACTCGGCAATGGGACGTTTTAAAACGGCATTGCTGACGTTTGTTCCGCCAATTATCGGTGGCCTGCTGTGGCCGAACGGTTTCCTGTACGCCATTGGCTATGCAGGACTCGCGGCAACCATCTGGGCCGCTATTGTTCCGGCGCTGCTGGCACGTAAATCACGCGAGCGTTTCGGTAGCCCGAAATTCCGCGTCTGGGGCGGCAAGCCGATGATTGCGCTGATCCTGGTGTTCGGTATCGGTAACGCGGTTATCCATATTCTGTCGAGCGTTAACCTGCTGCCGGTGTACCAGTAGAACAATTGCCCGGTGGCGCTATGCTTACCGGGCCTACAGAGATTGAGTCGGCCGGATAAGGCGCAGCCGCCATCCGGCACAAACCGCGCTACACCAGCAACTCTTCTTTCACGCCCATCGCCAAATCAAACGAATGTAGACGTGCCTGATGATCAAAAATCTGGCCGTTAACCATAATCTCATTAGCCTGGGTTTCACGCAAAATCGCCTCGAGACCATGCCGCACTTTTGCCTTATCACCGACCAGCGACATACTCAGCGCCTGTTGTACGCCGTACTGCTCAGAAGCGGACCACAGCTGATGCATATTCTCTACCGGCGGCGGTAGCTGGCCGGTTTCGCCACGACGCAGTTTCACAAATGCCTGCTGCATGGAGGTGAAAAGAAACTCGGCGTCGCGATTGCTGTCGGCGGCTATGATGTTGATGCACACCATCGCATACGGCTTTGCCAGCCGCGCTGAGGGCTTGAATTGGCTGCGATACAGATGCAGTGCCTGGTGCAGCATATCCGGAGCAAAGTGCGAGGCGAAGGCAAACGGCAAACCCAGCTGAGCCGCCAGCTGTGCGCTGTACAGGCTGGAACCTAATAACCAGACCGGGATCTGCTCGCCATAGCCTGGAACCGGGCGTACATGGGGATTCGGATCGCGGGCGTCGAACCAGTCCACCAGTTCAGCTACGTCGCGTGGGAAGTTATCAATATCACCACTCATATGGCGGCGCAGTGCGCGCATCGTCGGCTGATCGCTCCCTGGCGCACGGCCAAGCCCGAGATCGATGCGTCCCGGATACAGCGTGTTCAGGGTGCCAAACTGCTCGGCGATAACCAGCGGCGAATGGTTGGGCAGCATAACGCCGCCAGACCCGAGATGCAGCGTGGTGGTATTAGCAGCCAGATAGCCAATCAGCACTGAGGTAGCGGCGCTGGCGATGCCGGTCATGTTGTGATGCTCTGCCAGCCAATAACGTTGGTAACCGCGTTTTTCGGCCAGTTGAGCGAGATCAAGCGAGTGCGTGAAGGCCTCTTTTGCTGAAGATCCTTCAGGGATCGGCGCCAGATCCAGCACCGAGAACGGAATAGTTTTGTCAGTCATAACGGCTCACTTTGTTACCGGTTAATCTTTTAATACTGCATTAAAGATTAGCGAATGTTGTTAACAAAGTGAGCTGTTTATCATTGGGGATTAATCATGGCGCTTGTGTCAATGTGATATTCATTGCGGTGAGTTCTTTACCCACATCATCCAGCGTTCGCCACTGTACTTTGCATAGGGTTGTATTTTGGCACCAGGAAACAGAACGCTGACTAAATGGGGCGACAACCCCGGCATTCTCTTCAATATTCCCATTCACTCGCACCGATGTCAGCGTCACATAATAAGGGGTCGGATTGCCGATCTCCAACGACCCGTCCTGTCGCCACTGCCAGTGAATCTGCTGGTATGCTTGCTCTGGGATCCCAGATAGCCCAGGAGGACGATAAATGAGTTTATAACGTGAGCGCAGGGCGACCTGTACCGAGTTCTTTTCCATTTTTCCAGAAGGAATGGCGGTGATCAGCAATTCATACAGGCTTTCACGGTCGACGGGTAAATCCTCTGCGGTTTTAACTATCCGAATCTTATTTTCTTTTTCTCCCGCAAGCGCAAAAAGGGGCGGCGTTACAGTAAAAGGCGTCATCCCGTGGATCGGTTCGGCCCCGGGCCATTGTAGCGTGTTATTAATGCTGCTTTTGACCAGCCAGGTTGCGCTGTCGGTATTTTTTAAGGTGATGGACAGACTGCCGGCATCGGCATCAAAAATAAACCGTGTGCCACCAGCAACGACGCCAGCATGGCCACCGCAGCTACTCCCGAACAGTAGCAAAGCAATAACGACGTAATAATTATTCATAGTGCAGTTGGAAGGTGGCGGTGGCACCGGCATCGCCCGGCGTTACAATCGTGCGGGTGGAGATATACTGGGCATAAAATTGCAGGTCAAAGATTTGTACCGAATTAGAACTTAACGTATAAGCGGGGCTCTCGGTTTTTAATGGGATAATCGCTCTGTTGCTGTCTAAAATTGCCACAGCAAGCCCGGTAGCGCTTTCGGCTGAAGCATCCACTTTTAGCAGCTCCGGACGGTCGGTGTCGGATTCACCATTGAATGTGACCGTCGCCGTCGTGACTTCATATGCACATTTTTCCAGGGTGATGATAAATCCCTGCATGGAGGTTACGGCACCCGTCTGAAGAAAATCTTGCGGATGAAACTGCCCAAGGGCAACGGTAAAATCTTTCGATGCGGCAGCGACTTCACAGGTATGAGCGTTAATCGAACCCGTGATATTGATGGTTCCGCTGTGATCGTCGGCGAAAGCAATTGAAATGTGGCCCAGCGATAAAGCAGAAAACAGGATAAAAAGATATTTTGTCATTCCTCTGCCTCACTGATAGAGCATATCGAAATACATCACCGCATTGGCACTACCCGGCGTTACCACATTCTGAGTGGCCTTATAGCGCAACTGGTAGCGGAGAGTGTTATCACCGGACTTCAATGTATATAAACTGCTGGCTTGCCCAAGAGGCAGGGGTTGCGGTGCACCTGAATTTAAATCCAATATTTCAATTGCCACACCTGAAGCCCTGTCGCCTTCACCAGTTGCGTTGGTGAGTGCGAGGAGCGCGCCGTTATCCGTATTGGACTCACCTGAAAAAGTAATACTGCCTTTACCAACGCAGTTTTCCAGATTAATCTCAAAATTCTTCGCTGAACTTACGCTGCCTGTACCGGAAAATACGGCAACTGAGAAGTCGCCGATATGTACCGTCTGATTTTCGCTGGCTACCGCTACATCGCAGCCTTCGGCAATAATCGAGCCGTTAAACGTTAAGTTTGGCACTTCGTTTTCCGCCTGCGCGGTACTGGCCAAACCGGCGACCAGAAAGATCATCCATTTTTTCATTTCTGCTTATCCGTAGCGGGTTACTGAAAATCAATACGCATGGTGGTCACCGCGTTATAGCTGCCCGCTTCAGGGGTGCCCTCAATGGTTTTCACCGGCCAGGCCTGCACGTTAATGGTCGTCGCGTAGGTATCATTCAGCGTCAGCAGGATCTTGCCGGTTTCCGGTGGGATTGTTGTTCCCTGCATATCCGCCACAACCACGCCAATCCCGTTGTTGCTGGACTGGATGGCATCCGGGTATTCTGCCGAAGGGGTGGCGACCATACGCCATTCCAGATTCGCCGTAGAGGCCATATCATTACACTGCACCGGGATGGAAAGGGTTTTCGGTGTATAACCCTTGGGCTTTTGTCCCGGCGTTTTAAAGCTACCGGCCCACGTTTGACCCAACTCGACGGTAAGTATTTGTCCGGCGTTAATTTCGCAGCTTTCAGGTACGGTCACCGTACCATTTATTGACAGGCTTGCTGTTGCCTCACCGGGAATAAAGGTATCCGTCACGGTATACCAGAGCTGGGCCATAATGGTTGAGGGAATATTGACCTGGCCGACAAAGGATCGCTTCATATAAAACGTTACCCGGACATGGTTCCCGGTATGATATTCATCGCCTGCCGTGTTACAGGGATATGTCCCGTCATCTTTGGGAATATAATGGTTGTTCCATGGAACAGGGTAGTAAGTACCATTACCTTCATCCTTTATCTCTATCGCGGCCGCAATGTATTCATTGATATTGTAAAAAGTTAATCCATTTGCTGTGGTAAAGATGTCCAACGGGCTGGTTGTCCATTGATGCGTGACTACCCCATTGGGATACAGCGTTGGGTCACATTGGCAATATAGTGAGAATTGACCGCTGCTGGATTCAGTGACAGGTGGCAAGGCACCCGCTCTGTTGTCCTCTGGATTGGTGATGGTTGAATTGACATTAAAGACGTAACTTGTTGTCGTACTACCGTTTGCCGGGCCGCAGGCATTGTTTGGATATGCGGCGTAGCATTCGGAGATGGTGCCGAGAAATAACAGCGTTGCGGTTATTTTTAGAAAGAGATGAAGAGGATATTTTTTCATTATATACACCGAGCGGTAATTTTATTAACGGGGCGAATAGCGTTAGCATCAAGCGCATAGGTTGCATGGCACCGGGCATCGCTACCGGTTCCCCATTGCACATTTAACCCCCCTTGCGGCGGCAGCCCGGCAAGATACACGACGCCGTCATCGCCAACGATACTGCTGCTTTCAGTGTCGTCGTGGGTCACGGTCGCGCCAAATGGAACGGGTTTATTGTGGTATTTCAGCGTAACCAAGACCCGATGTCCGATCCGCGCTTTAAAATCAGCTCTGACTAAGGCGCCATGGGTTGGAATAACCTGTACGACGGCATCATCGATATCCATATCATCGCCAAGAGCGTTAATATCCAGGGCGATTCGGTTCTGACGATAGACGTTGGCATACGGAATAACCGTATAGCCGCGCCAGTCGGTTTTTATGCCCTCGTTGTTTTCTACCGGAACATTTTCTGCGCCCGGAATAGCGACCAGAATATTGGTGTTGCCCAACGGCTGGCTGAGCGTAATGCCTGCGGCATGCGCCACAATGCCCCCTGAAAGCCCATAGTTAACCTGTTGGTAGTTTCCGTTATCACTATAGTTATATCCCACGTTAACGTCGCTATACGCGCCTTTGTAATTCAGGCTGGCCATTCCACTGGCGCCGGTTCCCTGGTTGCCATACCCTTGCTGCAGGTTATAGTTCAGATTGTTGGCCTCAAGCAGCGACCCACTGACCCCCGCGTTTTGCGTGGTATGTCCGTCTTTATCGGTACTGGTGCTAAGTGTGGCGAACATGGAGTTAGTGCGCTGGGTTGGTGAAACGCCGCCGGGGCTCAACCACCAGCCAAGCGGCAGGGAAATATTCAGCGCAACAATTTGATCGGCATTTGGCTGGCCTGGCGATTGGGTATAATTATAACTCAGGCCGATGTTCATATTATGCCATTGGGTATTGTAGCCAATCTGGAATAATGAGTTGGTTTCATCGGTATGCCAGTAGCTCTGTTTGCTACCGGACAAATAAAGGGAGCCATAGCCGTTTAGCTGCTGAGAGATATTAACCTGTACCTTTCCTCGCTTTGAATAATAGAGGTTATAGTAATTTACCCATACAGGCTGATCGTCATCTTCGTCATCAGGGTCGGATGTGTATCCATCCATCTTTTTATAAGTGGTATCGCTAAAGGTATAAAACCCAGAGGTGGAGTAGCGATAGCCTAACAGCTGGAAGTTAGTGCCGATGTTGTTGAGTGATTTTGCGTAGAGAAAACGCAGCGATTGCCCGGTATGGCGACTGTTATCAGCCAGTTCGCTTTGCGCATGCGTCAGATCCAGCGAGACGGCGCCAAAATCGCCCATATTGACACCGAAACCCAGTGCCGACGCGGTGTAAGTGGAGGACAGCTGACCGCCGCCGTATAACGTCCAACCGTGCGGCAATCCCCAACTGAGAGAGAACTGGCCGAAATCCGTTTCTTCCTGTTGCGAACTGTTTGTTCTTGAGCGTCCGACAATCGCCGAATATTTGATCCTGCCTTCGCGCTGTAAAAGCGGCACCGCTGAATACGGTACGCTGTAGCTGGATATTCTGCCATCCGATTCTTTCACTTCTACGACCAAATCACCGCCCGATGAAGTAGGGTAGAGATCGGTAATTTCAAAAGCCCCTGGCGCGACGTAAGTTTGATAAATAATGTAATTATTTTGCCTGACGGTAACCTGGGCGTTACTTTGCGCGATCCCGCGTATTGTTGGCGCAAAGCCTTTCAGGCTGTCGGGTAACATATTCTCATCGGAAGAGAGTTGTGCGCCACGAAAGTTCAGACTGTCGAAGAGCTCTGATGAGGTGTAACCATCCCCAATAGTGAGTTCGCTTTTTAAGGGAATCACGGTGCGTTGAAGATAGGTATTAATATGTTGCCATTTGCTGCTGGTGGTCGATTTACTCCACGTTGAGTTATCGCGTAAGCGCCACGGACCAATGTTGGCCCCGCTGTTTAGCGCCAGAAAATAGTTACTGTTGGCGCCGCTGCTTTCTCCGCTGCCGTCGCGACTGTTTGAGCCTGAAAAATTGTAGTTGACCAGCAGGGCGTTAATCCCTTCGTCCCATTGCTCCGGCGGGATGTATCCTCTGGCATTATTACTCAGTGCAATTTGCGGAATAGAAAGATTGAGGCGGAGTTTTTCAAACTCAAATTCGCTTGCGGCATCGGGGATAGCGATACTGAGGTCAACGCACGACTCGTCTTTTATCGACGCAAACCCGGGGGATTTATTATTAATGCCAATTTTTTGCAAGTAGTCGACCGACAGACAAGGCTGCAGCTGATGGCTTTGAGGATCTCTGGATTCTCTAAACTCGACGTCGCGGGTGCCGGTGAACGTTTCATTAAGATAGATATCTACCCGATAGGTACCAGGCGTTTGTGCGCCGTTGTTTGTAAAACGCGAGAGATCGGCTACCGCGTCCGGATCGTCTGAAAAAAATGCCGGGTTGAAATAATTCTCTGCCTCCGTAAAGAATGACGTGAAGACAGCGATGAGTGCTGTTGTCAGAGGTGCGATTTTAAATTTATTAATATAAAAGTTTGTTTGCATTTATATCAGCCACATCATTATAAATAGTTATATTATTTTTAACTGTTGCATGTTTGTTCTGGCGTCAGTGCGCCAAAATCATTTACCGTCTGAAATTTTATGCTGCCACCCTTGCCGGAAAAGTCGACGCTGCTGGTGGACATCGGCGCCAACATCGTATTTTTGATTTTGTTTTCGCCGATACGGAAATTAACCAGCGTAACGTAATAGGGGGAAGGGTTGTTCATGCTGGCCTTTCCGCCTGCAATACTACAACGCAGAGTGCGCGGGGCATCTACCGACGCGCTGGCTAAATTTTCCGGGCGCATAAACAGTTTGATTGTGCTTTGAGTGGCAATCTGTAAGGTATTTTGCTTAATCTTTTCTTTGGCAACCGGTGGTATGGCTTTACTGTTAAAATAGAATACTGTTTCGCGATCGGTCGGTAGTGGTTTACCGATATACATGATACGTACGATATTTTCATGTTTTGCCGAAATGGAAAAAAGCGGTGGCGTTACGACAAATTCATCAGATTTAGTGTCATCCGGATTGGACACCCATGACTTAATTAAAAACGTATTTTGGCTATCAGAGTTTCTGACGGGCAGTGAAACCTGTTGCGCAGTCAAGGGGTAGACAATGCGCGTTGCGCCAAGTGAAACGCCCCCGGCGCTGGCGGCAAAAGAAATTATTGATAACGCGCCCACGGTCATGTGGACTAAACCTATTTTAACGGTCTGCTTTCTATTAGCAAATGAGATAACCATGACATATTCCTTTATATCAAAAATAACATTCAGAAGTGCAATATAAATGGACGCGAAGCCTGTATAAGCTAATGGATTAAATAAATCCGGGGGCGCTATAACAGAAAACGCTTCGGTCCATGGGGAGAGTCAGTGCCACTCTGCGCCATCATTGCGCAAAGCGGCAAAGGCTGAACTACATTACGCGTAGTTCATGTGGAATGTTGCGGTGGCTTCTACGCTACCCGCTTCGCCTGCGGCGTCGGTGGCAATGTAGTCAACGCTCATCGGAATGGTGTTTTCACCATCCAGTACGGCGATAGAGCTTGATTTTACGCCCATATCAACGGCTTTGCTGTCCGGTCCGTACAGTTGCAGTGCAACGTGTTTAGCCGCGCCTGCGCCTGCGGTATTCGCCAGTGCAGCCGGTACATCAGCGTCAGTCTGGCCGGTGAAGGTGACGGCCGCAGTTTTAACAATGCTGGCGTCGCAATCTACCAGGTGAATTTCAAAGCTTTTTGGCTGACCGGCAGCTGTGCCTGCTGTGGCTAAATGCGTTGCACGAACCTGGTCAAGGTAAACGGTAAAATCGAGAGAATCAGAGGCTACAGAGCAGCCCGCATTCACTACCTGCCCAACAAAATGTACAGTGCCACCCGGTGCAGTGACATCTGTCGCTGTTTCTTCTGCTTGCGCAGAGGTCATTCCAAAAAGACTCAAAGAGGTAGCAAATACGGTCGCAATTAACTTCTTGTTCATAGATATTTCCTGACTACGAATTAAATACATCCAGGATTGAATATTATATGTATTTCCATTTAAATATTCTTTTCCATTCCTGTTCGAGAATCTTAAATAATCTAATTTAAGTTTAAGATTACATCTCAAGCTGGGTGATTTTATTTGCATGGTAATATTTATAAACGTATTTAAACTTAATATCGATTGTCAAAATAATGGTTGTACATTTCATTTTTTTTGTGTTAATTGGATGTCTTATGTTGTTGTTATATATTGTCTTTTTCTCGCAATAAAGGTAGTGCATAGCTTCGGTTGTATTTGTTGAGTGGATGGCTGTGGGGGGCTATATGTTTTATTAGAATGTATTTACGTGGTGATGGCTAATAAAAATAATGTCAGAATGTTATTAATAGAGGAGCTAATTAATTAAAATAATATGCAGGAAAGTATTTATAACGCTTACTAAAATAGTGCCAAATATTGAGATGTTAAATATCCGGCACGATTAAATTATCAGCAACTTGTTGAATTTAAGTTAGTAACTCCAGCCCTGCCAGTCGTTTCCAGTAGCCGTTGCAGTCACTGTGGGCGGCAAGCGGTAATGGGGCCGTACCATTTTCATTGGCGCGGAAGGCATCAAGCATGGCGAATGTTTCCGTGCCAGAAGGGGACAGACGCACAATATCAACCAGCCCCTGCATCGACGTCAGCTCGTTGCCAAGGTTGTAAACATAGCCGCTCATGGTCTGGATCCCGTTGAGGACAAAGACCTGCTGATTCTCCTGCGACAGTACATCGCGCCCGTTCGGGTACTTGATGCAGCAGGTTTCACACTCGTCCTTCGGACGGTCCTCAGAGCGTGCGGTAAAGCAGCGTGCAGAGTACGCCAGCGGCAGATGCCCGTAGCTCAGCACCTCTACTTCAAACTGATTGCGAATACCCAGCTCATCACACTGGTCGAGCAGATTTACCAGCCAGTCGCGGGACAGTTCTACCGGCATACACCAGCGCACCATACCTTGTTTGAGCAGCAAACGCAGGGTTACCGCGTTGTAGCAGTTGAGCGCATGTCCGGCGACAAACGGCAGCTTACGCTCGGCGCACATGTTTACCACGCCAAGATCGCTGGCTTCCACCAGAAAATCGCCGTTTTCAACATAGCGTTTGAGTTCGCCCAGCTCCGACGATGCCTGCACCAGCGCGAGGGTCGAAAGCACCACCTGCTTGCCGCTACCGGCCAATGATTTCGCCATATCCAGCCAGTCGCCCACTTTGGTGGCACGGCGTTTACTGCATACCGCTTCGCCAAGATAGATAACGTCGGCCTGGCTTACGGCGGCCTGCTGATAAAAATCTTCCAGCGTTTCTTTTGGCCAGTACCACAGCACCGGCCCTAAGGAATATTTCATTGCTTCTCTCACTGCCATTTACGGTGATACGCGCCAAGCGTGGTCTGCGTGCCTTCGGACATTGAACCGAGCGTTTCCATCCACGCGGCCTGTGGGGCGTAGTTTTGCGGGTCGGCCATACAGCGGTCGATCGCCTGACGCCACACTTTCGCCACCTGGCTAACGTAAGCCGGACTACGCTGACGCCCCTCGATTTTCACCGAGGCAATATTGGCCGCCAGCAGCTCCGGCAGCAGCTCCAGCGTATTCAGGCTGGTGGGTTCTTCCAGCGCATGATAGCGCTCGCCGTCAACCAGATAACGGCCTTTACACAGCGTGGGATAACCCGCGTTTTCTCCGTCCTGATAGCGGTCGATCAGCACTTCATTAAGGCGGGATTCCAGCCCTTGCTGGGTTTGCTGCCAGCGTACAAAACGGGCTGGAGAACAGGCGCCAACCGTGTTAGGCGACTCGCCCGTCAGATAGGACGAAAGATAGCAACGGCCTTCCGCCATAATGCACAGGCTGCCAAAGGCGAACACTTCCAGGGGAACTGGCGTGACGCGAGCGAGCTGCTTCACCTGATGAATAGACAGCACGCGCGGCAACACCACGCGGGCGACGTCAAAGTTGCGATGATAGAAATTAATCGCCTCTTCATTGGTTGCAGATGCCTGAACAGAGACATGGCGCTCAATATGCGGGTAGCGCTCTGCGGCATACTCAAGCATGGCGAGGTCGGCGAGGATTAGCGCATCTGCACCCAGTTGCGCCGCCATATCCACGGCACGTTGCCAGCGCGCGTAACCATCCGGATGCGCAAAGGTGTTAATCGCGATGTGCAGCTTACGGCGGTGCTGATGAACAAAACTCACCGCTTCCTGCAATTTTTTCTCGGTAAAATTAAGGCCGGCGAAATGACGGGCGTTGGTATCATCTTTCAGCCCGATGTAGACAGCATCAGCGCCGTTCTCGATGGCCGCCTTAAGCGCCGGGAGGTTTCCGGCAGGGCAGAGCAGCTCCATAATTTATCCTGAACGTTGCGCCGTGAAGGGCGCAGAAATGTTAACGAAGAGGGATTTTAGTTAACCTTGCTGAGACAATTTTTGATTTGAGGCAGTTAAAGTCGTATTGGTGACACCAATAAAGAGGTAACAATTTCGTAGCGAATTGTTGATTTATGCCGCTATGTCGTTTATTTGATATGGCAAAATAGCAGGACTATTGAAACAGGGAGTAAAGCTCGTGTTGGATAAACTGCGTTCACGCTTAGTACATTTTGGTCCTTCTCTGATGAGTGTACCGGTTAAACTGACGCCCTTTGCGCTAAAGCGCCAGGTTCTGGAACAGGTCCTGAGCTGGCAGTTTAGTCAGGCGCTGGCCGATGGGGAGCTGGAGTTTCTCGACGGCCGCTGGCTGAGCATTCATGTGCGTGACATTGGCCTCAAATGGTATACCTCTGTTGAGAACGATAAACTTATTGTCAGCCAGAATGCAGATGCGGATGTAAGTTTTAGCGCCGATGCCAGCGATCTGCTGATGATCGCGGCGCGCAAGCAGGATCCGGATACGCTTTTCTTCCAGCGTCGCCTGGTGATTGAAGGTGATACAGAATTAGGGCTGTATGTAAAAAATCTGATGGACGCCATCGAACTGGATCAGATGCCTAAAGCGTTGCGCGTCATGCTGATGCAGTTGGCGGATTTTGTTGAGGCGGGGATGAAAACGCCGCCAGAAACCAAACAGACTTCGGTAGGTGAGCCATGCTGATTCGAGTTGAAATTCCCATTGATGCCCCTGGTATTGATGCGCTGCTGCGCCGTTCATTTGAGAGCGATGCGGAAGCGAAATTAGTGCACGACCTGCGTGAAGATGGCTTCTTAACGCTGGGTCTGGTTGCGACTGATGACGAAGGTCAGGTAGTGGGTTACGTCGCGTTTAGTCCTGTCGATGTTCAGGGCGAAGATCTGCAATGGGTCGGCATGGCGCCGCTCGCGGTGGATGAAAACTACCGGGGGCAGGGGCTGGCGCGTCAGCTGGTCTATGAAGGACTCGATTCACTGAACGAGTTTGGCTACGCCGCGGTGGTCACACTGGGGGATCCAGCACTGTACAGCCGCTTTGGCTTTGAGCTGGCAGCACATCATGACCTGCGCTGCCGCTGGCCGGGCACCGAAAGCGCGTTCCAGGTTCATCGCCTGGCGGACGATGCGCTGGAAGGCGTGACGGGCCTTGTGGAATACCACGACCACTTCAATCGTTTTTAAGCTCCGGGGTTTGCAGGCTGCTCAGTAGCGCCTCAAACCCTTCGCCTTCGACAAGGCGCTCTTTCTGCCGCTTGGTGAGCTGTTTGACGCGATACTCTATGCGCAGGGCCAGCGAACGGTCGCCAACCTGCGCCGCAAATGCCAACGTGAGTTCCCCCTTTCCGCGTAGCGCCTTCGCGCCTTTCCCACTTTGATGCTGCTTATAGCGGCGTTGCACATCGGTGGTTATTCCGGTGTATAAGGCGTTGTCCGCGGTACGGATCAGGTACAGATACCAGGGTGTCATTGTCACCATCGACGTGATAATTTTCAGGCCTACAGTATAAAAGAGAACAGAAATGGAAACACTGACTGCGGTGACCCGCTGGCTGGCAAAGCAGCACGTCGTGACCTGGTGCGTACATCATGAAGGTGAATTATGGTGCGCCAATGCGTTTTACCTGTTTGATGCGCAGAAGATGGTGTTTTATGTGCTGACTGAAGAGAAAACGCGCCATGCGCAGATGTCCGGACCCCGCGCACCGATTGCCGGCACGGTAAATGGTCAGCCCAAAACGGTCGCCCTGATTCGTGGCGTACAGTTCAAAGGGGAAATCCGGCGTCTTGAAGGGCAAGAGAGCGAAGTTGCGCGTAAGGCCTACAACCGCCGTTTCCCCGTCGCCAGAATGCTGCCTGCGCCCGTGTGGGAGATTCGACTGGATGAAGTCAAATTCACGGACAACACGCTGGGCTTCGGTAAAAAGATGCTCTGGCTACGTGACTCACGCGCCGAGAATACGTAATGCCTCACGGTTAAACGCCGGGAGATCGTCTGGGGTACGGCTGGTTACCAACTGATCGTTATCATTCACCATTTCCTGATCGTAAAATTCGGCGCCGGCGTTTTTCACATCGATGATGATAGGCTTCACAGCGGTAAGCTTACGTCCGCGAATGACATCCGCGCTGATAAGCAGCTGTGGACCGTGGCAGATAGCAAACACCGGTTTGCCGCTGTTAACAAAATCCCGGGTAAAGGTCACGAAACGCTCGTCACCGCGCAGGTAATCCGGTGAGTGACCGCCAGGCAACAGCAGGGCGTCAAAATCAGAAGGGCGTACATCTTCGATCGCTTTGTCGATGGTTACGCTGGCCTCTCCTTTTTTCCCCTTCACCGTTTTGCCCGCCTGTTTTTCAATGGTGATGACTTCATGCCCGGCCTGACGAAATTCTGCAGCTGGCGATGTAAATTCTGAATCTTCAAACTCATCAGTGATTAAAACGGCAATTTTCTTGCTCATGTTTCCTCCGTTGAATGGCATGCGGATGAGGCAGAATTTCCATGTTGATGGATAATTACCTCACGAACTATTAAGTCTGGTCGCTGAGGCTGAGAGCGCAAGACGGACAAATCTGTAAAGGAGCGAGGATGAGTCAGGTGTTAATAACGGGCGCAACGGGGCTGGTAGGCGGAAATTTGCTGCGTATGCTGCTCAATGAACCCCGGATCAATGCCATCACGGCACCAACGCGTCGACCGCTGGCTGATACGGTTGGCATCTATAACCCCCATGATCCGCAGCTAACCGATGCTCTGGCGCAGGTTACCGAACCGGTCGATATTGTCTTTTGTTGCCTGGGGACCACCCGACGTGAAGCGGGCAGCAAAGAGGCGTTTATCCATGCTGACTATACGCTGGTGGTGGATACGGCCCTGACGGGACGCCGGTTAGGCGCCCAGCATATGCTGGTGGTGAGTTCGATGGGCGCCAATGCGAATTCACCGTTTTTCTATAACCGGGTGAAAGGTGAAATGGAGCAGGCGCTGATCGCGCAGAATTGGCCACGGCTGACGATTGTCCGACCTTCAATGCTACTGGGGGATAGGGACAAACAGCGGACGAATGAGATGTTTTTAGCGCCGTTGTTCAGGCTGCTGCCGGGTAACTGGAAGTCGATTGAAGCACGCGATGTTGCGCGGGCAATGCTGGCGGAGGCACTGGCGCCTGGGCATGAAGGGGTTTCGATCCTGACCTCTTCCGAGCTACGCGAAAGGGCCAAATAAAATGCCGGATGGCGCTGGCGTTTATCTGACCTACAAACGATTATGCCTGTAGGCCGGATAAGACGCCCATGCGTCGCTATCCGGCATCTGTATTACTTAATAAACGTAAAGGCCGTAGTGACGCGTTTCACGCCGCTTACCCGGCTGGCGATGTCCGCCGCCGCCTTCGCTTCACGCTCAGTTACCAGACCCAACAGGAACACTTCCCCGTTTTCGGTGGTGACTTTCACATTAGAGGATTTCACCTGATCGCTGGTCAGCAACTGGGAACGTACTTTGGTGGTGATCCAGGTATCGTTGGACGCATCGCCCAAGCCAATTGGCTGGCCCTGACGGATCTCATTAAAGACCTCAGTCGTACCTTCTACGCCCATCGCAATCTGTTTTGCCCGCGCAGACAGTTCGCTATTCGGCGACTGACCAACCAGCAGCACTTTACCCTGATACGCGCTCACGTTGATTCGCGTTTCCTTCTTGATTTGGGCATCTTTCGACAACGCCGTATTGACACGTAATTCCAGGGTTCCATCATCTACCTGGGTGCCGACGCTGCGGGGATCCGTCGCGGCTTTGGTGCCGACAGCAGCAGTTCCGACAACGGCAGCAGCGACACAGCCTTGCAGCAGCAGTGCAGCGATAATCACAGCAAGCGGCGAAAATGCCTTCATGTGTACTCCTTAATCATCCTGGTGAGGGAAAAGCGTGTTATCGATGAGATCGCAAAGGCAGTTGACCGTCAGCATGTGCATTTCCTGAACGCGGGCACTGTGGTGTGAGGGAATACGGATTTCAACATCCTGCGGCCCCAGTAATCCGGCCAGCTCCCCTCCGTCATACCCGGTCAGCGCGACGATTGTCATGTCGCGTGTTACGGCGGCTTCAACGGCTTTTACGATATCGCGGCTATTACCACGCGTAGAGATTGCCAGCAGAACATCACCTGCATGTCCCAGCGCACGGACTTGTTTTGCATAAACTTCGTCGTGCAGGCGATCGTTGGCAATCGCAGTTAAGACCACATTATCAGTGTTTAGTGCAATCGCAGGTAAACTTGGCCGTTCTGTTTCAAAACGATTGATCATACTGGCAGCAAAATGCTGTGCATTGGCAGCGGACGTCCCATTACCACAACAGAGAATTTTGTTGCCATTGAGCAGGGACTGAACCAGCGTCATGGCTGCACGGGAGATCGCATCCGGAAGAGCTTCAGCCGCAGCTATCTGAGTTTGAATGCTTTCTGTAAAGCAGACTTTAATTCTATCTAACACGCTAATCCTTAAGAACCAGGCTCTGAATCTTCAACTATGAGCGGTCGTTGAACGCGTCCTTAAACCACTCAACATCATTTCCGGTGAAGGCTAACACATCGAACCGGCAATCCACAGTATCAAAACTCCCATTGTGGCGCGCAAGCCACAAGCGGGCGGTCTGTAATAATTTGTGTTGTTTGCTCCGGGTCACACTCGCCGCCGCACCGCCAAACAAGGCTGAGCGTCGGTAGCGAACCTCAACAAATACGGTGGTGTTGCCTTCACGCATTATCAGGTCAATTTCGCCGCCACGTTCACGCACGTTGGCGGCGATAAAATGCAGTCCTTTGCTCTGCAGCCAGTCACGCGCGGTGGATTCCCACGCGTCACCGGTCTGTTTACTCGTTAACTGGCGGGGACGACTTGTCCTTGCTGGTATTTGAGCCATGATAACTTCCTGTTAATCACACAATCCTGCGTTGCGGTTAAGGCCCCGGTGTTGCCGTTAATTTCGAAACCCTGCACCTGACGCATTTGCGAGAAGTGGTTGGCAAGCGACCAGGCATCGACGCCCATGGCGTACATACGCGCCAGCGAGTAGTCGTTACGCACCGCGCCAAGCGCTTGCTGCATAAGAGGCGCATTAGCGCCTGCCAGCATCGGAATTTCGCTGTACTGCAAGCCTTCCATCTCCAGACGGAAATCCGGGCCGGCAGTTCCCTGCGCGCTGCGGGAGCTGGCGTACAACGTGGCACCGCTCTGGCTGCCGTTACGCATAGCGATCATCGGCTTAATAAATGCAATTTCTTCCGGCGTCGCCAGAATATACACGGCATCAACACGACCACCGCCGGTGATTTGCGCATCGGTTGGCGCTGCCGGTATCGTCAGACCGCCAATGGTTACGCCAGGCTGCGTGGGTACAGAGGAGGCCACCGGGCTGCCCGTCAGGGAAATCCCCGAGCCGCCGTTGACGCCCATTTTCAGCTCAGCAGTGGAGCCGAACTTCTGCTGCAGCACTACGCCGCCACCAAGCTTTTGCCACTCCTGCGCAAAGGCGTTGGCAACGCGATCGCCTAACGCACTCCGCGGGGTCAAAAGCAGCGGCGTCTGTTTTCCTTGATCGCGGATGTGACGCGCGGCGTCGCGCGCTTCATCTTCTGGCGACAGGGCGAAGTAGCAGACGTTCGGCAGGTTTTTCACCGCCTCTGGCTGATTAAGCGCCAGGACGTTTAATGGCGTGTTGCTTTTCATCAGCTCTTCAACATTATTCTTCAACAGCGGGCCAACCACGATGCTGGCGCCATCCTGCTGAACCTGAGCCAGGATCTGATTCAGCGGCTGTGATGAGGTGTCGTAGATTTTCAGCTCAGCGGACGGATTCGCCGGCGCGCTGGCGGTCGTTGGCTGTGCAGGCACTGTTGGCTGCGGGGCTGCAGCTTCTGGTTGCGCTGACGTCTCGTTGGTTAGATCGCTTACTGACGCCTGAGAAGGGCTGGCAACACCGTCAGTCGTTTGCGGCTGTTCTGTGGTCGCCATGGCTGCTGTATCAGCAGCAGGCGCGGCAACAACTGGGGCTGCTACGGGTTGAGTGCCCATGTTTTTCGCAGCTTCAAAGCCTTGCTGGATAGTACGGCCAAATACAGCGGCCTGACCGTTTAGCGGCAGCAGCAGCGCAATTTTGCTGGTGGAGGCGGGCTTAAAGCTCTGCACGTTAACCAACTGCGTTGGCAACAGTTTTGCCCCCGGGTTCTGTGGATAACGTTTTTGCCAGTCAGCAATGCCGGCTTTCATCATGTCCGGATCGTTACGGTTATCGAACCAGACGCGCTGGAGATCCAGCCAGCCTTGCAGCACGTTTTCATCCGCATTGATGACCAGCGCCTGCGCTTGCTCCTGGGTCATGGATGACAGCGCCTGCCAGGTGGCGTCCATGTTTTTCTGCTTAGCATTTGCGGCCAGCAACGGCTCCTGGGCGATCAGGGCGCGCAGTAGTGTCAACGACGGGCGACCCTGGTTGACGTCGATTTGCGCCTGCCAGTACCGTGCCTGCTGGTTTTGATCGAAATCGGCAGGGGTGAGTTTGTCCAGCAGAGCCTGTGCGCCAGCGACATCTTTCTGCGCAAGCTTAATCTCGACGGCCAGCAGTGACTGCTCACGACGCTGGGTATCGCTTAGTTTCTGCGGTAGCTGGTTGAACAGCTCGATGGCCTGCTGGCTCTTGCCTTCTTTCAGCAGTGCACGAATGGCGAGTAATTGCCAGTTGGTCTTGCTATCATCTGAGCTTTGCTGCATTTGTTGCAGATAAAAGCCGGAATCAGCCTGCGCAGTGCCCTGCATATGGGCTGCACTCTGGTCTGGCGCCTGGGTGCCACAGCCTGCGAAAATCAGTGCTGCCAGAATGACTGGCAGCGCGCGTGCGGCTTTCAAACGAGAAAATGTTGAGGGTACCATACTGTATCCAGTGATATTTTTTTACTCAATGCTCAATATTAAATCGGCAATACGGACGACACAATGAAACAACACGAATCGGCGGATAATTCTCAAGGCCAACTCTTTATTGTACCTACTCCTATAGGAAATTTGGCTGATATTACCCAACGAGCGCTCGAAGTTTTACAAGCCGTTGATTTGATTGCCGCTGAAGATACTCGTCATACAGGACTATTGTTACAACACTTCGCGATTAACGCGCGATTGTTCGCCCTGCATGACCACAACGAGCAGCAAAAGGCCGAAACGCTGGTGGCAAAGCTCAAAGAAGGGCAAAACATTGCTCTGGTTTCCGATGCCGGAACGCCGCTGATTAACGATCCTGGCTACCATCTGGTGCGTACCTGTCGCGAAGCGGGGATCCGCGTTGTTCCCCTACCAGGCCCTTGCGCGGCGATTGCTGCCCTGAGCGCTGCTGGTCTGCCTTCAGACCGCTTTTGCTATGAAGGTTTTCTGCCTGCCAAGTCGAAAGGGCGTCGTGATGCGATGAAAGCCATTGAGGCCGAACCACGTACGCTCATTTTTTATGAATCCACCCACCGTTTGCTGGATAGCCTGGAGGACATGGTTGCCGTCTGGGGCGAATCCCGCTACGTGGTGTTGGCGCGTGAGTTGACCAAAACCTGGGAAACTATTCACGGCGCACCGGTTGGCGAACTGCTGGCGTGGGTCAAGGAAGATGAAAACCGTCGTAAAGGCGAAATGGTGCTGATCGTCGAAGGGCATAAAGCGCAAGAAGACGACCTTCCTGCCGATGCGCTCCGTACATTGGCCTTATTGCAGGCAGAACTGCCGCTTAAAAAGGCCGCCGCGCTGGCCGCTGAAATCCATGGCGTGAAGAAGAATGCATTGTACAAGCACGCGCTGGAACAGCAGGGGGAGTAAGAGGGCCTGTATTAATTGTCGGCTTGTCGGAAGAAATGTCGGAAGAAATGTCGGAAGAAATCGCTGAAAGCGTTGCAGCTAAAAGGCAAACTGCAACGCGTTGGCGCGACAAAAGGGGGGATGTGGCAAGTGTTGTAAATTCTATTTATCAGGATATTGTGAGCCGTCAATGAGGCAACTCACATTGCGGTGTAACCATAAAAATGAAGCAGGAATAGTCGTAGTAACGGTGGCGGCCAGGTAATTTTCTACCGCGTCGTGCTTCCCTTCACCTGCTATCAGCAGCAAGATCTCTTTTGCATTCAGGATGTCCTTCAAACCCAGCGTAATACCGTGAGTTACGCGATTAGCCGCCGTTTTTAACATGTCGTGATGGCGCGTTTCTTCGTCAAGGACGCTGATATGGCAAAACGGTTCCAGGGACTCTGCCGGTTCATTCAACCCCAAATGACCATTTTTTCCGATTCCGAGCAGACATAAATCGAGGCCGCCCCGGCTGGCAATAATCTCTGTGACGCGTTCGCATTCCTGCTCGTTAACATTTTCAGATTGAAAACCGACCAACTGTTCTGCTCGTAAACCCAATGGTTGAACGATGTGTTGTTGCAGGAAAGATTCACACGTTGCAGGTGAGTTCAACGGAATACCGACCCACTCGTCCAGTTTCACGAAAACCACCTGCTCATGATCGATCTTACGTTGGTTAATTTTCTCGACAAAGTAGCGATAGGTGAGAAGCGGCGTGCCTCCTGTTGCCAGACAGATGGTTGCATCAGGTTTGTTCTGTATCAGCGTAATTAACAGTTCGCTGGCGCGATCGCTTAATACGTCATAATTGTCGCAGTACTGGGTATATTGCATTTTTCGAGTCCTTTTGAAGGAGGATGTTGCAGGCCGCTTCATCCTCTTTTCGTTTAAAGAATGCCAAGTGCTGACGAGATAATAGACAGTACAAACGTCACTGCGATTAACAGTACTGGATGTGCTTTTTTCACTCTTAACAGGTAGTACATCAGCAACGTGTAGCCCATCGGTAAAATATTCGGGAATACTTTATCGAAGAAATCCTGCTGTAATGCCACGCTGTGGGTGCTATCGATCGCAAAAGAAGTTACAACGCTAATGTGCACATAGGATGCGATTAGTCCGCCAATAACAGTGATCCCGAGGATCGTTGCTGAGCGGGCTATCATCTGCGAATTTTCACGTACTTTATCGATGGCCTTTATTCCTACTGAATAACCGACATGCGTCCAGCCGACGCGCAGGAAAAAGATCATCAAATAAACGGCGAAAAACAAAATGGGACCCAGTATGTTTCCCTGGCTGGCGAAAGAGGAACAGATCCCCGCCATAATAGGCAGTAAGGTGAACCAGAAAATGGCATCGCCGATCCCGGCGATAGGTCCAAAAAGCGCCACTTTCAAGCCTTTAATGGTATCTCGGTTTTCTCCCTTTTCTTCCATTGAGATTAACAATCCCATCAGAAAACCGACCAGGTTAGGGTGGGTATTGATAAATTCTAAATGATCTTTCATCGCCGCGCTGAGACCGGCTTTATCACCCTTATAGATTTTTTTCAGTACCGGGAGCATAGCCCAGGTAAAACCACCTGCCTGCATCCTTTCATAGTTAAAGCTGGCCTGAAGAAGTGACGAGCGAAAGCCAAGGCGAGTAATGTCTTTTTTACTGATTTCAGATCCCATTGCTATAGTCCTCTTCTTCATTGTTTTTATTAGTGACAGGCTGAGGTTGAGCCTGCTGTTTGGCTTTCGCATTGAAAAACTCATATACGGCGAAGCCTGCGCCCAATACCGCGACGGGCAGAAGGTTATTAACCTGGATGTAGCAAACGAAGAGGAAGCCAGCTATCAGATAAGGTATGTACTGTGCTTTGAACATCACACGGAGCAACAAACCAAAACCGACTGCGGGCAAAATGCCTCCGGCCACTTCAAATCCATGTGTTAACCAGGCGGGCATGGCTTTTACCAGAGACTGCATAGCGCCCTGGGCCAGATATGTACATAAGAAGGCGATGATGGCGTATGAAGAAGCAACAATCAGCGTTGTCAGCCAATTCAGACGCGAAAATGCGCTTGTGTTTGCTTCTTTTGCACAGTTATCAGCTTTTGCCATGAACAGAGAGAATGCTGAGTAAAAGAATAATATTACGTATTGCATTAGAAGGCTGAAGGGCAAACCAAGGCCGATGGCCGTTTTGGCATCCACGCCAGTAGACCATGCGATAACCGTGGTCATTAAACCGGCCATGATTGGATTGGGTGGCTGTACACCTCCTGCGGGGGTCAGGCCAGCAAAAGCCAATTCGGTCAAACCACCCGTTATCAGGCCAATATGAATATCACCCAGAATCGCGCCAGTTAAAGTACATACAATAATCGGCCTGAATAAAAATAAGGCTTCCAGCCAAAAATCAATTCCTAAAAAGAAGACTAATGCAGCCAGGGATATACCCTGAATAAGGGTTATTTCATGCATATAGATCACCTCAAGTAAATAAATCCTTTTATTATGAAAAAGTTGTATGGTCTTTTAATCAGGAATCTGTTCTTTTTGATCTCCAGGGACATCCTGAATAAAAATGTTAACGCCCTGTTTTTTTATAAACTGAAGGTCATCAAGATCTTGCCCGTTAACGTAAACTTTGCTGCTGATCTGTTTTTTTCCTTCAGAAAAATGCATATTGCCCACGTTGACGTCGTCAAGTTTTATGCCGCCTTCAAGCAATCGTCTTACCGTTTGCGGAGTCCGACAAATAAGAAAAATTTTCTGATGTGGCGCGGCTTTACCGATGACGTTTATGGTTTTTTCTATGGAAAAAAAACGGATGCCAAAATCGTAAGTTTCAGCAGTGATGCCCATTAATTTCTGCTGGATCTCATCTTGAGCAACGTCATCATCAACAACGACCAACAGGTTAGCGCCAATCGTAGATGTCCATGTGACGCCAACCTGTCCATGTACTAATCGATTATCAATGCGGGTTAATAGAATATTTGGACTAGTCATATTTAAATCCTCGCCATAAAAAGATTGAATAACATAGATTATTGAAATATATTATTATTGCAGTATCAAATATATGAATTCATTCAATGTGATATTAAAGTATAATTATCCTCTACTATTCTAACGATGAGCGCTACCTGACATCATGCAGATAGCACTCGCGAAGAAATATAATGATAATCACGATAATTCGCAGGTAGCCATCAATTTGTTTGCAGAACCACATACATTGATTTTGCTACGCACCACCTCTTTCATCGCATCCATACCGACCCGCATGTAATAACGAGGATCATTACCTTGTGGATTTTCCGCAAACCACGCTTTGACCGCATCGGCAAAGGCAATTTTCAGTTCGGTAGCAACGTTAACTTTGCACACGCCAAGCTCGATCGTGCGACGAACGTATTCGTCAGGGACATCGCTTGCACCATGTAGTACCAGCGGAATATCCACCACTTCACGAATTTCACCCAGTCGCTGGAAATCGATTTTGGGCGTTTTGGTATACAACCCGTGTGCAGTGCCGATGGCAACGGCAAGGCTGTCTACGCCGGTACGCTCAACAAACTGTTTGGCTTCTTGTGGATCGGTAAGGAAGGCGCTTTCCGCATCCACGCTCATATCATCTTCTACGCCACCGAGGCGGCCCAGCTCAGCTTCCACGCTGCAATCTTTGGCATGGCAAAAATCCACAACGGATTTCACCAGTTTCACGTTTTCTTCAAACGGAAAGTGGCTGCCGTCAATCATTGCGCTGCGTACACCAGCATTTACTTTACGGCGGATATCGTCCAGCGACTCATGGTGATCGAGGTGCAGCGCCAGCGGTATACCGTAGCTGATGGAATAAGCGCTGCACAGCGCATAGATCTCTTCCAGTGCGATATGTTTAAAGGTACCCGGTGTTCCGGCAAGGATAACCGGCGATTGCATTTCATAGCACACTTCAAGGATCGCCTGGATAGTCTCAGCGTTATGAATGTTGAAGGCGGGTACGGCGTAGCCTTTTTTTTGTGCATCCAGCAGGAGATATTTAGTAGAAATAATGCTCATAAAACGATCCTTTTAGGCGTTCCAGGGATGAATAACAACGCCCTGTACAACGCGGTTAACAGTGCCGCTGGCAGAAGGTGTGTCTGGTGTATTGCCGATATTGATGGATTGCGTCAAAGCAAAAACCTGGGCATAGATCAGGAAGCAGAACGCCAATTCCATATCGATGAAAGAGCGTGCTGGCGGCAGCAAAATATGTGGACCAGCTTCAATCACCTCATGGGTTTGTGCAGAAATCGCGACAACCCGCAGCGCCTGCCGATCGCGGCGTAACTCTGCTAACAGATCGAGATCATATTGGCGTGTATAGGGGTGGCTGGAAACAAAGACCACTACCAGCGTTTCGTTATCAACCAACGATTTTGGACCGTGACGAAAACCGGTCGGAGAGTCATAGAATGCAGTAAGTTTGCCCGCTGTCAGCTCCAGGACTTTCAGTGCAGATTCTCGTGCCGCCCCCTGTAATCCACCGCTACCGAGATAGACGATCCGTTTCCAGGGCTCATTGCCAAATACACCGTCGCTGAAATTGCCCAGGGAAGTCAGGATCGTTTGGCACCGATCGGCCACGTCGCGGAAGGTCTGACTGTTGAATTTCTCTGGGGCGAATACTGCCAGGCAACTGGCCATCATGGTGGTAATGCTGCTGGTCATGGCAAAACCGCGGTCATGCGTTTCTGCGGGCATTAACAGAGCAAAGGCGTTGTCGCTTGCGACTGCGTTTTGATACAGGCTACCTGCTTCGTTGCAGGTGATCGGCAGGTGATAACACTCAGGCACAAACTGATTAGCCAGTTCCACTGCCGCAACGCTTTCTGGGCTGTTACCTGAGCGAGCGAAAGAAACTAGTAACAGCGGATGTGCGGGACTCAGGTAATCCATCGGATTGGTGACCAGGTCTGTGGTCGGCACAGCACTGATATTTTTTCCGGTATAGCTTGCCAGCCACGGAGCGATGATGTCGCCAATGAACGCTGAGGTCCCGGCCCCGGTCAGTACGATCCGCAGATCGTTTTTGCGCAACAATGGCGCAAGAAAGCTATCAATGGTGGATCGAATATTGTCGATATTGGTGAGAGAACGGATCCAACTGGCAGGTTGTTGACGGATCTCTTCTTCGGTCCAGGTGCCTGTTACCGCAGTAACAGGGGTATAGGTTTCTGGCATAACTTAAGTCCTTAGTCTCGTAAACTCCACTTAAGACACTGGCGATTTATCGCCATCTTTCGTTTCGTTTCATTTGTTCATCATGTCGATTGATTAAAATCTATAGGAAAGAAATCGAAAGAGCAATGATTCGAAATGAAATAAAACGAAATTTGTGATCGTGAGAACGAAAGGTGCGATTATCTTATTGATCTATAAGGATGAGATTTGTTGAAAGGTGGCCAGGCATTTACTCAAGCGAAAGGAAAAGAAAGGCCTTGCGATCGAAGACCGCAGGCCAATAGAAGATATAATGAAAGGTCAAAGGGGGAGAGCCTGACCCTGAATCCAAATCTGTTGTAAATGCAGCCCGCTATTTAGCGCGATCGCGTCGGCACGTTTGCCCACCGCTAACGACCCCAGTAGGCGATCGATGCCCAATAGACGTGCGGGGTGGAGAGAGGCCATATGAATTGCTTCTTCTGCCGTTACCCCGGTCAACTCGACCATATTACGTACTGCTGTATCAACCGAGAGCGTGCTGCCAGCCAGTCCACCGGACGCGGTACGCACAATTCCGCTGCGCATTTCCACTTCCTCGCCGCAGAGCGTATAGCGCCCGCCTGGCATTCCTGCAGCCTGCATGGCATCGGTGATCAGCACCAGTCTGTCTTTCGCGCAGCAGCAGCACAGTTTCATGGCCGCCGGGTGGACGTGGTGTCCGTCAGCAATAAGCTCCAGCCAGGCACGAGGGTCGGTTAACCCTGCGCCAACCATTCCGGGCTCCCGGTGATGTAAGCCAGTCATGCCGTTATAGCAGTGAACCAATCCGTCAGCACCGGCGTCAAAGGCCGCGCGGGTTTGTTCCCAGGTGGCTGCGCTGTGGCCCAGCATTACCCGTACGTTGCGCCCCTTCAGATGTTCGATAGCCTGCAATGCACCGGTTTTTTCTGGCGCCAGCGCAACGACGCGCAATGTTTGCTGGGAAATCGTAATCAGTTCATCCAGTTCACTGAGTTCCAGTTCCCTGAAAAGCTCAGACGGATGCGCACCTTTGTTCTGTGGCGTAAAGTACGGGCCTTCAAGATAACTGCCCAGCACCTGTGCGCCAGGCCCACCAGAATGGTAGCGACGGGCGATACGTTCCAGCGCTTTGTGAATATCCGGTAGTGGAGCGGTGACGGTGGTGGGTAGCCAGTTGGCTACCCCTTCACGCGCTTTGTGCATCGCCAGTTTGTCGAGCGTATCTGGTGACTCATCCATCACATCGACGCCCGCACCACCGTGCACGTGGGTATCAATGTAAGCCGGACAAAGCAGTTCAGCGTCGCGTTCCATAACGCCGGAAGGAATTGGCTCTATGGCAGCAATGATACCGTCTTCAATGTGTAATTGATGATCGTCCAGCCAGCCCTGTTCGGTCAGTAGACGTCTGGCACGCAGTTGCTGTGTCATATCCCTTCCTCAACGGGTTTTTCCTCGCGACAGCGTCCCAGTTCATCCACCAGGCTGGTTAAACCCCGGTGTCCGCACTCCAGCGCCTGTAAACGAAACGCTTCGCTGCTCAGGCCGTCGCGCTCCAGCACCATCTCCAGTAGCAGTTGTAGATTGGTACCGGTGATAACTTCAGTGCCTTGCCTTTGCATGGCCAGCGTGGAAGCGACGCGAAATGGCGTCCCGCCCAACAGATCTGTCAGAAACACGATGTCTTGCTGAGCATCCAGTTCACTCACCGCCTGTTCAAGTTGCGAGGTGAGTAAGGTAGTGGTTGAGGTTTCAGGAAAGTCGATGGCGATGAACTGAGTTTGCTCACCCAAAATCTGTTTCATCGCTTTTTCCATTCCGCTGGCAAACCCGCCATGACCCGTCAAAATAATACCTAACATCTACAACCCCTTATGTTTACAGGAAGTGACAGAACTTACCTACGACGCCGAGCACCACGGTAATGGCGATAAGGCGCAGAGGACTCCAGCCACGACGGACCAGCCAGAACATAGTCAACGTGTAGACCAGCGGCAAAAATGCAGGCATCAGCTTGTCTATCACGTCTGTTTGCAGTTTCACAACCGCATCGCCAGCAGTAATTTCCAGCGTAGTGTTCAGACGAACATAGGTTGCTACCAGCGCGCCGATCACCGTCATCCCAACGATGGATGCTGCATGCCCAACCTTTTTGGTGTTAGCTTTAATTAGCGGAATGGCAGCAACGCCCATTCGATAAGCATAGTGTGCCAACCCAAAGCGCAGTCCAAGATGAACCACGTTAAACATAACAATAAAGACAACTGCGCCAAGGATAGAGCCTTGCAACGCCAGACTGGCCCCGATACCGCCGCAAATAGGCAATAAAGTTAACCAGAACATGGCATCACCGATACCGCCAAGTGGCGCACCTACAGCAATCTTGGTGCTTTGAATACTGTTCACATCCTGCTTGGAGCGTTCCATCGCCAGGATAATCCCGATAACAAACGTGACCAGGAACGGGTGCGTGTTGAAGAAGCCCATGTGGCCTTTCATCGAACGCGCCAGATCGCGTTTGTTGGTATGGATCTTTTTCAGTGCAGGTAACAGGCCATACAACCATCCTGATGCCTGCATACGTTCGTAGTTAAAAGAGGCTTGTAATAACATTGAACGCCAGGCAACACGGTTGATATCTTTTTTCGTCAGCTCGGCACCGATATTCTGGTCTTCGTAGACGTTTTCATTGGTGCCGGACAGCAGTGTTTCTTCGGTTTCGGAAACGTTCGGCAGAGCCGTTTGATTAGATGCCATCTTCGAATTCCTCTTTTTGTGCTGCAGGAGCTGTAGGTTCAGGTGATTTACGCAGAAAGTCGATCAGCGCCATTGCCAGTGCTGCTGCGGCAATCGCCAGCACGGGGAGTTTGAGCCAGGCTGCGGCAACAAAACCCAGGATGAAGTAGGGGATATAGACGTTTTTCATCATGATTTTCAGCAGTACGGCGAAGCCGATAGCTGGCATGATGCCGCCTGCCACCCCGAGGCCGTCAATCAGACGCGTCGGCAGAACATCTATAGCGGTTTTGGCATGTTCTGCACCAAAGTAAATCGGCAGGAACGCGCATAAAAAATAGAAGGTCCCCAGTGCCAGCAACGCCAGATAGTTGACCCGCTCAATCCCTGCAGTATCGGCATTCGCGGCCATGCGATCGCACCGAGCCATCACCCCTGACATCACTGAGAACAGGAAGGTAATTCCCATCTGTACCGCTACGGCGAACGGTACCGCCACACCCACGGCAACTTCGGGTTTCACTCCGGTTGTTATGGCAAACGTGGTTCCTACGATAGTACCGATAATCACGTTTGGCGGTTGAGCTCCAGCCAGCGGGGCCAGACCCATCCACACCAGTTCCAGCGTACCACCTGTTAAAATACCGGTATGCAGGTCGCCCAGAATCAGACCGACTAGCGGCCCGAGAACAACCGGGCGGTGCATGTGCGTTAACCCGTTGAACATATCCAGCCCTGCAATAAAGGCGAGAATACCCAACGCAAAAGCCTGCAACAGACTGATTTCCATTGTGAATCCCTCAGAGAAGTTTATAGAGGTCCTGGGCGGGTTCTGTTGGAACGCCCTGAACGAAGCATTCCACCCCAGCGGCTTTAAGTCCGTTGAACGCCGTAATATCGGCAGCGTCTACAGAAACCGTTTTGGCGATTTGTTGCTTGCCGTTGGCGTAGTGCATATTGCCAACGTTGATGCGGTTAACAGGAACACCGCCTTCGACCAGACGAAAGAAATCCGCTGGCGATTTGCAGACCAGCAGAATTTTCTGGCGATCGGCGGCACGGTGAATATTGTCGATCACTTTTTGTAGTGACCAGAAGCGTACCGCGATCCCTTCTGCCAGTACCATTTCCATCAGGTTTTGCTGCACTGGATCTTCTGCTACCTCATCATTAGCGACCAGCACCAGGTTTGCCCCCGCAAACCCAACCCATTGCACACCAACCTGACCGTGAATCAGACGTTCATCAATGCGACTTAATACAATGTTTGGCATGGTATTTTTCTCTTTTTTGTTATGCGTTACGATCTGGAGCACCCAGGCAGGCGCAGTGATATTGCTGCAGTATGTCCTGAATATGGTTAATGATGAGTTCTCGCGGCGTGGCGCTGAGATCTCCCTCGCGTACTTTTACGTATTGCAAAGGTAAATACTGGCTTATCAGCGGCAGTGGAATGGGATCATCCGCCAGGTTACGCACCAGGCGTTCGAATGCCTCATCAATCTGGCTGTCCGGCCAGTAGTAACGAACCCGATCGGAGTAGCTATATCCGCGGGCCAGACGGCGTGCGTTGCCATCGCCGTGATAGTGGCTCTGCCAGTACTCTGGTCGATCAAGCATCACGCTTTCCAGCACGTGTCGCAGGCCTGAGCAGGCTTTTGCAGGCAGCAATTCTTCTTCAATGGCAGCTAACGAAAACAGCGCTTCGCGCAGGGCGAAGGTCAGCGCAGGCCCCACTTTCAGAATAGCGAAGTGGTCTATCACCAGTTGGCGCAAGGACTGTGGCGTTTGGTAATCGGTAGAATGCGCTTCAAAAACCAGCGTGTCGTAGTCTTCCACCATTTTGCTGAGCGCCACGGCTTTCTGTGGTTGATAATCAATGATGTGTGTGTGGTCGAATTCAACGCCAGGTTGCACCACCAGGGCAATAATACGTGGCCAGATACCTTCCAACCCGCGCTTTTCAAAGGCGTGATAGTGGGCCTGTAATGTTGCGCGTGCAGCATCCGGCGTTGTTACCGCCAACTCGGTTAACGTTTCGTGGGCGCCGCCAGGAACCGGAACCTCTGTGCCAATCACATAGACCAGGTCAGACTCACCAAAATGTGCCATACAGGTTTCTTCGGCAATTTTTGCCAGGCGCGCAGCACGCTCGGCGACGATGTCATCCGTCAGTGGAACCGGGTCGTTAGCACAAGACATGCTGCAATCGAGGTGGATTTTTTTAAAGCCTGCGATGACATAGCTTTTAATCAAATCGTCAGCGTTGGCCATTGCCTCTTCTGCTGGCAAATTTTGCCAACGGTTTGGCCCAAGATGGTCTCCGCCGAGAATCAGCATATCCTGAGAAAAATTAAGCGAGTCGGCTAAATGGCAGACAAAACCGCGAAAATCGGCTGGTGTCATACCCGTATAGCCGCCAAACTGATCAACCTGGTTAGAGGTTGCTTCGATCAACAGCGGTGTATGATTGGCATGGGCGTAGCGTATTGCGGCTTCCAGTACGACTGGATGCGCAGAACAAACGGCATAAATTCCGTTTGCTTTCCCCCGTTTATGCTGCTCGACCATTTTAGTTAGATGTTTCACTTTCCTCTCCAGGTCAGATAACTTCGACATCAATCTTTCGTTTTGTTTCATTTAATACTGCATGATGGTGGTATAAAAATAAAACGAAAGATAATGGATTTCCGATCTGTTTCACAAAAGAAACACAATGAAAGGTTTCAGCATAAGTCCATCCGGCTCCTCCCTGCTTGCGGGGCTTGCATTCGTACAAAAGAAAGGCGTTAATAGACAAAACGAAATAAAACGAAAGATTCAACTAAAGGATTTCTTATGAGTAACACCGAGTCTTCTGCAGACAAGCGCGTTATCGGTACCAGCGAAAGACGTGAGCAGATCATCCAGCGGTTACGGCAGCAGGGAAGCGTTCAGGTTAACGATCTTTCCTTATTTTTTGGCGTCTCCACGGTCACTATTCGAAATGACCTCGCTTTTCTGGAAAAGCAGGGAATTGCGGTACGCGCCTATGGTGGAGCGCTGATTTGCGAAGGTAATGCGCCGGTTGCGGAGCCTTCTGTTGAAGATAAGAGTTCGCTCAATACGGCGGTCAAACGCAGTATTGCCAGAGCTGCCGCGGAGTTGATTCAACCGGGACACCGCGTGATCCTTGACTCCGGCACCACCACCTATGAAATTGCCCGCCTGATGCGCCAGCATTCCAATGTTATTGCTATGACCAACGGTATGAATGTCGCCAATGCGTTACTGGAAGCCGAAGGAGTTGAGCTGTTGATGACTGGTGGCCATTTGCGTCGTCAGTCGCAATCGTTTTATGGCGATCAGGCTGAGCAATCGCTACAAAATTATCACTTCGACATGCTGTTTCTTGGCGTTGATGCAATCGATTTAGAACGTGGTGTGAGCACTCATAATGAAGATGAAGCGCGCCTCAACCGCCGGATGTGTGAAGTGGCTGAGCGCATAATCGTTGTTACCGACTCGACGAAATTTAACCGCTCGAGCCTGCATAAGATCATTGATACTCAGCGGATTGATATGATTATTGTCGATGAAGGTATTCCAGAGGAGAGTCTGGAAGGATTACGTAAGCATGGGATTGAGGTGGTTCTGGTGAGTATCTGATAAAAAAGGCCGGGAAGTTTGCGAACTTCCCCGACCTGTAATCGAATTTAACTTTCAGGAATCAAGTCACTGGCGCTGGGTTAAACACCGCCAGTTGGTTGTGCAGCCCCCACTGATCTGAGAAGGTTTTCTTACGTCCGCTGGCGACGTCGAGAATAAACTCGAACAGTTTCAGACCCACGTCTTCAATGGTTTCTTCTCCGGTGGCGATGGTGCCTGCGTTGATGTCCATCAGGTCAAACCAACGGTTGGCCAGCTCAGTACGCGTCGCCATTTTTATCACCGGCACGGCCATCAGGCCGTACGGCGTACCGCGACCGGTGGTGAACACCTGTACGGTGATTCCGGAAGCGACCTGCTGCGTACCGCATACAAAATCACTGGCGGGGGTTGCGGCGTAAATCAGACCACGTTTGGTTGGACGCTGACCCGGCGACAATACTTCGACAATGGCGCTCTTGCCGGACTTGGCAATAGAGCCCAGCGCTTTTTCCACCACATTTGCCAGACCGCCTTTCTTATTGCCCGGAGAAGGGTTGGCGCTGCGATCCGTTTTGCCCATATCCAGGTAGTTATCGTACCAGGCCATCTCTTCGAGCAGGCGTTTACCTACTTCTTCGTTAATCGCCCTTGGGGTCAGAAGGTGGATGGCATCGCGCACTTCGGTAACTTCAGAGAACATCACAGTCGCGCCGCAGCGTACTAACAGGTCGGAGGCATAACCCACCGCCGGGTTGGCCGTCACGCCAGAAAACGCATCGCTGCCGCCGCACTGCATGCCGACCACCAGTTCTGATGCCGGGCAGGTTTCACGCTGTCGCTGATTGAGCTTTGTCAGATGGCGTTCGGCCACCTGCAAAATATCGGCAACCATTGATTGAAAGCCAATGTGCTTTTCATCCTGCAGGCTGACGACGCTGGCGCTGTCGACCGGAATACTTTTCACATCGTGCGTACCTTCGAGCAGGCGCTCTGGCTGTAGTTTTTCGCAACCGAGGCCGATGACCATCACTTCACCGCCAAAATTCGGGTTAAGCGCAATATTGTGAATGGTGCGAATCGGCACAATGGCGGCTGGGGCATTGATCGCCACGCCGCAGCCGTACAAGTGATTGAGCCCCACCACGCCGTCAACGTTCGGGTATTTGGGCAACAGATCGCGCTCAATGATTTTCACCACATAATCCACCACACCCGCCACGCAGTGCACACTGGTCGAGATGCCGAGCAGATTCTTGGTGCCTACGCTACCGTCCGCATTGCGGTAACCTTCGAAGGTATAGCCCTCCAGAGGCGGCAGCGGCTCTGGCACTTTAGTTGCCAGCGGCAGCGTCTCCAGCGGTGGAGCTTTGGGCAGTTCAACCATTGATTCATCAATCCAGCTGCCGCGTGGGATATCGCGAACGGCATAGCCTATCACTTCGCCATAACGCACGATTTCGCCGTGAACAGGAATATCCAGTAGCGCCACTTTATGGCCCTGGGGAATATGTTCAATGAGTTCCAGTCCGTCCGGAAAACGCGTCCCGGCTTTCAGACCATTGTCATTGACAATTATCGCCACATTATCTGTTTCGTGAACTTTAATATAAAACGCCGTTGGCGATTCTTGTCTGATTTCGATGTCGGCCATTGTCCAGTATTCTCCAACAAGGTGGTGATAATAGTGTGAATATTTATATTTTGAATCTAATTGTAAGTAATAAAGATTCGATATCGTGAAATAAGAATGTCAGGAGTTTAATGCCAAGAATGTGACGATGATCACTTAAACTCAGCAAGGCTGGGCTACCAGGGGCAGCAATACGTAAATGTGTGCATTAGCGCCCATGCATGTGGGCATATGCCCAAAACATTAATTCAATAACGCGTTATAAATGAGCGCTTGCACAATGATTAACGTTACGCTGCTGATTATACTGAATCACGGTTTTATAGCGTCTGATAAATTATTATGCGTTCTAATTATCAGTAATTTATCACCAGGAATATCTACTCAATAATAATAAAAATTTAATGTACCCGAGGTAATTAGAATGATTCTGGATACAGTTGTCGAGAAAAAGAAAGGTACGCACACCCGTTATTTAATATTGCTGATAATATTTATCGTTACCGCCGTTAACTATGCGGACCGTGCGACGCTATCTATTGCCGGCACGGAAGTAGCGAAAGAGTTGCAGCTCAGCGCCATCTCTATGGGTTACATTTTCTCCGCCTTCGGCTGGGCTTACCTGTTGATGCAAATCCCCGGTGGCTGGCTGTTGGATAAATTCGGCTCGAAGAAAGTCTACACATACAGTCTGTTCTTCTGGTCACTGTTCACCTTCCTGCAAGGCTTTGTGGACATGTTCCCGCTGGCCTGGGCGGGTATTTCAATGTTCATCATGCGCTTTATGCTGGGCTTCTCGGAAGCGCCGTCCTTTCCGGCGAATGCTCGTATCGTGGCGGCCTGGTTCCCGACGAAAGAGCGCGGTACGGCATCCGCAATTTTTAATTCCGCGCAGTATTTTTCCCTGGCGCTGTTTTCTCCGCTGCTCGGCTGGCTGACTTTCGCCTGGGGCTGGGAGCACGTGTTTACCGTAATGGGCGTGATTGGTTTTGTGCTCACCGGGCTGTGGGTAAAGTTTATTCATAACCCAACCGATCATCCGCGTATGTCGCAAGAAGAACTGAAGTTTATCTCGGAAAACGGCGCGGTCGTGGATATGGACCACAAAAAGCCGGGCGATGTGAAGTCAGGTGGTCCTAAACTGCATTATATCAAGCAGTTGCTCACTAACCGTATGATGCTTGGCGTGTTCTTCGGCCAGTATTTTATCAACACAATTACCTGGTTTTTCCTCACCTGGTTCCCTATTTACCTGGTACAGGAAAAAGGCATGTCGATCCTCAAAGTAGGCCTGGTAGCTTCGATTCCGGCGCTGTGCGGATTCGCCGGTGGTGTGCTTGGCGGCGTGTTCTCTGATTATCTGATTAAACGTGGCTTCAGTATCACACTGGCGCGTAAGCTGCCGATTGTGCTCGGCATGCTGCTCGCGTCGACCATTATTCTGTGTAACTACACCGATAACACCACCCTGGTGGTCGCACTGATGGCGCTGGCGTTCTTCGGCAAAGGCTTCGGGGCGCTGGGATGGCCGGTGATTTCCGATACCGCGCCGAAAGAGATTGTCGGTCTGTGCGGTGGGGTATTTAACGTATTTGGTAACGTGGCTTCCATCGTCACTCCGCTGGTGATTGGGTATCTGGTGAGCGAGCTGCACTCATTTAATGCTGCGCTGATGTTTGTAGGGTGTTCGGCGCTGATGGCAATGGTTTGCTACCTGTTTATTGTCGGTGACATTAAACGTATGGAATTGCAGAAATAAACAAAGGTATAGGCGATGAATAACACGATTTTCCCGAATAAGTTTAAAGCGGCCCTCGCGGCGCAACAGATTCAGATTGGCTGCTGGTCTGCATTAGCCAGCCCAATCAGCACTGAAGTTTTAGGCCTGGCGGGGTTTGACTGGCTGGTGCTGGACGGCGAACACGCGCCGAACGATATCTCGACGTTTATCCCGCAATTGATGGCGCTGAAAGGCAGCGCCAGCGCACCGGTAGTGCGCGTACCGACCAACGAGCCGGTAATCATCAAGCGCCTGCTGGATATCGGGTTTTACAACTTCCTGATCCCGTTCGTTGAGACGGAAGAAGAGGCGGTAAACGCCGTGGCATCGACCCGCTATCCGCCGGAAGGTATTCGCGGCGTGTCCGTATCCCATCGCGCCAATATGTTTGGCACCGTACCGGACTACTTTGCGCAATCGAATAAGAACATCACGATCATCGTGCAGATCGAAAGTCAGCAGGGCGTTGATAACGTTGACGCAATCGCGGCGACAGAAGGCGTCGACGGTGTCTTCGTCGGCCCAAGCGATCTGGCTGCGGCGCTAGGCCACCTTGGCAATGCGTCACATCCTGATGTGCAGAAAGCTATCCAGCACATTTTTGCCCGCGCGAAAGCACATGGCAAACCAAGCGGCATTCTGGCCCCGGTAGAGGCGGATGCACGTCGTTATCTGGAGTGGGGCGCGACGTTTGTTGCCGTTGGTAGTGACCTTGGCGTGTTCCGTTCAGCCACGCAGAAACTGGCTGATTCTTTTAAGAAATAACCACCATCGACAGTAGAGAGAGATAAAGACATGACAATGAAAGTTGGTTTTATTGGCCTCGGTATCATGGGTAAACCAATGAGTAAAAACCTCCTCAAGGCAGGTTACTCGCTGGTGGTTGCTGACCGTAACCCGGAATCCATTGCACAAGTGATTGCCGCAGGCGCTGAAACTGCCGCCACGGCGAAAGAAATTGCCGAGCAGTGCGACGTGATCATCACCATGCTGCCGAACTCTCCGCATGTGAAAGAAGTGGCGCTGGGTGAAGGCGGCATTATTGAAGGGGCGAAGCCGGGCACAGTGCTTATCGACATGAGCTCCATCGCGCCGTTAGCCAGCCGTGAAATTAGCGATGCGCTGAAAGCAAAAGGCGTGGATATGCTGGATGCGCCGGTCAGCGGCGGCGAGCCAAAAGCGATTGACGGCACGTTGTCGGTGATGGTTGGCGGTGATAAAGCGATCTTCGACAAGTACTACGATCTGCTGAAAGCGATGGCAGGCTCCGTGGTGCATACCGGTGAAATTGGCGCGGGTAACGTCACCAAGCTGGCGAATCAGGTCATTGTGGCGCTGAACATTGCCGCGATGTCTGAAGCGCTGACGCTGGCGACCAAAGCGGGTGTGAACCCGGATCTGGTGTATCAGGCGATCCGTGGCGGGCTGGCGGGAAGCACCGTGCTCGACGCGAAAGCACCGATGGTGATGGACCGCAACTTTAAACCAGGCTTCCGTATTGACCTGCATATCAAAGATCTGGCGAATGCGCTGGATACCTCTCATGGCGTTGGCGCCCAGTTGCCGCTGACTGCTGCAGTTATGGAGATGATGCAGGCGCTCCGCGCAGATGGATTGGGGACAGCCGATCACAGCGCGCTCGCATGCTACTACGAAAAACTGGCGAAAGTGGAAGTCACTCGCTAACAAGAAGGGCGCGGATGCGCGCCCTGTATTTCTTGCCTTGCGCGGCACAGTCAGGCTACATAACTATGAAAATCGTAATTGCCCCAGACTCTTATAAAGAAAGCCTTTCTGCCACCGAGGTAGCTCAGGCGATAGAAAAAGGATTTCGGGAAATTTTCCCCGATGCGCAATATGTTTCTGTTCCGGTTGCCGATGGCGGTGAAGGAACGGTCGAAGCCATGATTGCCGCGACGCAAGGGAGTGAACATTCAGCATGGGTGACGGGGCCGCTGGGCGAAAAAGTGAATGCCTGCTGGGGCATGTCCGGGGACGGTAAAACCGCGTTTATCGAAATGGCGGCAGCCAGTGGTCTGGCGTTGGTTCCTCCTGAAAAGCGCAACCCTTTAGTCACTACGTCGCGTGGCACCGGGGAGTTGATTTTGCAGGCGTTGGATAGCGGTGCGCAGAGCATCATTATAGGCATTGGCGGCAGTGCGACTAACGACGGTGGCGCGGGTATGGTGCAGGCGCTGGGGGCGAAACTTTGCGATGCCAACGGGACAGAGATTGGCTACGGTGGCGGAAGCCTGATGAGTCTGAATACCATCGATATCTCGGGTCTGGATCCGCGCTTAAAAACCTGTTCCATTCGCGTGGCCTGCGATGTGACTAATCCACTCATTGGCGATTCTGGCGCTTCGCGCATTTTTGGACCGCAGAAAGGGGCGACGGAAGAACGCATTCTCGAACTGGACCGTAATCTGTCTCACTATGCTGACATTATTAAAAAGTCTCTGCGAGTTGATGTGAAAGACGTGCCCGGCTCCGGTGCGGCTGGCGGAATGGGCGCAGCGTTAATGGCTTTTTTAGGCGCGGAGCTGCGCAGCGGTATCGAGATTGTGACCCAGGCGCTCAATCTGGAAGAGCATATTCACGACTGTACGCTGGTGGTGACCGGCGAAGGGCGGATTGACAGCCAGAGCATTCACGGCAAAGTACCGGTGGGCGTGGCGAACGTCGCGAAGAAGTACCACAAGCCAGTCATTGGTATTGGCGGCAGCCTGACGCGCGATGTAGAGGTGGTGCATCAATATGGTATCGATGCGGTGTTTAGCGTATTGACCAGCATCGGCACGCTGGAAGAGGCCTTCCGTGGGGCATTTGATAATATTTATCGCGCTTCAAGAAACATCGCCGCCACGTTGGCGATAGGAATACGCAGTGCGGGGTGACATTGCTCCGCAAACCCTCTATACTGCGCGCCGAAGCTGACCAGACAGTCGCCGCTTCGTCGTCGTCCTCTTCGGGGGAGACGGGCGGAGGGGAGGAAAGTCCGGGCTCCATAGGGCAGGGTGCCAGGTAACGCCTGGGGGGGAAACCCACGACCAGTGCAACAGAGAGCAAACCGCCGATGGCCTACGTAAGTGGGATCAGGTAAGGGTGAAAGGGTGCGGTAAGAGCGCACCGCGCGGCTGGTAACAGTCCGTGGCACGGTAAACTCCACCCGGAGCAAGGCCAAATAGGGGTTCACAAGGTACGGCCCGTACTGAACCCGGGTAGGCTGCTTGAGCCAGTGAGCGATTGCTGGCCTAGATGAATGACTGTCCACGACAGAACCCGGCTTATCGGTCAGCTTCACTCTTTATAAAACCCCGCTTCGGCGGGGTTTTTGCTTTCTGGGCAGGTTGGATGAATGACTGTCCACGACGCTATGCTCAAAAGAACGCGGCTTATCGATCAGCT
>NZ_JAOWDR010000057.1:152724-229548 GCF_030334525.1 Citrobacter sp. Ce119
TGTCCACGACGCTATGCTCAAAAGAACGCGGCTTATCGATCAGCTTCACTCTTTATAAAACCCCGCTTCGGCGGGTTTTTTGCTGTATGAGCTGGTTGTCATGCCTGATGGCGCTACGCTTATCAGGCCTACTGGGATGGGTGGAACTGGTTTGGTAGGCCGGATAAGGTGTTTACGCCGCCATCCGGCAAATATTTTCCTGATAGTATTGCGATTGGTTTACCCCGAATCTGGCGTTTTATTTTCCATTCATCTAATCTTTATTTAGTTCTTATTTATGTTGCTGGCTTCTTTTATAAGAGGAAATGTCTCTCGGGATATTTCTTGTTTTGTGATGGACAACACAAAACGCTATGCGATACGTTTTTTCCGAGAATAATCACGCGCAATCGATCGCTATCACAAAATTAGTTGCTGACAAAGTGCGCAAAACAAGTGTTATAATAATGTTACGTATGGTGATGGTTTGTTTTCATTGTTTTAAATATTGATAAATGTAATGTTTCTTTACAAACAAATAAGGTCGAAAAACGTGATGCATAACGTTATTTAATCACTATAAACAATAAAATCAAATTATTTTTGATAAATTGCTTATTAAATTTAAGCACCGTTTTGCCTGATAATTACTCTGTAATTGATTGAAATATAGCCTTTCATGGATTTAAGAAATAGCAGGGAAAATGATGTCGTTATAGCCATAAAAAATCGTTATCCCCCCATCTTTTTTTGATTAAAGTCAGGATAAAGTGAGATCAATATTTCATATCTATATGATTATTAAGTGATTTCAATTTTCATAATAGTCTTACAAAATGTAAGTCAAGGGGATTTGTGAGTGGTAGCACATATCCTTGTTCGCTTAATTTGGTACACTTCCTGCCGTCAACAAAGTAATTAGCGTAGGTCGATATGAATACTATTACACTCCCTAAAACACAGCACTTAGTGGTCTTTCAGGAAGTCATTAGAAGTGGTTCTATCGGCTCAGCTGCAAAAGAATTAGGTTTAACTCAACCGGCTGTCAGCAAAATCATTAATGATGTAGAAGCTTATTTCGGTATTGAGTTAGTTGTACGTAAAAATACTGGTGTGACATTAACTCAGGCAGGTCAGGTGATGCTCTCATGGTCTGAATCTATTACCCGTGAAATGAAAAACATGGTTGATGAGATGAACAGCATGACGAGCAACGCGGTCGTTGATGTGTCGTTTGGCTTTCCTTCACTGATTGCCTTCACCATCATGTCCGGCATGATTAAAAAATTCAAAGAAGTGTTCCCGAAAGCGCAGGTTTCTATGTATGAAGCTCAGCTCTCCTCCTTCTTACCGGCGATTCGTGACGGACGTCTGGACTTCGCCATCGGTACGCTGAGTGATGAGATGAAACTGCACGATCTGCACGTTGAGCCGCTCTTTGAGTCAGACTTTATCCTGGTCGCCAGCAAGTCCCGAACATGCACCGGCATCACCTCGCTGAGCGCGTTGAAAAACGAACAGTGGGTGTTGCCACAAACGAATATGGGTTACTACAGCGAACTTCTTACCACGTTACAGAATAATGGCATCAGCAGTGAAAACATCGTTAATACAGACTCCGTCGTTACGATTTATAATCTTGTTCTCAGTGCTGATTTCTTAACAGTAATTCCCTGCGATATGACCACACCGTTTGGCTCAAACCAGTTTATTACTATCCCGGTAGAAGAAACCTTACCCGTCGCGCGTTATGCCGCCGTATGGTCGAAAAATTATCGAATTAAAAAAGCAGCATCTATTTTGGTGGAATTAGCCAAAGAATATTCATCATATAATTGTCGGAGACGAAGGCAATTAATTGAAATTGATTAAAGATTGAATTTGTTTTAACACGAAATCAACGCCATCTGTCTATATCTGACAATGGTCACGGCTATCTATTTACTTTAATACCCTAGTAAGAGGTTCTAATGCACATTACATACGATCTCCCAGTTGCAATTGAAGATATCCTCGAAGCGAAAAAAAGACTGGCGGGGAAAATTTATAAAACGGGAATGCCTCGCTCTAACTATTTTAGTGAACGTTGCAAAGGGGAAATTTTCCTCAAGTTTGAAAACATGCAGCGTACCGGTTCATTTAAAATCCGTGGCGCGTTTAACAAGCTCAGTTCATTAACCGAAGCTGAAAGATGTAAGGGTGTGGTGGCTTGCTCTGCAGGTAACCATGCGCAAGGCGTTTCTCTCTCCTGCGCTATGCTCGGAATCGACGGCAAAGTGGTGATGCCGAAAGGCGCGCCGAAGTCTAAAGTTGCTGCAACCTGTGATTATTCCGCAGAAGTTGTGCTGCATGGCGACAACTTCAACGACACCATCGCTAAGGTTAGCGAGATTGTGGAAACGGAAGGCCGTATCTTTATTCCGCCATATGATGACCCGAAAGTCATTGCAGGTCAGGGGACTATTGGTCTGGAAATTCTGGAAGATCTGTACGATGTCGATAACGTGATTGTGCCAATTGGCGGTGGCGGACTGATTGCTGGTATTGCGGTGGCAATTAAGTCTATTAACCCGACCATTAAAATTATTGGCGTGCAGTCTGAAAACGTTCACGGCATGGCGGCTTCTTTCCACGCTGGAGAAATAACCACGCACCGAACGACCGGCACCCTGGCGGATGGTTGTGACGTTTCCCGCCCGGGTACTTTAACGTATGAAATTGTTCGTGAGTTGGTGGATGACATTGTCCTGGTCAGCGAAGATGAAATTCGCAACAGCATGGTGGCATTAATTCAGCGAAATAAAGTTGTGACTGAAGGTGCCGGCGCACTGGCATGCGCAGCATTATTAAGCGGGAAATTAGATAGCTATATCCAGAACAGAAAAACAGTCAGCATTATTTCTGGCGGTAATATCGACCTTTCTCGTGTATCTCAAATTACTGGTTTAGTTGACGCTTAATATACTTCGTTGAGGATAGGATATGAGTACTACTGATAGCATTGTATCCAGCCAGACAAAACAGTCGTCCTGGCGCAAATCGGACACCACCTGGACACTGGGTTTATTTGGTACAGCCATCGGCGCAGGGGTGCTGTTCTTCCCTATCCGCGCAGGTTTTGGCGGACTGATCCCCATTCTGATCATGCTGGTGCTGGCATACCCCATTGCCTTCTATTGCCACCGTGCGCTGGCACGCCTGTGTCTTTCCGGTTCTAATCCTTCCGGTAACATCACAGAAACGGTTGAAGAGCACTTTGGTAAAACGGGCGGCGTGGTTATCACGTTCCTCTACTTCTTTGCGATTTGTCCGCTGCTGTGGATTTATGGCGTCACCATTACCAACACCTTTATGACCTTCTGGGAAAACCAGTTGCAGATGCCCGCGTTAAACCGTGGCTTCGTGGCGCTGTTCTTGTTGTTGCTGATGGCATTCGTCATCTGGTTTGGTAAAGATCTGATGGTTAAAGTGATGAGCTACCTGGTATGGCCGTTTATTGCCAGCCTGGTGCTTATTTCTCTGTCTCTGATCCCTTACTGGAACTCTGCGGTTATCGATCAGGTTGATCTCAGCAATATCGCACTGACTGGCCATGACGGCATCCTGGTTACCGTGTGGCTGGGTATTTCCATCATGGTGTTCTCTTTCAACTTCTCGCCAATCGTTTCTTCTTTCGTAGTCTCTAAACGCGAAGAGTATGAGAAAGATTATGGTCGCGAATTCACCGAGCAGAAATGTTCCAAAATCATCTCTCGCGCCAGTATGCTGATGGTTGCGGTGGTAATGTTCTTCGCCTTTAGCTGCCTGTTCACGCTGTCTCCGGCAAACATGGCGGATGCGAAAGCGCAAAACATTCCAGTGCTGTCTTACCTGGCGAACCACTTCGCTTCACTGTCCGGTACGAAGTCTACCTTCGCCACCATTCTGGAATACGGTGCTTCAATCATCGCCCTGGTTGCTATCTTCAAATCTTTCTTCGGCCACTATCTGGGGACGCTGGAAGGTCTGAACGGTCTGGTGCTGAAGTTTGGTTACAAAGGCGATAAAACCAAAGTTTCCATGGGCAAACTCAACACCATCAGCATGATCTTCATTATGGGTTCCACCTGGGTTGTGGCATACGCCAACCCGAACATCCTGGACCTGATTGAAGCAATGGGCGCGCCGATTATTGCCTCTCTGCTTTGCCTGCTGCCGATGTATGCCATCCGTAAAGCGCCATCGCTGGCGAAATACCGTGGCCGTCTGGATAACGTGTTTGTTACCGTGATTGGTCTGCTGACCATCCTGAACATTGTCTACAAACTGTTTTAATCCTTAAGCTCAGGATGAGCGGAGTAGTGAAATGAATGAGTTTCCGGTAGTACTGGTTATTAACTGTGGTTCATCTTCCATTAAATTCTCAGTGCTCGATGCAGCAAACTGTGAAGTTTTAATGGCGGGAATTGCAGACGGTATTAACTCTGAAAATGCGTTCATAGCAATTAATGGAGGAGAGCCAGCTAAGCTGGCTCACCACAGCTACGAAGACGCATTAAAAGCAATTGCCGTTGAACTGGAGAAACGTAATTTAATGGACAGCGTGGCCTTAATTGGCCACCGCATTGCCCACGGCGGAAATATCTTTACCGAATCAGCAATTATTACTGAGGAAGTTATCGACAATATTCGCCGGGTATCGCCATTAGCACCGCTACATAATTATGCGAACCTCAGTGGGATCGAGTCCGCTCAGCACCTTTTCCCAGGCGTGCAGCAGGTCGCGGTATTTGATACCAGCTTCCACCAGACGATGGCTCCTGAGGCCTATCTGTACGGTTTACCGTGGAAGTATTTTGAGGAGTTGGGCGTTCGTCGTTACGGTTTCCACGGCACGTCGCACCGCTATGTTTCTCAGCGAGCGCATGAGCTTCTCGAGCTGCAACACGATGACTCAGGTCTGGTTGTGGCGCACCTGGGGAACGGCGCGTCAATTTGTGCGGTACGTAACGGACAGAGCGTTGATACCTCAATGGGCATGACGCCGCTGGAAGGGCTGATGATGGGCACACGCAGCGGCGACGTCGATTTCGGCGCGATGGCGTGGATTGCCAGCGAAACCAACCAGACGTTGAGCGACCTTGAGCGTGTAGTGAATAAAGAGTCCGGTTTACTGGGTATTTCCGGTTTGTCCTCTGACTTACGTACGTTAGAAAAAGCCTGGCACGAGGGACATGAGCGTGCGCAGTTGGCGATTAAAACGTTTGTGCATCGTATTGCACGTCATATCGCCGGACATGCCGCATCGCTGCATCGTCTTGATGGCATTATTTTCACCGGTGGAATAGGTGAGAACTCGGTATTAATTCGTCGTCTGGTTATTGAACACCTCGCCGTTTTAGGGGTGAATATCGACAGCGAGATGAATAGCCTGCCAAATTCCCATGGCGAAAGAATTATCTCTAATAAAGATGCTCGTGTTATTTGTGCGGTAATTCCCACAAATGAAGAGAAAATGATTGCGCGTGATGCCATTGCGTTAGGCAAAATTAATACACCAGTAGAATTTGCATAATTAATTTTCAGCAGAGAGATTATTTTTCATGAAGGTAAATATCGATACCAGCGATATGCTGTATGCCGAAGCCTGGAATGGCTTTAAAGGTACGGACTGGAAAGAAGAAATTAATGTCCGTGATTTTATTCAGCACAACTATACGCCTTATGAAGGGGATGAATCTTTCCTCGCCGAAGCTACGCCTGCGACCACTGCGTTGTGGGAAAAAGTCATGGCGGGCATCCGTATTGAAAACTCGACGCACGCGCCGGTTGATTTCGATACCAATATTGCCACCACGATAACCGCTCATGATGCGGGTTATATTGAACAAGAACTGGAAAAAATCGTCGGTTTGCAAACGGATAAGCCGCTCAAGCGTGCTCTGCATCCGTTTGGCGGCATCAACATGATCAAAAGCTCTTTTGATGCTTATGGTCGTGAGATGGATGCTAATTTTGAATACCAGTTTACTGAACTGCGTAAAACCCATAACCAGGGCGTATTCGACGCCTACTCTCCGGATATGCTGCGCTGCCGTAAATCCGGCGTGCTGACCGGCCTGCCGGATGGTTACGGTCGTGGTCGTATCATCGGTGATTATCGCCGCGTCGCGCTGTACGGTATCCGCTACCTGGTGCGCGAGCGTGAACTGCAGTTTGCCGATCTCCAGTCTAACCTGGAGTGGGGCCAGAATCTTGAAGCCACGATTCGTCTGCGCGAAGAACTGTCTGAGCACCGCCGCGCTCTGCTGCAAATGCAGGAAATGGCGGCGAAATACGGCTGCGATATCTCCCGTCCGGCGCGTAATGCGCAGGAAGCGGTGCAGTGGGTGTACTTTGCTTACCTGGCTGCGGTGAAATCGCAGAACGGCGGCGCTATGTCGCTGGGCCGTACCGCATCGTTCCTCGACATCTACATTGAGCGCGATTTCAAAGCGGGTATCTTAAACGAGCAGCAGGCGCAGGAGCTGATCGACCACTTCATTATGAAGATCCGTATGGTGCGCTTCCTGCGTACGCCGGAATTCGACACGTTGTTCTCAGGCGACCCTATCTGGGCGACCGAAGTTATCGGCGGCATGGGGCTGGATGGCCGCACGCTGGTGACGAAAAACTCGTTCCGTTACCTGCATACGCTGCACACCATGGGCCCGGCGCCTGAGCCGAACCTGACGGTGCTGTGGTCTGAGCAGCTACCGATTGCCTTCAAAAAGTACGCCGCCCAGGTGTCTATCATCACCTCGTCTTTGCAGTATGAAAACGACGATTTGATGCGCGCCGACTTTGACAGCGATGACTATGCCATTGCCTGCTGCGTCAGCCCGATGGTTATCGGCAAACAAATGCAGTTCTTCGGTGCGCGTGCAAACCTCGCCAAAACGTTGCTGTACGCAATCAACGGCGGCGTGGATGAGAAACTGAAAATCCAGGTCGGCCCGAAAACGGCTCCGCTGATGGATGACGTGCTGGACTACGACACGGTGATGGAGAGCCTGGACCACTTTATGGACTGGCTGGCCGTGCAGTACATCAGCGCGCTGAACATCATCCACTACATGCACGACAAGTACAGCTACGAAGCTTCGCTGATGGCGCTGCACGATCGTGATGTCTATCGCACGATGGCCTGCGGTATGGCGGGTCTGTCCGTGGCGGCGGATTCTCTGTCGGCTATCAAATATGCTCGCGTGAAACCGATTCGCGATGAAAATGGTCTGGCCGTTGATTTCGAAATCGAAGGCGACTATCCGCAATACGGCAACAACGACGAGCGCGTAGACAGTATTGCCTGCGACCTGGTCGAACGCTTTATGAAGAAAATTAAGGTGTTGCCAACCTACCGTAACGCGGTGCCAACGCAGTCTATTCTGACCATCACCTCCAACGTGGTGTACGGACAGAAAACCGGTAACACGCCGGACGGACGTCGCGCTGGTACGCCGTTTGCGCCAGGGGCTAACCCGATGCACGGCCGCGATCGTAAAGGTGCGGTGGCGTCGTTAACGTCGGTCGCCAAACTGCCGTTTACCTATGCCAAAGACGGTATCTCATACACCTTCTCCATTGTGCCGGCTGCACTGGGCAAAGAGGATGGGGTGCGTAAAACCAACCTGGTCGGTCTGCTGGACGGTTACTTCCACCATGAAGCGCATGTGGAAGGCGGGCAGCATCTGAACGTTAACGTTATGAACCGTGAAATGTTGATGGATGCCATTGAGCACCCGGAAAACTATCCGAACCTGACGATCCGCGTGTCTGGCTATGCGGTGCGCTTCAACGCGCTGACCCGCGAACAGCAGCAGGATGTTATTTCACGTACTTTCACCCAGGCGCTCTGACGCCGGAGGGACTATGAGAAAAGTTATTGCAACCGAATGTGCGCCAGGGGCCATAGGGCCTTACGTACAGGGTGTGGATCTGGGCAGTATGGTGTTGACGTCAGGTCAAATCCCGGTATGTCCACAGACCGGTGAAGTGGCAGAAAACGTGGCCGATCAGGCGCGTCAAAGCCTGGAAAACGTGAAAGCGATCGTCGAGTCCGCAGGTTTGAAAGTGAGCGATATCGTGAAGACGACCGTTTTCGTATCCGACCTGAACGATTTCGCCACCATTAACCAGGTGTACCAGCAGTTCTTTGATGAGCATAAGGCAATTTACCCTACGCGCAGCTGCGTACAGGTCGCCCGCTTACCCAAGGATGTGAAGCTCGAGATTGAAGCCATCGCCGTACGTGGCGACACGCTGTAATCCCTTGCGGGGCGATCGCAGGATCGCCCCGATCCTTAATGAGTGTGAAACCTGGTCTTCACTGAACGGCAATCCGAGGGTGTGGATATGATTAGCGCATTCGATATTTTTAAGATTGGCATTGGACCTTCCAGCTCCCATACCGTGGGGCCAATGAACGCAGGTAAAAGCTTTATCGATCTGTTGGTCAGCAGCGGAGAACTTCCCAAAACCACGCATATTGTGGTCGATCTTTATGGATCGCTCTCCCTGACCGGAAAAGGTCATGCGACAGATGTCGCCATCATAATGGGACTGGCCGGAAACAGTCCGCAAAACGTTAATATAGATTCAATCGCTGGCTTTATTCAGGAAGTGGCCCGTACCGGACGTTTACCGGTTGCAGAGGGCACGCATGTTGTCGATTTCACTCCAGATAAAAATATTCTCTTTCATAGCGAAACGCTGCCGCGCCATGAAAATGGCATGCGTATCACCGCGTGGAACGGCACCGAGACGCTGCTAAGCAAAACCTATTACTCCGTCGGCGGTGGTTTTATCGTTGAAGAGGAGCAATTTGGTCAGGCGCATGATGTTGAAGCACACGTGCCCTACAATTTTCATTCCGCCAGCGAACTGCTGAAACTGTGTGAGCGCAACGGGCTGTCTGTTTCCGGCTTGATGATGCAAAACGAACTGGCGATGCGCAGCAAAGAAGAAATCGATGCTGGCTTTGCCGCCATCTGGGACGTCATGCACGCCGGGATCGAGCGCGGTATGAACACCGAAGGCGTCCTGCCGGGCCCGCTTAACGTTCCGCGTCGCGCCGTGGCATTACGTCGGTTGCTGGTTTCCAGTGATAATCTGTCCAGCGACCCGATGAACGTGATTGACTGGATCAACATGTTCGCGCTGGCCGTGAGCGAAGAAAACGCCGCCGGTTGCCGGGTTGTCACGGCACCGACCAACGGCGCATGTGGGATTATCCCTGCTGTCCTGGCCTATTACGACAAGTTCCGTCGTCCGGTGAATGCGAACTCCATTGCCCGCTATTTGCTGGCCGCGGGGGCGATAGGCGCGCTGTATAAGATGAACGCCTCTATTTCTGGTGCTGAGGTGGGCTGTCAGGGTGAGATTGGCGTGGCCTGTTCAATGGCGGCAGCCGGGCTGACAGAGTTGCTTGGCGGTAGCCCGTCGCAGGTTTGTATTGCGGCTGAAATCGCCATGGAGCATAACCTGGGGCTGACCTGCGACCCGGTCGCCGGACAGGTGCAAATACCGTGCATTGAGCGTAATGCGATCAACGCGGTAAAAGCCGTCAACGCCGCGCGTATGGCGCTACGTCGGACGTCAGAGCCACGCGTGTCGCTCGATAAGGTGATCGAGACCATGTATGAAACAGGCAAAGATATGAACGACAAATACCGTGAAACGTCACGCGGTGGCCTGGCGATTAAGGTGGTTTGTACCTGAGGTTAAAAGCCGAGCCTGATGGCGCCCAGCTTTCAGGCCTACGGTTTGCGCGCGTTTGTAGGCCGGATAAGGCGCAAGCGCCGCCATCCGGCCATGAATGAATTAATCAACATAGCAGAATAAAAAGGTGCACTTTAGTGCACCTTTTTTGTTGTGATCGGCTTCAAAATTAGAAATTAAATTCTTTATGTGAGTTTAAAAGAGAAATTATTTCTTAACTTTTAGAAATTACAGGGGTTTGTTTGTGAAGTTTTTCTCTGACCCTGCGCGTATGATTTCCTCATTACTCCAATAGCTCGCCTGCACCTTAGTACTGCGTATCGCATTGAGGCAGTACGAAAAAATATAAAAACCTCTACCTACACATTGAGCGGGAAATTATGGAAACAACAACAAATAACAGCGTAATACTCGACGCGTCTGCTCCGGCTCGCCGGGCGGGAATGACCGAAAGTGAATGGCGCGAAGCCATTAAATTCGACAGCACGGACACCGGCTGGGTCATTATGAGTATCGGTATGGCAATTGGCGCGGGGATTGTTTTTCTTCCTGTCCAGGTAGGGCTGATGGGGCTGTGGGTGTTCTTGCTCTCCTCTATCATCGGCTACCCAGCCATGTATCTGTTCCAGCGGCTGTTTATTAATACACTGGCTGAGTCCCCAGAGTGTAAAGACTACCCGAGCGTGATCAGCGGCTATCTGGGTAAGAACTGGGGCATCCTGTTAGGTGCGTTGTATTTTGTGATGCTGGTTATCTGGATGTTTGTTTATTCCACCGCCATTACCAACGATAGCGCCTCCTACCTGCACACTTTTGGCGTTACTGAAGGTTTGCTGTCCGACAGCCCGTTTTATGGACTGGTGCTGATTTGCATCCTGGTTGCCCTCTCGTCACGCGGTGAACAAATGCTGTTTAAAATCTCCACTGGCATGGTACTGACCAAGCTACTGGTGGTTGCAGCGCTTGGCGTATCAATGGTGGGAATGTGGCATCTGCATAACGCAGGTTCACTGCCGCCGATGGCGTTGCTGATCAAAAATGCGATCATCACGCTGCCGTTCACGCTGACCTCGATTCTGTTTATTCAGACCTTAAGCCCGATGGTTATCTCATACCGTTCTCGCAATAAATCCATTGAAGTGGCGCGCCATAAAGCCCTGCGTGCTATGAACATTGCGTTCGGTATTCTGTTTGTTACCGTCTTTTTCTACGCCGTTTCCTTCACGCTGGCGATGGGCCATGACGAAGCGGTTAAAGCCTACGAGCAGAACATTTCCGCTCTGGCGATTGCCGCGCAGTTTATCAACGGTGCGGGTGCGGGCTGGGTGAAAATTGTTAGCGTTATTCTGAACATTTTCGCCGTTATGACCGCTTTCTTCGGCGTTTACTTAGGTTTCCGTGAAGCCACTCAGGGGATCGTGATGAACATTCTGCGTCGTAAAATGCCAGCAGAGAAAATCAATGAGACCCTGGTTCAGCGCGGCATTATGATTTTTGCCATCCTGCTGGCCTGGAGCGCAATTGTGCTCAATGCGCCGGTACTGAGCTTCACCTCTATTTGTAGCCCTATTTTCGGCATGGTGGGTTGTCTGATCCCGGCCTGGCTGGTCTACAAAGTTCCTGCACTGCACAAATACAAAGGCGCTTCCCTGTATCTGATTATTATCACGGGCCTGCTGCTGTGCATTTCTCCGTTCCTGGCATTTTCCTGAGATATCTGAGCAAAGGTTGTTGTTATGTTTGAGACTACATTGAATCCATTATGGGATAGTTTTATCCGCGCGGTGCAGGAAGAAGTTAAGCCTGCGCTGGGTTGTACGGAACCTATCTCTCTGGCTCTGGCGGCAGCGGTCGCAGCCGCTGAGCTGGGCGGCGCGGTTGAACGCATTGATGCGTGGGTCTCACCGAACCTGATGAAAAACGGCATGGGCGTTACCGTGCCGGGTACCGGAATGGTCGGGTTGCCTGTCGCGGCAGCGCTGGGTGCGCTGGGTGGAAATGCCCACGCCGGTTTAGAGGTACTGAAAGACGCGTCGCCACAAGCGATCGCCGATGCGAAAGCGATGCTGACCGCAGGGAAGGTTGCTGTGATGCTGCAGGAGCCTTGCGAGGACATCCTCTTTTCCCGCGCGAAGGTTTACGGCGCTGAAGGATGGGCGTGCGTAACGATTGTGGGCGGTCATACCAACATTGTGCGCATCGAGACCAATAAAGGCGTGGTGTTCACCACAGAACAGAACGCTGAGGAAGAGGAGCAGGAGTCACCGCTGGCGGTACTGTCTCACACGTCGTTGGAAGAGATTCTGGCGTTCGTGAACGCGGTACCGTTTGAGTCAATCCGCTTCATTCTCGATGCGGCAAAACTGAATGGTGCACTGTCTCAGGAAGGGCTGCGCGGTAACTGGGGCTTGCACATCGGAACCACGCTTGAGAAGCAATGTGCGCGTGGCCTGCTGGCGAACGATCTCTCCACCTCTATTCTGATCCGTACCAGCGCGGCATCGGATGCGCGAATGGGCGGGGCGACGCTGCCGGCCATGAGCAACTCCGGCTCCGGTAATCAGGGGATTACCGCCACCGTTCCGGTCATGGTGGTGGCCGAGCACTTTGGCGCGGATGAAGAGAAACTGGCGCGTGCGCTGATGTTGTCTCACCTGAGTGCTATCTACATCCATCATCAGCTCCCGCGTTTGTCTGCACTGTGTGCGGCAACCACGGCGGCGATGGGCGCCGCGGCGGGGATGGCATGGATCGTTGATGGTCGCTACAACACTATCGCGATGGCGATCAGCAGCATGATTGGCGACGTAAGCGGGATGATTTGTGATGGCGCTTCGAACAGCTGTGCGATGAAAGTCTCAACCAGTGCATCTGCGGCGTGGAAAGCGGTGCTGATGGCGCTGGATGATACCGCTGTAACCGGCAATGAAGGGATTGTGGCGCATAACGTGGAGCAATCTATCAGTAACCTGTGCGCGCTGGCGTGTCGTTCTATGCAGGAAACCGACAAGCAGATCATTGAGATCATGGCCAGTAAAGCGCATTAATCTGTAGGCCGGGTAAGGCGCAGCCGCTACCCGGCATCAGCCTGAGCCGCCTTTTCAGGCGGCTTCTTCGTCTTCCAGCCGTAGCTCGGCATCGGCCACAATCGCTTCCAGCTCCGTCAGCATTTCTTCATAACCGAAGGTAACCGTTTCCTGCTTTTTAGGCTCAGTCTGCGGCTGGCGTTTTTTTGATGATTTCTTGCTCAATAGTCGTACTCCGTTGTTTTCCCTGACTATACGGGCAAATCTATCAGCAAAGCGCGCAGCGGGGTATCAGCGACTAACGTTATGTTAGTTTCGTCACGAATAAATGCGCCATCGCCGCAGGTGAGCGCTTCTTTTTCGGCGCCAGATGTTACCGCATGGAATCTGCCGTGAATCGACTGTAAGTAAGCTCGCGGCCCATGTAACTGAAAACTCAGCGATTCACCCTGTTGCAGTTCAACGTGGTGCACCCAAACCTGTTGGCGCAGATGCAGGCTGCCTTGCTCACCGTCTGGCGAGGCCAACAGCTGATGCTTACCGGCGCTCAACGTGGCTTTCTGTACGCAGGCGTTTTCGCGCTGCGGACAGGCGTCCAGCCAGAGCTGCATTCTGGTTAATGGTTTATCTTTGCTGATATTGTGTTCGCTGTAGCTGATTCCTGGCTGTGTCGCGAGCAGTAAAACTTCTCCCGCTTTGGCCTGAATATGGTTGCCTTCGCTGTCGCGGTACTCCGCTTCCCCTTCAAGGATCAGATTGACGATATCCACCTTCGGATAGGTCCGTGGCTGGAAAGAGGCCCCCGGTGCCAGAACTTCCTGGTTCAGAACACGCAGCGAGGCATAACCCAGCAGTTTAGGATCAAAATAGTGTCCAAAGGAGAAGGTATAACGGGCCTGCAGCCAGCCGTAGTCTGCTTGCCCGCATTGTTTGGCTGTACGGGTAGTAATCATAGTTCTTGACCTCTCTTTACTTCCTTTTATGTTAAATGGCTAGACGCTGCATTGTTAGCCAGATATTCTGCCCGGTATGTTCAAATTTCCTGAATGAGAACGAGATGGCCAAAGAAAGGGCTTTAACGCTTGAAGCGTTACGCGTCATGGACGCAATAGACCGACGCGGCAGCTTTGCCGCAGCGGCGGACGAACTGGGGCGTGTTCCTTCTGCGCTCAGCTATACCATGCAGAAGCTGGAGGAGGAGCTGGACGTGGTGCTGTTTGACCGTTCAGGTCATCGCACAAAATTCACCAACGTCGGGCGTATGCTGCTGGAGCGTGGGCGTGTACTGCTGGAAGCTGCGGATAAACTGACCACCGATGCCGAAGCATTGGCTCGCGGTTGGGAAACGCATCTGACCATCGTCACCGAAGCGCTGGTGCCGACGGCGGCATTTTTCCCGTTGATTGACAGGCTTGCCGGGAAGGCCAATACCCAGCTTTCCGTTATTACCGAAGTTCTGGCCGGGGCGTGGGAGCGTCTGGAGCAGGGGCGGGCGGATATCGTGATTGCGCCGGATATGCATTTTCGCTCATCCTCAGAAATCAACTCGCGTAAGCTGTACTCGCTGATGAACGTCTATGTAGCGGCCCCGGAGCATCCCATCCATCAGGAGCCGGAACCGTTATCGGAAGTCACCCGCGTGAAATACCGCGGGATCGCGGTGGCGGATACCGCCCGTGAACGTCCGGTGCTGACCGTCCAACTGCTGGATAAACAGCCGCGTCTTACGGTGAGTACGATAGAAGATAAACGCCAGGCGCTGTTGGCCGGTCTTGGCGTGGCGACGATGCCGTACCCGCTGGTGGAAGAGGATATTGCGGCTGGTCGGCTGCGGGTAGTTAGCCCGGAATCGACAAGCGAAATTGATATTATTATGGCCTGGCGTCGGGACAGCATGGGCGAGGCGAAATCCTGGTGTCTGCGAGAAATCCCCAAGCTGTTTGCAGGTAAATAGCTGGACTGTTACGCCGGATGTGGTGCTAAGCACCTTATCCGGCCTGGAAGACGGAGTATGTTGTAGGCCTGATAAGCGTAGCACCATCAGGCATCTACATATGCTACGTCAGGATAACTGTTTGGGATCGGGCCCAAAGCGGTTACTCCCCTGAGTCCCGTTTTGACAGTTGAAAATGATGATCACCAACCAGCCTACGATCGGGATCAGCAGCACCAGCAGCCACCAGGCTGAACGATCGGTGTCATGCAAACGCCGGAACTGCACTGCCCACCAGGGGATAAATACCAGAACCCCATAAATCGTCGTTAATATACCTTCTCCCCCGGCGCGCTCCCAGCCAAGCATTCTGTCCAGAATACCCAGCACGAACGTGAAGATGATGTTGACCAACACAAACATCCAGTATTCTTTACGACGCGCGCGGCCACCAAAACCAAAGTAGTTCTTTAATACGTTTAAATACCAATCCATTTTTGCCTCGTTCTGCATTCAATTACTTGTTTTTAAAGCAATCAAATTAAGAATAGCCGTGAATGAAATGATGGTAAATATTTGTGGTGTTAATTATTTGGTCCCCTGATGGGTAATACTTATCAGTGAACGCCTCAGTTTCAGAAAGTATCAACCTGTGTTGGCGGGAGTAATGAATATGCGCTCTCAGAGAAAGGGTTCCGTTCACCTTATGTTCATCGCTTCTCTTAAGCATTGGTTCATGTGAACGTGTAAAGGGCGTTCTCCGCCACGCCCTTGCACGTTCACGGGTAACGGCGTTTCAGAGAAATGACACAGCTGAGGTGAACGGAACCCTGAGCAAAAATCACATGTTCGCCATACATGCTTAACTAATCGGCCTAACCCCAAAGTGGACCCGTGTAAATCATGCGAAACGCTCGTCACGCCCATGAGGTTCGCTGAGGTCCTGCAACGGCCCAACAGAAATAATGCCGGTCGGGTTAATGGTTTTGTGGCTACGGAAGTAGTGATTGCGGATGTGATCGAAATTGACGGTTTCCGCAATACCTGGCATCTGGTAGATATCGCGCAGGAAACCGTAAAGGTTCAGATAGTCGCTAATCCGGTGTTTGTCGCATTTGAAGTGGGTTACATACACGGGATCAAAACGCACCAGCGTGGTCCACAGGCGAATATCGGCCTCGGTTAACTGGTTGCCGGTCAGGTAGCGATGTTGTCCAAGGATTTGTTCCAGTCGCGCCAGCGATTGGAAGACTTTTTCCACTGCGTCGTCGTAGGCTTCCTGACTGGTGGCAAATCCGGCTTTATACACGCCGTTATTGACGTTGTCATAAATCCAGCCGTTCAGCTCATCGATTTTGCTTTGCAAGGCTGGTGGATAGTAATCCCCGGCTTTCGCGCCCAGCGCATCAAACGCAGTATTAAACATGCGGATGATTTCTGCAGATTCATTGCTGACAATGGTGTGGTTCTTTTTATCCCACAGCACCGGAACGGTCACCCGTCCGCTGTAGTGAGGATCGGCGTGTAAATAGAGCTGATAAAGAAAGTCGTGCTGATACAGGGTATCACCGGTTGCCGCCGGGAAGTTATCGTCAAAGGTCCAGCCGTTTTCCAGCATCAACGGATGTACTACGGAAACGGAAATGAACGGTTCCAGCCCTTTAAGTTTTCGCAAAATCAGCGTGCGATGCGCCCACGGACAGGCCAGCGAAACGTACAGATGATAGCGATCTTTTTCGGCAGCAAAGCCAGCCTCACCGGTTGGGCCAGGCGCGCCATCCGCGGTGAGCCAGTTACGGAAAGCCGATGCAGAACGTTGAAATTTTCCCCCGGTTGATTTGGTATCGTACCAGGTGTCATGCCAGACGCCGTCAATCAGTTGTCCCATTATCTCTCTCCCGGATAGCAAAACGAGGAGATATCTCCTCGCTTTTTGATGTGTTCAGTATAGTTTGCTTACCACTTTTTATTCAGTACACGGTCGATGCTGAAGGCGCCCGGACCGGTGATAGCCAGCAGCAGGAAACCGCCTGCGATAGTCAGGTTTTTCATGAACATCAGAGAGTTCACACCTTCCGCAAAGTTGCTGTGGAAGAGGAACGCCGTCAGCAGCGTGAAGCCTGCGGTGAACAGTGCGGTCGTACGGGTCAGGAAACCGAACAGAATTGCCAGACCGCCGCCAAACTCAAGCAGAATCACCAGCGGTAGCATAAATCCTGGTACGCCCATGGCTTCCATGTACTGTTGGGTACCCGCATATCCGGTGATTTTTCCCCAACCTGCGGAAATAAACAGGATTGGCATCAGAATGCGCGCTACCAGTACACCAACATCTTCTAATTTCTTCATCATACTCTCCAGGAAACCACTCAGGCGGCTTATTGTGTTTTTTTGTGCATCGGCGCTGCAAAGCGCGTCGTTGCTGTCGATGGAGAGAATCATAAACGTGCTTAGTGACAATTGTTAGCAAGGAAAACTGTCAATATTTTTCAAAAATTTTGAGGTTAGGGGGAAAGAGGGGTTTTAGCCACGCAGCTGCTGCTGTCTGATGGTGGATTTAACCAGACGCCAGATGCTCCAGACGCTAAAACCGCGTTTGGCCCAGCGTACCAGCAGATTTGGGTTACGAATGGTGCGAACCGCCATAATGCTGCTCCCGACTAACACCCAGCCACGCAGGTTCAACAGCGTTTTCCAGCCACGATCGTAAACTTCGGTGGCTTCCAGCCAGTCGCGGCGAGTGGCAGACAGATCCAGCCGTTGCTGCTGGATCTGTCCAAGCAGTTGCGCCTTACGTTGTTGACGTTCGACTTTACTGCTCATTATGCATCATCCTCCAGGGCACGCCTGTCGTTAGCGAGCTCATTGCGCGTATGGCGCAGCAGCGTTGTTTTACGTGCCTTACGCAGCGTCCATAGCCCGCCGATAAGCGCTAAAAGCAACAGCACAACGGTGGTGGCAATCATGGCGTTCAGACGATATTGTGGATCTATAGCCCAGATGATAAGCACCATCAGGCTCATCAGTCCAAACGCCGCGAACAGCATGGTAAGCCCAAGCATCAGCAGGATCTGGATGAGATTGGATTTTTCCTCTTCCAGCTCAACGACGGCCAGCCGCAGCCGCGTCTCTACGATCTCAACGAGAATCGTCAGGATCCGCTGTCCAATACCCAGTACGCCTTTGCCTGGACCTTGTGCGTGTTGAGAATCTGCCATTGTTAACGGCGCGACAGCAGTACACCAAGCACCACACCGACTGCAGCGCCAATGCCGACGCCTGTCCATGGGTTTTCGCGCACGTAGTTATCGGCTTTAGCCGCTGCCTCACGGGTCTGTTTGGCAATCACATCGCTGGTTTCGCTCAGGCGATGGCGGCTCTCGCGCAAAGCGTGTTCGGCTTTGCTGCGAATTTTACTCATCTCTTCCTTCGACTTATCGCCAGAGGAGCTAAGTACTTCTTCAAGCGTATCCGCAAGAGATTTCAGCTCAGCGCGCAGGTTTTCCGTAGCATTATCTTTCGACATAGTTTTCTCCAGTTGAGTGGCTAGTTACCGTACTTAGTAATCGCGGGTCTCGAGTTCTTTCAGCTCTTTCTGAGCTTCAGCAAGCTTGTGCTCGCGCTTTGCTATCTTATCCGCATCGCCTTTTTGCTTCGCCTCGGCCAAATCACGTTGACGCTCGGCTATCTCGTCTTTCTGCTCAGCAATTTTTTTCTGATGGTCGGCGCGCAGTTTGCTGTCAGTACAGTTAGCCCTAACTTCGCTGAGTGCTTTGTTCAGGCCATTGATGCGGTTTTGATTGTTGTGCTTTTCGGCATAGCTAATCTCCCGCTGAATATCCTGTTCTTTTTCCTGACAGAGGGTGGAGGCGTAACTGCCGGCACTGAGAGCGAAAAGACTAATTGCTAAAGCGATGCGGTATTTCATTCTTGAACCTTCCATTGTGATTCGACCTGGTGGCTAAGGCCGATGCTCCAGAGTAATAAAGCGTTGAGTCATAAACCCAGTTTATTAATCATAGGCGTTAAATGATGAAATCACCAAAGTGAGTGATCTAATTCAGAATCCTGGAGATTAACCAAAACGGTGCGGGGTATCACGTAAGCGGGATAACCACTGTACCGCCTGATTATCATCATCCTGCTGGGCAATAACGAAACCATGCGGTAACGTTCGGTCCAGCACGACCTTTGCGGCTGCGCTCTGCGCGCTGGAATCAAAGGTGATTAGCAGCGCGTCATTTTGCGGAGTAATGCTTTTAAAGCGAATACCGTTGGCGTCCAGGTGATGCCAGATAGAGAAGCCATCAGGCATGGTGGCTCCCTGATTTACTGCACGAATGGCAAGCGTTGACTCCTGCTGGCGGATGACCGACCAGGTCAGGAGCAGCGCGCCAATAAAAAGCATAAAGGTAGTGGTCCAGGCAAGTCGTCGGAGCGTTATGCGTGATTTCAGCATAATTTACCCTCGGTTCCCGTATTTCTTTTTCCAAAGCACAACCAGTGAACCTGCCAGACCAAACACCAGTAACACCACGGGAAGCAGCATCAGGCAAGACATCAGCTGATCTTCATATTTGAGAAACACTGGCGTTTTGCCCAGCAGATAGCCAAGCGTTGTGAGAATCAGAACCCAAAGCAGTCCGCTCATCCAGTTAAAGAACTGAAAGCGCGCATTGTTCAGGCCGGACAATCCTGCGATGGTCGGCAGTAGTGTTCTGACAAACGCGATAAAGCGACCGACCAGCAGCGCAGACAAGCCATGCTTATGGAACAGATGATGCGCACGCTGATGATAATGCGCTGGCAGATGGGACAGCCAGTTTTGTACGGTGCGGGTATTTCCCAGCCATCGCCCCTGGATATAGCTGAGCCAGCAACCGAGGCTGGCTGCGGTGGTAAGCAGCAGTACTGTTTGCGGGAAACCCATCGCGCCTTTGGCGATAAGTACGCCGACCAGTACCAGAAGACTGTCGCCAGGTAAAAAGGCTGCTGGCAGCAGTCCGTTTTCCAGAAACAAAATGGTAAATAGTACGAAATAGAGCATGCCAATCATGGAAGGATTGGCCAGCGTTTCAAAATCCTGAGCCCATAAAGCATTCAGTAATTGAGTCAGTAGTTCCATTCAATATTCCTGGAGAATCGGTTGTCGTCATGCCGGTTTTCTGGAGTTTGTAACGCCGCAATTTAATTGGTGTTTTTTACATGGATCGCGGTCTGACACAAATTCACGGCCTGAACTATTCCCTGTAAAGTTGTGAAGTAAGCAAGCTCTCAAACACAAAAATTCAAATAACAACTAATTGTAACAAAGGTCAACGTTGTCCGTTATAGAAATTACGGTTGTTGAACTGTGATTTTGCTTATCGCAATGGAGGGAGGCGAGAGGATTTACACAGGCTGACACTTTATACCTAACGCTTACCAAGCGTCAGAAACAGGCGCTTTGTCGCGCCTGCATCGCTAAGATTGTTTATTTTGCGCCGTTAGCCGCCGTATCGAGATGAACAACGGGATTTTCAGTAAAAAGATAACGGTCAGCATTGAACTCAAAATCATCGCTGGTTTCGTTAAACAGCATCTGTTTGGTGTTCTCAAGGTGCTGCCACATTGCCAGCTTGGCGGCATGGGGATCTTTGCGAATCAGCGCCCGCAGGATCTGGTCATGGTCGTCACACCAGTTATCTACCGTACGCAGGTCGATGTGGTCGTGTAGTTTCTTCCAGTAGGGGTTGTGAATACGTTGAGTCCACATTTTTTCAACAATCGCGGCCAGAGCGGAGTTCTGCGTTGCCAGCGCGACCTGCACATGGAACTGGAGATCCCACTCGGAGTCACGAAAGCTTTTTTCGTTACGCGACTTCTCCTGAATTTCCATCAGCTTCATGATGTCCTGTTTGGTCACCTGAGTGGCGGCAAACTCGGCAATGTTGCTCTCAATCAACTGGCGAGCCTGGAGCAGCTCAAAAGGACCGTAGCTGGCGAACTCCAGATTTTCATCTGGCGCGACATAATGTTTAGGTTGGTTCGAAATGACGTGGATCCCCGATCCTTTACGCACTTCAACGTAGCCCTCAACCTCGAGCATGATGATCGCTTCACGAACCACGGTGCGGCTGACATTTTTTTCATCGGCGATAAAGCGCTCGGCGGGGAGTTTATCACCCACCAGGTAGACGCCCTGCTCAATGCGTTCTTTCAGATCAGCGGCAAGTTGTTGGTACAAACGTCGTGGTTCGGTGATTTCCATATGCGCTCCAGGCATGATACGGCAGACTATATTTGTTATACCACTTTTGCGAATACGGCTCCACTCGCGGCGACAAAAAAGCCGCCAGATAACTGGCGGCTTCACATTATATACCCTTGATGAATAACATCGGGTTAATTTTGCGTCGCGGGATCGCCGGTTTGTGAACCCGAATCTACCTCGCTGGCCGATTTGTTCTGCAATACCGTCCAGATGACTAACGCGCCGAGTAGGTCGAATACCGCCAGTACGGCGAACAGCGGGCTAAAGCCGATGGTGTCAGCCAGCGCGCCAACGACCAGTGCAAACAGCGTACTTGCAAGCCAGGCGGACATACCGGTCAGACCGTTTGCGGTTGCCACTTCATTACGACCAAATACGTCAGAAGAGAGCGTAATCAGGGCACCAGAAAGCGCCTGGTGAGCAAAGCCGCCGATGCACAGCAGAGCGATAGCAATGTACGGACTGGTGAACAGGCCGATCATCCCTGGGCCAATCATCAGCAATGCGCCCATGGTGACGACCATTTTACGCGAAACGATCAGGTTAACCCCGAACCAGCGCTGGAACAGCGGCGGTAAATAACCCCCTACGATACAACCCAGGTCAGCAAACAGCATTGGCATCCAGGCAAACATCGCAATTTCTTTCAGGTTAAAGCCGTAGACTTTAAACATGAACAGCGGGATCCAGGCGTTGAAAGTACCCCAGGCCGGCTCTGCCAGGAAACGCGGCAGCGCGATACCCCAGAACTGACGGTTACGCAGGATCTGACCGAGGGACATTTTCTTCGCGGTACTGTTTTTATGCTGTGATTCCTGACCATTCAGAATGTAATCACGTTCTTCATCAGACAGTTTTTTCTGGTCGCGTGGGTGTTTGTAGAACACCAGCCAGGACATCGCCCAAATGAAGCTCAGCGCACCGGAAATAATGAATGCCATCTGCCAGCTGTGCATGACGATAGCCCAGACGACCAGCGGCGGAGCAATCATCGCGCCGATAGAAGAACCCACGTTAAAGTAACCTACGGCAATTGAACGCTCTTTAGCCGGGAACCATTCGGAGCTGGCTTTCAGACCTGCGGGGATCATCGCGGCTTCAGCGGCACCTACCGCGCCACGCGCCAGCGCCAGTCCACCCCAACTGCCAGCCAATGCGGTCGCGCCGCAGAAGACGGCCCACAGAACGGCGAACATCGCGTAACCAATTTTAGTGCCGAGCACATCGAGCACATAGCCGGCAACGGGTTGCATTACGGTGTAAGCAGCAGAATACGCTGCGATGATATAGGAATACTGTTGAGTGGAGATGTGTAACTCTTCCATCAGAGTTGGCGCAGCTGCCGCCACAGTGTTACGTGTCAGGTAACCCAGCACGGTGCCAAGCGTCACCAGTGCGATCATGTACCAACGTAACCCTTTAATTTTACGCATGTAAAACCTCATCGTTTTGTTATTTCCGCGAACGAGCGGTCATCTTCCAGTTCAGGGAGGAGGATGTTCTTTTACGAGGGGGTAACCGAAAAAAAAGCCGGCACTCCCCGAACTTTGCCATGTCAATAATTGTGCTAATTCGGTTTCCGTACCGGTCAATCCGATGGTGATACATCGGTAATTTGCATTCCGTCGGCTTATGTATCGCGACGGCCAAAAGATAACTTGTCATACAGCTTTAAAAGGTGAGTGCCATCACAAAAGTGTGAATCTTCGTGTGGTCATTATTTCGATTCAGCAAAGCCAGTACTGGCGCGGCTTGACGCGTAATTTACCTCTTTGAGAGTAATTTTTTTGTCACCATTTGTTGATCTAACTCACGAAAATATCTTCAGTGTATGGAAATTGGTGTGATAACTTTGTCAACATCAAAACATAAGCAATCTGACGCACTCGCTGAGAGGAAGACGATAATGACCCCGTTTATGACTGAAGATTTCCTGCTGGACACCGAATTTGCCCGCCGTCTGTATCATGATTACGCCAAAGACCAGCCGATCTTCGATTACCACTGCCATTTACCACCGCAACAAATCGCTGAAAACTACCGTTTTAATAACCTGTATGACATCTGGCTGAAGGGCGACCACTATAAGTGGCGTGCGATGCGCACCAATGGCGTCGCTGAGCGCCTGTGTACCGGCGATGCGTCCGATCGTGAGAAGTTTGACGCCTGGGCCGCGACCGTACCGCACACCATCGGTAACCCGCTGTACCACTGGACCCACCTCGAACTACGTCGTCCGTTTGGTATTACAGGTAAGCTGCTGTCTCCTGCGACTGCCGACGAAATCTGGAACCAATGCAACGAACTGCTGGCGCAGGATAAATTCTCCGCGCGCGGCATCATGCAGCAGATGAACGTGAAAATGGTTGGTACCACCGATGACCCGATCGACTCTCTGGAGCATCACGCGGCCGTTGCTAAAGACGGAAGCTTTGATGTGAAAGTGCTGCCGAGCTGGCGTCCGGATAAAGCTTTCAACATCGAACTGGCAACCTTTAATGACTATATGGCGAAGCTGGGCGAAGTGTCCGACACCGACATTCGTCGCTTCGTAGACCTGCAGACCGCGCTGACCAAACGTCTGGATCACTTCGCGGCTCACGGCTGTAAAGTCTCTGACCACGCGCTGGACGTGGTGCTGTTTGCTGAATCTAACGAATCTGAACTGGATAGTATTCTGGCGCGCCGCCTGGCGGGTGAAACCCTGAGCGAGCATGAAGTAGCCCAGTTTAAAACTGCCGTACTGGTGTTCCTCGGCGCAGAATACGCGCGTCGCGAATGGGTACAGCAGTACCACATCGGCGCGCTGCGTAATAACAACCTGCGTCAGTTCAAACTGCTGGGCGCGGATGTTGGCTTTGACTCCATCAACGACCGTCCGATGGCCGAAGAGCTGTCCAAACTGCTGAGCAAGCAGAACGAACAGAACCTGCTGCCGAAAACCATTCTGTACTGCCTGAACCCGCGCGATAACGAAGTGCTGGGCACCATGATCGGCAACTTCCAGGGCGAAGGTATGCCGGGCAAAATGCAGTTCGGTTCCGGCTGGTGGTTCAACGATCAGAAAGATGGGATGGAACGTCAGATGACGCAACTGGCCCAGCTTGGCCTGCTGAGCCGTTTTGTCGGCATGCTGACCGATAGCCGTAGCTTCCTGTCATACACGCGCCATGAATACTTCCGTCGTATCCTGTGCCAGATGATTGGCCGTTGGGTTGCTGCAGGTGAAGCACCGGCAGATATCCAGTTGCTGGGCGAAATGGTCAGAAATATTTGCTTTAACAATGCGCGTGATTACTTCGCCATTGAACTGAACTAAGAGCCTATCCATTAGGCTATTTTACTTGCCAGTTTGAACCTGGGCAGTGCTCAAAATCCTCACGTACTACGTGTACGCTCCGGTTTTTGCGCGCTGTCCGTGTCCAAACGGGCTGCGACAATATACGCCTACTGAAATAGGCTCTAAGGTCCGGGATTGATATGCAATACATCAAGATCCATGCGCTGGATAACGTCGTGGTAGCGCTCGCTGATTTGGCTGAAGGAACCGAAGTCACCGTTGATGGGCAGGCGGTAACCCTGCGTCAGGCGGTCTCTCGTGGCCATAAATTCGCTTTGCGCGATATTGCGAAAGGCGAAAACGTCATTAAATACGGTTTGCCAATTGGCCATACGCTGGTGGACGTTGCGGCGGGTGAGCATATTCATGCCCACAACACGCGCACGAATCTGAGCGACCTGGACACGTATAGCTACCACCCTGATTTTCAGGCGGAAGTTGCCCAACCGGCGGATCGCGATGTACAGATTTATCGCCGCGCGAACGGTGATGTCGGGGTACGTAACGAACTGTGGATCCTACCGACGGTAGGCTGCGTCAACGCCATGGCGCGTCAGATGCAGAACCGTTTTCTGAAAGAGACCAACGATGCCGAAGGTATTGACGGCGTGCATCTCTTCAGCCACACCTACGGCTGTTCGCAACTGGGCGACGACCACATTAACACCCGCACGATGCTGCAAAACATGGTGCGTCACCCGAATGCGGGTGCGGTGCTGGTGGTGGGCCTTGGTTGTGAAAACAACCAGGTTGATGCCTTCCGTGAAACCTTAGGTGGGTACGATCCTGAGCGCGTTCACTTCATGGTCTGCCAACATCAGGAAGACGAAGTGGAAGCGGGGATTGAACATCTTCATCAGTTGTACAACGTGATGCGTAACGACAAGCGTGAGCCAGGTAAACTGGGCGAGCTGAAGTTTGGTCTGGAATGCGGCGGCTCTGACGGCCTGTCCGGTATTACCGCCAACCCGATGCTGGGCCGTTTTTCGGACTACGTGATTGCCAACGGCGGTACCACCGTGCTGACCGAAGTGCCGGAAATGTTCGGCGCCGAGCAGTTGCTGATGGACCACTGCCGTGACGAAGAAACGTTTGGCAAGCTGGTTACCATGGTCAATGACTTCAAGCAGTACTTCATTGCCCACGACCAACCGATTTACGAGAATCCATCCCCGGGCAACAAAGCGGGCGGTATCACCACGCTGGAAGACAAATCTCTGGGCTGCACGCAAAAAGCGGGATCCAGCCAGGTGGTGGACGTACTGCGCTATGGCGAACGCCTGAAGACGCACGGCCTGAACCTGCTGAGCGCGCCGGGCAACGATGCTGTCGCGACCAGTGCCCTCGCGGGCGCGGGATGTCATATGGTGCTGTTCAGTACCGGTCGCGGTACGCCGTACGGCGGTTTTGTGCCGACGGTGAAAATTGCCACCAACAGCGAACTGGCAGCGAAGAAAAAGCACTGGATCGATTTTGACGCCGGACAGCTGATCCACGGCAAAGCGATGCCGCAGTTACTGGAAGAATTTGTCGATACCATCGTCGATTTCGCTAACGGCAAGCAAACCTGCAACGAGCGGAATGATTTTAGAGAGTTAGCGATATTTAAAAGCGGCGTAACACTTTAATTGTAAAGACGTAGGCCTGATAAGCGCAGCGCCATCAGGCACAAACCGTTGCCGGATGGTGGCGAACTCGCCTTATCCGGCCTACGAGATAGAATTGGGGTTGCTTGCATGACCGCGTATTGGCTGGCCCAGGGCGTAGGTGTCATCGCCTTTCTGATCGGCATTACCACCTTTTTCAATCGCGATGAGCGCCGGTTCCGGCTGCAACTCGCCGTCTATAGCGCCACCATTGGCGTGCATTTTTTCCTGATGGGCGCCTGGCCTGCAGGAATGAGTGCCGAGCTTAACACCATCCGCACACTCGTCTCGATGCATACCCGCAAACTGTGGGTAATGACCGTTTTTATTATCCTCACCCTGGTTCTCGGGCTGGCGAAATTACAGCATGCGATGGAACTGTTGCCGATAATCGGCACGCTGGCCAGCACCTGGGCGCTGTTTCGCTGCCAGGGGTTAACCGTGCGCTGCGTAATGTGGTGCGCAACCGCCTGCTGGGTTATCCATAATTTTTGGTTAGGGTCGATTGGCGGGACGATGATCGAAGGTAGCTTTCTGGTGATGAACGGCCTGAACATTATTCGCTTCCGGCGGATGCAAAAACGCGGCATTGATCCATTCAAAATAGAAAAAAGCGTACAAGAAGAGAACCCCTCCGCCCGATGACGGAGGGGAGCGGAGATTAGCCGCGCAGGGCGTTATTTGCCAGACGCTCGTCTTCAGCCTGGCAGGCCGCAGCGGTAAACAGGACGTCTGTCGAAGAGTTCAGCGCCGTTTCACAGGAATCCTGCAATACGCCGATGATAAAGCCAACGGCAACAACCTGCATGGCGATGTCGTTCGGGATACCGAACATATTACACGCCAGTGGGATCAGAAGCAGAGAACCCCCCGCCACGCCCGATGCGCCGCAGGCGCACAGCGAAGCCACCACGCTCAGTAACAGCGCCGTCGGTAAATCGACCGGAATACCCAGCGTATTCACCGCCGCCAGCGTCAGCACGGTAATGGTGATCGCCGCGCCTGCCATATTGATGGTGGCGCCCAACGGGATAGAGACCGAATAGGTATCACGATCCAGATTCAGCTTCTCACACAGCGCCATATTCACCGGAATATTTGCCGCGGAACTGCGGGTAAAGAAAGCGTACACGCCGCTTTCGCGCAGACAAGCCAGCACCAGCGGATACGGGTTACGGCGAATTTTCCAGAATACCAGCAGCGGGTTGATTACCAACGCCACCAGCAGCATACAACCTACCAGCACGGCCAGCAGTTGAGCGTAGCCCCAAAGCGTGGCAAAACCGGTGGTTGCCAGCGTGGAGGAAACCAGGCCGAAGATCCCGATCGGCGCGAAACGAATCACCAGCCTTACCATAAAGGTGACGGCGTTGGACATATCATTAACCAGGTTTTTGGTCGTTTCATTGCCGTGGCGCAGCGCAAAGCCCAAACCGACGGCCCATACCAGAATACCGATATAGTTGGCGTTAAGCAGGGCATCAATTGGGTTAGAAACCATGCTCATCAGCAGGCTGCGCATCACTTCGACGATACCAGACGGCGGCACAATATCACCGGCGCTACTGGAAAGATGCAGTGTGGATGGGAAGGCGAAACTGAAGACAACGGCTGCTAACGCTGCGGAAAATGTTCCGAGCAGATAGAGGAACAGGATTGGGCGGATATTAGTTTTTTGCCCGTGCTGGTGGTTGGCGATAGAAGCCATCACCAGCATCAAAACCAGAATTGGCGCGACAGCTTTTAATGCGCCGACGAACAGCGTACCCAGCAAACCAACGGCTTCTGCCGCAGGTTTTGACACCAGTGCCAGTAAAATCCCCAGTACCAAACCGATCAAAATTTGTTTAACCAGGCTCCCTTGCGCCAAACGCGAGAGTAGCCCCGATGAACGTTGCGTAGTCATGTAGTGATCCTTTCATTGTGTTGTTGCCTTACCTTTGTGCGTTCTGTAGACGCATCTTTCAGGATGGGCAAATGTTTGCATGGCTGAGTATAAGGAAAGTACGGGGTTCGGGAAGATAAATATCCTGGATTCCGCGTTGAGATCATATTTTATAACTTTGGATTAACATTATTTTGACATGATAAACAAAAAGCCCGACGCACGCAGTGTGCTGTCGGGCTTTTCAGCTAGCAGATGAAACTTACTGAATTTGCTGCTTTTTATCGTGCTGGTGGTTGACCCACGCATTCACAATCAGCGTCACAAACAGAATGCCAAATACTACGCCTAACGAGATAGCGATCGGGATATGGTAGAAATCGACGATCAGCATCTTAATACCGATAAATACCAGAATGACCGACAAACCGTACTTCAGCATGGAGAAACGCTCCGCCACGCCTGCCAGCAGGAAGTACATCGCGCGCAGACCCAAAATAGCAAACAGGTTCGAGGTCAACACGATGAACGGGTCGGTGGTGACGGCAAAGATAGCCGGGATACTGTCGACGGCAAAAATAACGTCGCTCAGTTCAACCAGAATCAACACCAGCATCAGCGGCGTGACAAACAGCAGGCCGTTTTTACGCACAAAGAATTTTTCATCTTCGATGGTATCGGTCATGCGTAAATGGCCGCGCAGCCAGCGTACTAACGGTCTGTCGCCAATACCGGAGGCATCTTCTTTCGCCAGCGCCATCTTCACGCCGGTAAACAACAGGAATGCGCCGAACACGTACAACAACCACTCAAACTGGGTGATAAGCCAACTGCCGGCGAAGATCATGATCGTACGCAGAACAATCGCGCCCAACACGCCATACACCAGCACCCGACGCTGCAACGCAGGCGGTACGGAGAAGTAGCTGAACAGCATTAACCAGACAAAGACGTTATCTACCGCCAGCGATTTTTCGATCAAATAGCCGGTAAGGAACGCCAGCGCCTGCGGGTCGGCAACGGCGCGGCCCTGGGTTTGGGCCAGGTACCACCAGAAGGCGGCGTTAAACAGTAACGACAGCGTTACCCAGACGATTGACCAGGCCGCAGCCTGCTTCATCGACATCGTATGCGCGCCACGACGACCCTGTAACAGCAGGTCGATGGCCAGCATAATAACCACCACGACAGCGAAGCCACCCCATAACAACGGTGTGCCGACAGTATTCATTGTATTTCCCCATGCATAAAAAAAACGGCCAACGCCGAATGGCATTAGCCGCTGCTTTTTATGCATAGACCTTGCCATTCGGCAAGGTCTCACTTACAACAACAAAGGAATACGATGGCGTATTCCTTTGTTATCGCCCGGCGACCGGATGTGGTTTTTCACACATCGTAATGACGATCAACCGACAACGAAGTTACTCCCCTTTGCGGGTTACAAAATATTACAGGCCATGCATTCAGTCAATGGCCTGCAACATTCGTTTTACACACCTTTACGCAGTCAGCGATGCTACCGCTTCGTCTGCCGGAAAAATCACGCCGGTCTGGCGGCGAATCTCCGTTTGCAGTTTGGCGGTGATACGACTGACGGTCAGTGCCGGGTGATCCACTTCGCCGGATTCAACCAAATGAGCAAAAGCCTCTGCCTCATACAGCATAGTATTGATGTGTTGAGGCGTCGTCAGATCCTGCGTTTTCCCCCCGCGAGGAACGAAACACACTTTCTGACACTCGGAGATATGCTCGATGACCAACGATCCCGACTCGCCCTGAATTTCACTGGCTAATACCGAGTCGCTTACTTTTGAGTGCTGGAGCGTAACGCTGAAATCACCGTAATTCAGCACCACCACGCCGTGAGCGTCCACGCCGCTTTCCAGCAGGCTGGCGCTGGCCTGAACGCTCTGCGGCTCGCCCCACAGCGCAACCGCCGAGGCCAGGCAGTAAAAACCGATATCCATAATCGAGCCATTGGAGAATGCCAGATTAAACGTGTTCGGATTTTCACCGTCCAGATAGCGCTGGTAACGCGAGGAGTACTGGCAGTAATTGATAAACGCTTTCCTGATTCTTCCAACTTTGGGGAGCGATTGCTGCAACAGCAGGAAGTTAGGCAGGCTGGCGGTCTTAAACGCTTCAAACAGTACAACCTGATTTTCGCGCGCGCAGGCGATAGCGGCTTCGGCTTGCGTCAGGTTTGAGGCCAGCGGCTTTTCGCAAATAACATGTTTTTTATGCCGCAAAAACAGCTCGGTCTGCGGGAAGTGCAGGGAGTTTGGGCTGGCGATGTAGACAGCGTCGATTGCCTCGCTTTGCGCCATCGCTTCCAGCGAAGTAAACAGATGTTCGACGGGGTAATCGTTGGCGAAGGTCTGCGCCTGCTCAAGGCTACGGGAATAAACTGCGGTTAACTTATATTTGCCGGTTTCATGGGCGGCATCGACAAACTGGCGAGTGATCCAGTTTGTGCCAATTACTGCAAAACGTATCATAAAGGCCTTCAGGCTGCGAAAAGGGATTCTTTCGTCAATTTAGCATGCCCTGAAGACAAAGCCAGTGCGCGACTACGCAGTTTGCTTTAACGATTGTTGCGTTAACCACAGGCGGGTATCGAACTCCAGTTGATGGTACTGAGGTTCCATATGACAGCACAGCTGGTAAAACGCTTTGTCGTGCTCTTTTTCTTTCAGATGCGCCAGTTCATGAACGACGATCATACGCAAAAAGGGTTCCGGGGCATTGCGAAAGACGGTGGCGACGCGGATCTCCGCTTTGGCTTTGAGCTTACCGCCCTGCACGCGAGAAACGGCGGTATGCAGCCCCAACGCATTCTTCAGAACGTGGATCTTGCTGTCATACATGACTTTATTCAGCGGCGGGGCATTGCGCAGAAACTGATTTTTCAGATCCTGCGTATATTGCCAGAGCGCTTTGTCGGTGGCGAAATCGTGGGTGCCCGGATAGCGTTTTTCCAGCACTGCGCCCAGGCGCTGTTCAGCTATCAGCGTTCTCACCTGAGAAAGCAAATGTTCCGGATAGCCCTGGAGGTAAGTTAGTTGGTTCATTCATGTCCCATCCACTTCATCCTTCAAGCTGCCTCTGTGTTGGCTGCGTTCGCGCACCCCAGTCACGTACTAAATGTACGCTCCCGGGGATTCACTCACTTGCCGCCTTGATGCAACTTGAATGATTTTGTGTATTCAAAATGTTGTATACTCACGCACCCTTTTCAGGGATACGCCGAAATTTTACCATTCAGGAGGGCCGATGAGCCACACAGACAACGGTTTCCGTTCACTGACACTTAAACGTTTCCCGGAAACGGACGACGTTAACCCGCTGCTGGCGTGGGAAGCGGCGGATGAATATCTGCTGCAACAGCTGGACGATACCGAGATTAGCGGCCCGGTGCTGATCCTGAATGATACCTTCGGCGCGCTGGGCTGTGCGCTGGCGGAACATACGCCGTACAGCATTGGCGACTCCTATCTCAGCGAGCTTGCCACACGCGAGAACCTGCGCCACAACGATATTGCCGAGTCGAGCGTCAAATTCCTCGACAGCACCGCGGAGTATCCGCAGGCGCCGGGCGTGGTGCTGATAAAGCTGCCAAAAACCATGGCGCTGCTGGAGCAGCAACTGCGCGCGCTGCGCGAAGTGGTAACGCCGCAAACGCGCATTATCGCCGGGGCAAAAGCGCGTGATGTGCATACCTCGACGCTGGAACTGTTTGAAAAAGTGCTGGGTCCAACCACCACGACGCTGGCGTGGAAAAAAGCGCGTCTAATCAACTGTACGTTCAGCAAACCTGAGCTGGCCGCTGCCTCGCAAACGCTGAGCTGGAAGCTGGAAGGTACCGACTGGACTATCCATAACCACGCTAACGTCTTCTCCCGTACCGGGCTGGATATCGGCGCGCGCTTTTTTATCGAGCATCTGCCGGAAAACCTCGAGGGGGAGATTGTGGATCTCGGCTGCGGTAACGGCGTTATCGGTATGACGCTGCTGGCGAAGAACCCGGAAGCCAGCGTGGTATTTGTTGATGAATCGCCGATGGCGGTGGCTTCAAGCCGTTTGAACGTGGAAAGTAACATGCCTGAAGCGCTGGATCGCTGCGAGTTTATGATCAACAACGCGCTGTCTGGCGTCGAACCGTTCCGCTTTAACGCCGTGCTGTGCAACCCTCCGTTCCATCAAAAGCACGCGCTGACGGATAACATTGCCTGGGAGATGTTCCACCACGCCCGCCGCTGCCTGAAAATCAACGGTGAGCTGTACATTGTGGCTAACCGTCACCTCGACTACTTCCACAAGCTGAAGAAGATTTTCGGCAACTGCGTAACCATTGCCACCAATAATAAATTTGTGGTGCTGAAGGCGGTTAAAACCGGTCGTCGTCGCTAACAGGGATGCCGGATGGCGGCTAACGCCTTATCCGGCCTACGAATTACATCCTGTTAAATTTCCAGCGCCAGTCGGGTGCCTTGCGCAATAGCACGTCGGGCATCCAGTTCCATCGCCACATCGCAGCCGCCGATCAGATGCACCGTTTTACCTGCCGCATGGAGCGGATCGACCAGCTCACGGCGCGGCTCTTGTCCGGCGCAAATCACCACGTTATCCACGTTAAAGATCACCGGTTCACCGTTCAGCACGACGTGTAACCCATCATCATCAATCTTCTGATAACTGACTGCAGGGATCATTTTTACGCCGCGTGAGAGCAGGGTGGTGCGATGGATCCACCCCGTCGTTTTACCTAAACCTTGTCCCGGTTTGCTGGCTTTGCGCTGCAGCATCACTATCTGGCGCGGGCTGCGGGATAAGTGCGGACCTTCCGGGCGTAAACCGCCAGGCTGTTGCAGGCTGGTGTCGATCCCCCATTCCACGCAGAACTCCGCAATGTTCTGGCTGGTGGGATCGCCGGGCTGGCTCAGATACATGGCAGTATCGAAACCGATCCCGCCGCATCCAACGATTGCCACGCGTTTGCCCACTGGCGTTTTATCGCGCAGGACGTCGAGATAGCTCAGCACTTTAGGATGTTCGATTCCCTCGATCGGCGGCATGCGCGGCTCGATCCCGCTGGCAAGGATCACTTCGTCGAAGGTGTGCAGATCGCGTGCGCTGACAAAGTGATTCAGCTTTAGCGTCACGCCAGTCACGTCGATCATCCGGCGGTAGTAGCGCAGGGTTTCATAGAATTCTTCTTTGCCGGGGATCTGTTTGGCGATATTAAACTGCCCGCCAATCTCGCCATGCGCGTCAAACAGCGTGACGTGATGTCCGCGTGCAGCAGCATTAATAGCGAAGGCGAGGCCGGCAGGGCCTGCGCCGACAACCGCCAGATTTTTCTGCACAGTTGCCGCAACGATCGGCATTTTGGTTTCATGGCAGGCTCGCGGATTCACCAGACAAGAGGTGACTTTGCCGACGAAGATCTGATCGAGACAGGCCTGGTTACAGCCGATACAGGTGTTGATCTCATCTGCTCGTCCGGTCTGCGCTTTTGACAGCAGTTCGGCATCGGCGAGGAACGGACGGGCCATCGACACCATATCGGCGTCGCCACGGGCCAGAATGTCATCGGCGACCTGGGGGTCGTTAATGCGGTTGGTGGTGACCAGTGGGATCGTCACATGCCCTTTCAGCTTACGCGTCACCCAACTAAACGCGCCGCGCGGTACCGGGGTAGCGATAGTGGGAATACGCGCCTCATGCCAGCCAATACCGGTGTTAATAATGGTGGCCCCGGCGGCTTCTATAGCCTGCGCCAACTGGACGGTTTCGTCGAAGGTTCCACCGTTTTCCACCAGATCGAGCATCGACAGGCGGAAGATAATAATAAAGTCATTCCCGGCACGCTGGCGTACCGCTCGCACCACCTCAACGGCAAAACGCATGCGGTTGGCATACTCACCGCCCCATTGGTCATCGCGCTGGTTGGTACGCAGAGTCAGGAATTCGTTGATGAGATACCCTTCCGAACCCATCACTTCTACGCCATCGTAGCCCGCTTCCCGTGCCAGCTGTGCGCAGTGGGCAAAATCTTCAATCAACTGCAGCACTTCGTCGTGCGTCAGTTCATGCGGCGTAAAGCGGTTGATTGGCGCCTGAATGGCAGAAGGCGCCACCAGATGCGGCTGGTAGCTGTAACGCCCGGTATGCAGAATTTGCAGGGCGATTTTGCCGCCTTCATCATGCACGGCGTCGGTAATGACACGATGGTGTGCAAGCTGGCTGGTGTCGTTGAGCATCGCGCCACCTTCCATCCCTACGCCGGAAAGCGCAGGCGCAATGCCTCCGCTCACAATCAGAGCCACACCGTGACGAGCGCGTTCGGCGTAGAACGCGGCCAGCCGTTGGGCGCCGTCGGGATACTCCTCCAGCCCGGTATGCATTGAACCCATCAGCACGCGGTTTTTAAGCGTGGTGAAGCCTAAATCGAGCGGGGCGAACAGCGACGGATAGCTCATAAAGGTGTCCAGTATGTAAAATTATTGTTATGTGGTCGGATGAGTTAATAATTTAGCCGTCACCGCGTAAAAGGGAAAAGGGGAATGCCGTGATTGTGATGGGATTCAAAAAAGGAGTGGGAGCAGAGAATGAATTTGCCGAATGTCGGTGCAAGCACCTAACCCGGCCGGTGAAAATGTGTCTTTTGGGCCGGATGAGCGAAACGTCATCCGGCAAAATGCTACCGATTACTGTTTTTTAAGAAAATCGTTATACAGCATATAGAGATGCGCCGCGCTCCAGGAGAAGTTCGGTGCGCCCTGTTGTGCGCCGGTCAATGGGTTATAGTTTTCCTGAATCGGACCGTCTGCGGTCAGGCCTTTGGCGTGGCTGAAGAAGGTATCCGCCAGTTTTAACGCTTCATCGCGATAGCCGTAACGCTCCATCCCTTTTAGCCCGAACCAGAACTGATCCACCCAGACGCGCCCGCGCCAGTATATATCCGCGCCGAAAGCCGGGTTGGTCAACGCCGCCGTGCCAAGCGGGACAAAGGTGTTGAACTCTTTGGGGTCGAGCATCACCTTAACCACCGCATCCGCATGGGTCTGCGTCGCCGCACCGTTAAACAGCGGCGACCAGCCTTCCGGCCCTTTGCCGCGTTCGACGATCGGTTTACCTGCACAGCCGTTTGCCAGCGGGGTATCTTCGATCCTGACGTCATAGAAGAATTGGGTGTCAGGGTCGAACATACAGGTATTGATGTAATCCGCGAGATTTTGCGCCAACTGGCGGTAGCGCTGCGCCTCCTGGTGTTTACCTAGCAGGGTCGCCATCTGCGCCAGATAATGGTTGTCGCTGTACATGTAGCTGGCCTGATCCACCGACTCCTGCATTAGCGAGTAACCCAGCAACTTACCGTCTTTACTGCGGTTTTCGGCAAATTTCACCACCCAGTCGCTGCGTTTTCCACCGCTCGCGACATATTTATCCAGTTGATCTTTATCGATAAAACCGAATACTGCCGCATCATCACGACCGGACTCCCACGAGGCGGCAACCTGTGCCGGGATCTCCAGGCTGTCATACTGGCCTTTATCGATCACGGCGGCGTAGTTGTTCAGTCCAAAGAGGGTTTCTTCCTTGTCGCCTTTTTTCACCGTAAACAGCATTTCACCGCTGTCGGTATTGTGGGCTTTATCGCGCGTAGCGCCGTATTCCGGCACGCCGTTGCCGTTGTGATCGCGGTTACGCAGCCACCAGTCGTGATACGCCACCAGTTTTGGATACATCTCTTCGAGCCAGGCCTTGTCTTTGGTGACGTTGTAAACCTCCATCACCGACCAGGCCGCCAGGCTGGGTTTGGTGTTGCGCTCGTTCCAGTTACCGCCGTCGCCGCCGCGTTCCGGGCTGAGATTCCAGGCAATCAGGTCGGGAAGGAATCCGGCATCCTGCGCACGAACCGGATCGCCAGGTTTAACCTGCCATGAAAAGACGGCGCGAATGTTCTCTTTGGCGATATCCGGGTTAAAGTGCGCCATGGCGAAGGCCTGCTTCCAGGTGTCCCACGGCCAGGTTTGGTTGCCGGAGAACCAGCGGCCGGTGACCGAAGGCGTCACGGTATTGTGTTTTACCGCCCCGCCTGGCGAGCGCCAGTTGCCGTTCAGCGTTTCAATAGCTTTAACCGCGACCCGGGTTTGTTCCGTTGTGGCATCCGGGTTGGTTAAGCCTTTTTGCAGATAATCTGCCCAGCGCTTTTGCGATGCCGCAAGATACCAGGCCGGGCGAGCCAGAATATCGCGGATCTGCGGCTGCTCTTTCGCCACATCCTCGGCGGTAAGCAGATGAGAATAGGTGGTGTAGAAAGTGGTTGAACCTTTGATATGGGCCTTCCCCATGAAGCGATGACCGTTAACCATCGTTTTCATGGCGACAGATTTATGCACCTGATACTCCGACTCACCGGAGGTGAGCAGATCCCAGGTTGAGCGCACTTTGCCGAAGGTGACTTTCAGGCCATCGTGTGTGGCGGTGATTTTGCGCTGATAGCCAGGGAATTCGCCATCAATGGTTTTATCTGACAGCGCTTTTCCCTCTTTGGCTTCCAGCTTCGATAGCAGGTCGCCGTCCCACACCAGATCCAGCGGCGTGTCGCTGGTGATTTTGGTTTCCAGCAGCGAGGTGCGGGGACTGGCAAAACGCAGCGTCATCTCTATTTGCACATGCTTAGATGACAGCTTTTGCACCAGCGCGCCCGGAATGCTGTAGGCCTCAGGTGCGAAATCGACCTTTTTACCGTGCTGGTACACCGTCAGACGGTCAAAATTATTGGCCATAAAATTGATGTATTCTTCGGTCAGCAATGCCACGCCCGGAAAGCCGCCCATCGTGGCGGGACCGTCCGGCAGCAAATGACCGTGCCAGGCGCCAAGATCGAAAAAGGGATTAAAGCGCTGGTGGTCGTCGTGATCGTAGTCATGCATGTAGCCCGGCGCACCGGTGCGATTAATGATGTTTTTAAAGTCGTCAGCAGTGGCGGCATGCGCGGAGACGTTCATCAGCAGGATGCAGGCCAGCGGCGTAAGAAGAGGTTTCATGTTCATGGTGTTCCGGTCCTTGTTACCAATAGAAATATTGCATCAGGAAGATTTGGTCGCTCGGGTCGCCAGATGCATTCTGCATATAGAACCGGCTGTCGAAGGCGGTAGCGAAACGTCCGCCGCCGTATTCATACCAGATACCGAACTGCATAAAGGAAGTGGTTTCGTCCTCATAGCTATCCGGTCGGTGTTTGGCGTAACTATAAGCGGTGGAGAGGTAAACGCCTTTTAGTGCTTCATACATCGCGCTGACCATAAAGCCGGTCTCGGTGCCGGGCACATCCAGCCCGTCGGCGCGGCCCGTGTGGTGCCAGGCGCGGGCGGCGAAGTTGGGCGAGAGGATACCGGTCAGGAACAACTGTCCGGTACCATCCGTTATCTCCAGGCCGTTCATCCAGGTTACGCCTTCGATCAGATCGTACTGGATGTAGCCGTTCATCATGGCCGGATAGGTATATTTATCGTCGTAGCGATCGTATTTACCAAAGTGCAGCCAGGCTTTGCTCTCGTCGTGGTGTCCGGCGGGCGTCGCGGTCACGCTGTAGCGCAAAGGACCGGTCAGGTTTTGCACTTTAATGGCGGTCATGATGTCGCGGGTATTAGGAATGACGTAGCCCAGGTCTGGAGTGAAATCCCCCCACCATTGCAGGTCATCCAGCGAAGAGTCCTGGCGCAGGCTGAGCATCAGCTCCGTGCCATCATCGGTGCGGTAACCACCGTAAAAGCGGTTGATCCCGCCTTCGAATCCGCCCCAGCTATGGTCAGGAACCCAGGCATTGCCCTGATGGTCCGCTTGTACGGTCCAGCCCTCGCCGTAGATCAGACCAAACCACGAGCCGTGTTTTATCTCCAGGCCACCTTCTATATAGGTACCATCGCTGTACTTATGTTTATCTTTTCCTTCTAAATCCATATATCCACCCATGCCCAATTCGCCATAAAAACGAAATGACGGGGAAGATATTTCGGGCGTTTTCGTGTCGTCGTGTTCTGCAGGGCGAACTTCTTCTGCACCCAGAGAGGAGATGCAGAAAAAGGGCAGGGCAAGAATTGCCCTGCAACAGAGGCTAATGTTTTTCATGCTTCGATCCTAAGCCAAATAAAAGATAATTTTTATTGTTATATACCCGTCATACTTCAAGCTGCATGTGCGTTAGCTACGTTCGTTCACCCCAGTCACATAGTTATCTATGCTCCTGGGAATTCACTCACTTGCCGCCTTCATGCAACTCGAATTATTTTGGTTATAGCCTTGGCGAATATTGTTTATTGTTATTCTGTTTTAGTCATTAATTGATATCTGAAGCAGGGGCCGCCTCAATAGCTTTTTCTTCTTTGGTCAGCCCTTTGATGTATTTACTGTATTTCCACCAGGCGAAGCCGAGGAAAATAACAATGCCACCAACGTTATAGAAAATAATGGTTATGATGTTACCGCCGGTCGGGAAGGTAGAGGCGATAAATCCGATGGTGAAAAGAACAATCAGCATCGAGACCACAATAATGCCGGTTTTTTGTGAACCCATACGGAAGTCACGCGGTAAGTGATCCAGTTTTGCGCGCAGATTCAGGTAAGCCAGCATAATAAACAGCGGCGGCAGCATCGATGCGGCGGCTGTCATGTTGATGATGGTGTTCATTAAATCCTGCACGGTATTGGAGCCGAGGGTTGGGATAATCATCAGCGGGATAACGATCAGGAACTGGATCCACGCTGCGCGGGCCGGAACGCCATTTTCATTCAGTTCGACGGTTTTTTTACCGAAAATACCCGCCGGAATTTCAGAGAAGAAGATCTTCACCGGCGTGGCGGTCCACATCAGCAGAGAGCCGAACATCGCGGTAAAGGAGACCAGGCCGACAAAGCGGTTCACGACCAGTTCCGGCAGGCCGAAATATGCCGCCAGGCCGTGGAATACCTGCACCGAACCACCGGTAAACTTCAGCTCTTTGCTGCTGACAAAGACGTTGATCAGCACCGAGGAGATGGAATAGAGCACGCCGATAAAAATCCCGGCAATGATAATGACCTTCACGAATGATTTGGAACCACCCTTGACGTCATTGACGTACACCGCCACCGACTCTGCGCCGCCTGCAGCCATAAAGATCCAGGTGGTGATACCCAGGAAGGCCCAGTTAAAATTCGGGATCATTGCGTCTACGGTGATAGGGTCAGCAGGCTGTACGCCGCCAACCAGCGCAGTACCCGCCAGTAAGATATAGGATAGCGTCAGCAGCAGCATCAACGTGGAGGTGACTGAGGTAATTGGTCCTAACATTTTTGCGCCGTTGGTCGAAACCCAGGTGGAGAAGGCAAACAGCACCATACTTAACACGGTAGTCGCGAACGGCGTCAGAATGTATTCGTAGCCTAAAAAAGCATATGAGGCGTAGGCGATAACGCGGGGCAAAAGCGAGGTAAAAAAGAACAGATTAACGAACCAGTAGGTGTAGGCGGTAATAAATGCCCAACGTCCGCCCAGCGAACTTTTTACCCATGCGTAGACACCGGCTTCGGAGTTTTTATTCAGCGAAACAAATTCGGCGATGATTAAACAGAATGGAATAAAGTAGAAAATCGTCGCGAGGAAAAACATCGGTGCGGATGCCAGACCAAGCTCAATATTATTATTGATTACGTTATTAAAACTATAAACCGCGGCAAAAGTGAGTGAAAGTAAGCCGAACTTGCCGATGGTATTGCGTTTGGTATCAGACATAGCACATCTCCGATTCCTGATTATTATAGGGTACTGGCGGCGCAACGTCGGCGCCGCCTGTGTTTTTATTTATTATGAAAATAACCATCTTCGATGGTGACTTTGAGTACGACTTTTTTCACTGCGTTATTACAAATAAAACGATAGGCCTCATGGTTGTCACAAATAACCATTTGTCCTTCGTGCACTTCTACGGTTTTTCCACAACCTTTCAGATATTCGCGATCGGTTTCATCGCGATAGTATTCAACCACCTGGAGATCCTCTTTGGCGGCATACTCTATTTTTTGCTGTCCTTGCAGGTAGTAATGGATCTCAAAATAACGACGATGGCCGGTAAACAGCGCATCGGTCGCGGAGTCTGTTTCCACGCGGTAGCTCAGGGAATCACCGATCGAGTGGGCGACGCCTGGCTGAATATTGTCAATATTTTCAATAGCCTCGACGCAGCGTTGCCATTTCCGACCCGAAGCATAGCGTTGCTGGAACTGCTCTAAGTTGTCGATGATCCTCATTTTGTATTCTCGCTGTGCAAATTCGTGGAAAAGAATCCGGTGCCAAAGGCGCGGTTGGCGGTGGTTTGAGCGCCAGACTCGCTGCCGGAAAACGGCAACAACGTGAAGCCGTAGCTGAATGATGTAAACCAGACGCGCCAGGAATCGAGCACCTCACTTCCCCACGAATTGGAACCTAGTCCCAACAACTGGTGGTCCAGATTCAGGGTGATGTCATCGCTACGCTGTAGCGCGTTGCAGTGCTGTGCGGCGAAGATATTTTCTGGCGTATAGCGCCAGGAGCTCAGGTTGACAGGGCGCTGCCCAACCACCAGAAGACCGTTGCCGTGGCGGTTGGTTAGCGTTGCCCAGCGCACGTCCTGACGATTGCCGTTGTTTTGCGGGAACGGATAATTTTCGAACATCTCATCCACGCTGCTGCGCCAGATGTCGATGATGTTGGCCTGCTGGCTATCGGCATAGTTTTCACCGGGACCACGTCCGTAATATGCCACCTGGCCCAAATCACCGTTGATGCCTATCGTGAAGCCGATGCACGGAATGATGTCCCGGTACTCTCCGTAAGGCTGGCCGGAAAGCTCTACGTTCAACTGACCGTCCGCGGCAATGCGCCAGCGATAGGTGCAGCGCATACCGAAATCGAATACCGGCGGGGCGATAATGGTCTGGCTGGTTATCAGCAGCGCATCATCGGTTTGCTCAAGGGTAAATTCGCGCAGATGCTCCTGCATAATCTGTAAATGATTCGGCTGCCAGAGGCCTTCGAACTCTTGCTTGTGGTTATCAATGGTCGGTTTGAAGAAATTAATCTTCGGCTCGCGGGTAATCAGCTCTTCGCCATTGACGTTCCAGGCGATCGGCTTACCGGTCAGCTTTGAGAAGGTCAGATGGAAGTTATAACCGCGAACGGTGAAGCTCTGGCGGCTGTCTTCCAGCGTCAGAGGGGTGGAGTTTTGCAGTCTAAACGGTACAGTAGCCGCCGTTCTGGCTTTCAGCGGAAACTGATACGTCGCGATGTGATGCCCGGCTTCGCTGTATAGCGTGCGGGAATCTTTCGTCACGCTGACGTTAAGGAACGCTTCGCGCGCATCCAGCTCCGGCAGTGCGCATTGCAGGAGCGCATCGCTGTTGGGAGGAACGTCACGTAGTTTTATCTGCTGAACAGAGAGCGTATCTCCTTCGGCGCGAACCTCAATATGCAAGGTGTAGTCGTCAAGCGTGGTGAACCACAGTTTGTTTTCTACCCGCAGTTCGCCGCGAGCCAGATCCTGTGCGCGTACTTTCACTGGCGCAATTACCTGCTTGTACTCTTGCAGTCCTGGTCCTGGGGTTTGATCGGAATAAATCAGGCCATCAAGGCAGAAGTTGTAGTTGTTCGGATAGTCGCCGTAGTCGCCGCCATAGTTGTACCAGACGTTGCCGTCGTCATCTTTGGCCTGAATCCCGTGATCGCACCACTCCCAGACATAGTGCCCCTGAATGCAATCATGCTGATAGAAGACGTTCTGATATTCCGTTAGCCCGCCGGGACCGTTACCCATGGCGTGCGCATACTCGCAGATGATGCGTGGCTTAGGATGCGGATATTCACCAAACTCATTCATCAGCGGCACGCGGGTGTACATGGTGGAGATGATATCCACCACTTCGGCGTCACGATCTTCTTCGTAATGGATCAAACGCGTGTCATCCAGCGCTTTTGCAGCGTGATACATGGCGCGGATGTTACAGCCGTATCCGGATTCGTTGCCGAGTGACCAGATGACGATCGACGGGTGGTTTTTCTGCGCATGGACGTGGCGCACGATGCGCTCAACGTAGACATTTTCCCATAGCGGATCGTCGGTTATCCGGCTGATATCGCCGATATTAGCGAAGCCGTGAGATTCAACGTCGGTTTCGGCCATCACGAACAGACCGTAGATATCGCACAATTCATAGAAGCGCGGATCGTTCGGGTAATGGGCGGTGCGTACGGAGTTGATATTGTGCTGCTTCATTAACAGCAGATCTTTTTCAACGCGATCCATACCGACCGCGCGGCCCTTAAGATGATCGTTATCGTGGCGGTTAACGCCATGCAGCATCACGTAGCGATTATTGATGTAAAACAGACCGTCGCGAACTTTAATATCGCGGAATCCGACGCGCTGTGGCACGACTTCAAGGATGTTGCCGCTGGCATCTTTCAGCGTCATCACCAGATGGTAGAGATACGGCGATTCCGCCGACCACTGCTGCGGCGCGCTGACCTTGAAATTAAACGCGGTCTGCGTTTGTTTATCCACCTTCAGGGTATTAATCACGCCGCTATGCAGCACCTGCTCAGCGTCAAACAAGGTGTATTCGAGCGACGCTATCGCCGGCGTGGCGGCCAGGTTTTCCAGCGCAATGTCGCAAGAGAGGGTGGCGTCGCGATAGTCATCATCGAACTCGGTGCGAACGGTAAAATCCTGAATATGGGTCGCCTGTTTGCCTACCAGATAGACGTCGCGGAAAATTCCCGCCGACCACCACATGTCCTGGTCTTCAACGTAGGTGGAATCAGCCCATTGCATTACGCGAACGCACAGCAGGTTGTCACCGGTGCGCACCATTGCGCTGATATCAAATTCGGCCGTCAGGCGGCTGCCTTTGCTGAAGCCAACGTACTGACCATTCACGTAAACTTCGAAGTAGGTTTCTACGCCATCAAACTTTATCAGCGTCTGTTTGCCCTGCCAGCCTTCGCTGAGGGAGAAAATGCGCTGGTAGGCTCCGGTGGGGTTATTGGTCGGAACGTAGGGGACGTCAATCGGGAAAGGAAAACCTTCGTCGGTATACTGCAGCTTACCGTGTCCTTCCATCTGCCACATGCCAGGGACGGTGATGCTGCCCCAGTCGTTCATAAATTGCGACGTAAAGGCTTCCGGCACCTGTAGCGGATGCTCAAAGAACTGAAAATTCCACTGACCGCTTAACAGCTGAAAGAGGCTGCTGGTTTCGCGGGCAAACGAGCGAGCCTGCGCAACGGAGTCATAAGAGAAAAAATATGCGCGTGGCGCTAGTCGATTTTCGTGGGTGAGCTGAATGTTTTCCCAGCGATTCATAAGGCCTCCCGGTGGAGAAAAATCGGAACCATTCATTGTAATGGTGAGTAAGTGTAATTGATGGTGATTTTAGTAAAAGTTTTACTAAAATATAGCGAATGAAGTGATTTACTTTAACTGGATCACGAAAATAATTCGGACGCAGAAAAGAATGCATGACAATGCGCGCCCGGCATCAGAAGAAACCGGGCGGGTTAACGGGGGATTTTAGCGGGTGGTGCCGCGCAGTTTCAGCTTGCTGGGAACAAAAACCAGCAGGGGAAGCGCACGCCCGTCGCGGGCTTTCTCGAAAAGCAGGTTGACGCCCTGACTGCCCATCATTTCAGAATGAATGCGAACGGTGGAAAGCGGAGGAAAGGTGAAACGCGCCGTTGGAATATCATTAACGCTTATCAGCGAAATATCCTGTGGAATGTTCAGACCACGCTCGTGGATGGCGCGCAGAACGCCAATAGCAATCGAATCTGAAGCCACAAACAGGGCGCTGGGATAGTCGGGTTTTGCCAGCATTTCTTTAGCCAGTTCATAGCCTGATGAACTGGAGAAACCGCCGCGATAGATGTCCTGTTCAGAAACGACCTGCTGGAGACGACCGTATTCGACAAACGCGGCTTCGCGGATATCGGCCTTGCCCGGCTGGTCTTCACCACCGATGAAGCCAATGCGGGTGACGCCCTGGGCAATGAAAAAGTCGATGCTCTCTTTGCTGATGCGGGCCAGATCGATATCGACGGCGTCATATTCGCTGCCGGGTTCATGGAAATCGATAAAGCAGATGTTGTCGGTAAGCGCTGTTGCCGCCTCGCGCAGAGCGGGAGAAGGCTTGCCGACAATAAGAATGCCGGTAATGTGTTTGCTCTCCGGCAGTCCACTGTGCTCATAGCAGTTGGTCAGTTCGATCCCGAGTTTCTCACACTGGGTTTCAATCCCATGGCGGATCGCGAGGTAGTAAGGATCGTTGATTTCCAAATCCTGCTGATAGCTGTAGAGCGCCAGAATATGCTGGGGGCCGAGCGCATTGGTCTGGTTCTTACGGGCGCTGCTGGTTTTGTACTCCAGCTTTTCCGCGATCTCCAGAATGCGATGCTTAGTCTCTTCTTTTACATTCAGCGTGGGGTCATCGTTTAAAACCCGGGACACTGTCGCCAGGGACACGCCAGCTTCGATTGCGATGTCTTTAAGTGTTGCCATGTTTGCCTTTTCCCTGAGTTACCTGCGCATTGTAAATGAAGTGCTTATCTATTCATCTGTTTTCAGTAAAAAAAGCATGTTTAATTGACATGCTCGGGGTAAAACCGGGCTTTCAGAGTGTGATGAGTACGTCATTTTCCCGCTTTTGAGAACAATGCCTGGAAAATATTTTGCTAGTATTTAGTAAAATTTTACCAGAGGAGAAAACAATGGATATCGTCGCATTTGCTGATTTTGCCCGAATGGAAATACGTGTTGGAAAAATCGCACAGGTAAAGCGCCATGACAATGCCGATAAGCTGTATATCGTACAGGTAGATGTTGGAGAGCGTACGCTGCAAACCGTGACCAGCCTGGTTCCTTATTACAGCGAAGAGGAGCTAATGGGGAAAACGGTAGTGGTGCTGTGTAACCTGCAAAAGGCCAAAATGCGCGGTGAAACATCTGAGTGTATGCTGCTGTGCGCTGAGACGGATGATGGCAGCGAAAGCGTGCTGTTAACGCCAGAACGGGTGATGCCTGTGGGTGTGCGGATTGTTTGAGTTAGGCTAATTGCCGGATGGCGGCTACGCCTTATCCGGCCTACAAAAGGGTATCTTTTATAGGCCGGGTAAGGTTGTTACACCTGCTCCACGCTCACCCGTAATGCTGCCAGGGCTTTGCGCGTTGCTCGCAATACCAGATCGCATTGCTCGATCGTTAACGTCAACGGCGGTTCGATACGGATCGTCTTTGCATTGTTCAGCGTGCCGGCTACCAGCACCCGCTGGCGGAACATCTCACTGGCAAAGTTATAGCCGATTTCATTATCAACAAACTCAATCGCCATCAGCATGCCCTTACCGCGTACATCATGTACCAGGTCCGGGTATTCCCGCGCAAGCTGGCGGAAACCATCCAGCAACATATCGCCTTTCTGCTCCGCCTGAGCCGGTAAATTTTGCTCCAGCAGGACGTTAATGGTGGCCAGCGCAGCCGCGCAAGCAAGCGGGTTGCCGCCAAACGTGGTGGTATGCAGGAAAGGATTGTCGAACAGGACGGAGAATACCTCTTCGGTGGCAATGGTTGCGCCAATGGGCATCACGCCGCCGCCCAGCGCTTTAGCCAGGCACATAATGTCGGGCTGCACGTTTTCGTGTTCGCAGGCGAACATTTTGCCAGTACGACCCATGCCGGTCTGCACTTCGTCAAGGATCATTAGCGCGCCAAACTCATCGCAAAGTTTACGAACGGCGGTTAAATAACCTTGCGGCGGCAGGATCACGCCTCCTTCACCCTGGATCGGTTCGAGGATCACGGCAGCGACGTCGTCACCGGTTTTTTTACACTCGCTGAGCACGGTGCGCATCGCGTTAATATCGCCAAACGGTACATGGCGGAAACCCGGCAGCAGCGGCATAAAGGGTTTGCGGAAGGTGGATTTAGCCGTGGCGGACAGCGCGCCCAGCGATTTACCGTGGAATGCGCCGCTGGTGGCAATAAACGTAAATTTACCGCGCGGTGATTGATACGCTTTCGCCAGCTTCAGAGCGGCTTCAACCGACTCGGTCCCGCTGTTACAGAAAAAACTGTATTTCAGCTTACCTGGGGCCAGTGCGGCGAGGGTTTTTGCCAGCATGGCCCGCAGAGGGTCGAGTAGCTCCTGGCTATGCAGAGGTTGTTTCGCGAGTTGATTCTGTACGGCGGAAACCACGACTGGATTACGGTGCCCCACGTTGAAAATTCCAAAACCACCCAGGCAATCGACGAACTCCTGCCCCTGGGTGTCGACAAGCGTATTCAGGCTTCCCGCTTGCCACTCTACGGCTCCGTAATCCCCGCCTGCTGTTACAGATTTTCGATACTCTAAGAACCCCGGATTGACATGCTCCTTGAAGTATTCAATCACCTCTCGGTTTAATGATTTCATTTCCTCATGATCAAGCGTGCGCTTTTCGATGAGATTCAGTGCGTGTGCGCTGCAGGCCAGGGCCGATGCGCTGGAAGGTAACCTGTTCAAAATATGCTCCCGGAGCTCGCGTATCACATGATACTGATTTAAGTATTGCAGGGATTGCGCCATTCCGGCGCGCTTAGCAAAAATCGGGATAAACACCAGGAAACATCTCATTTACGCAATATTTAATGCCAGCGCTTAACATTTGCTGGCATTTTGCCCATGTTCAGACTGAGAAAACAGATCGGAAAACCCCTTTTCTGCGCTAAAAATGAGCAATATTCGCCCTGTGACGGTGCATTGGTAGAAGTGAAATTGAATAGTTTCTGATTGAAAGTATTTTAAATCAATGGATTAGAATGCGTACAAATTTTGAGGTTTAATCGCAAATTGCGATCTAAATCAAATTTAACAACTAAAGATAAAAAAATTATCGCCGAAATAACATAAGCCGAAAGAGTTAACAACCAGATAACCTGCACAGGACGCAATCATGTCTTCTCATCCCTACGTTAGTCAGCAAAATACACCGCTGGATGATGATATCACCCTCATGTCGACTACCGATTTACAAAGCTATATCACCCATGCGAACGATACCTTTGTCCAGGTCAGTGGCTATCAACTAAATGAATTGCTCGAAAAACCGCACAACCTGGTTCGTCATCCGGACATGCCAAAAGCGGCGTTTGCGGATATGTGGTACACCCTGAAGCAGGGTGAGCCATGGAGCGGGATTGTGAAAAACCGGCGTAAGAATGGCGATCACTACTGGGTAAGGGCCAATGCGGTGCCGATGGTGCGGGAAGGGCGTGTAACCGGGTATATGTCGATCCGTACCCGGGCAACTGACGAGGAGATTGCGGCGGTAGAGCCTTTATATAAAGCGCTGAATGAAGGGCGTTGCAATCGACGAATTCATAAAGGCCTGGTGGTACGCAAAGGCTGGTTGGGTAAATTCCCGGCGCTGCCGATTCGCTGGCGAGTGCGCAGCGTAATGGCGTTTATGTTTATTTTACTGGCGGCCGCATTGCAGCAAATGGGCGCCGAATGGCCGTTACTGCTGACGAGCGTGTTGGTGATGCTTTTAGGAACGGCTATTTTCGAATGGCAGATTGTGCGTCCTATTGAGAATGTCGCCCGTCAGGCGCTTAAAGTGGCGACCGGTGAGCGGAACAGCGTGTCGCATCTTAACCGCAGTGATGAGCTGGGCCTGATGCTGCGAGCGGTCGGGCAACTGGGGCTAATGTGCCGTTGGCTCATCCATGATGTCTCCAGCCAGGTGAGTTGTGTACGCAGCGACAGTGAAACGCTGGCGAAAGGCAGTGATGATTTAAACAAGCATACGCAGCAGACCGTAGAGAATGTGCAGGAAACGGTGACCACCATGAATCAGATGGCGGCATCGGTAAAACAAAACTCTGAGACCGCCGCCGCAGCCGATAAACTCTCCATCGCCGCCAGCAGCGCGGCAACGCACGGCGGTGAGGCGATGGATACCGTCATCAAAACCATGGACGATATCGCCAACAGCACCCAGAGGATCGGCACCATTACGACGCTGATTAACGATATTGCTTTCCAGACCAACATTCTGGCTTTGAACGCCGCCGTTGAAGCTGCACGGGCAGGTGAGCAAGGGAAAGGGTTCGCCGTGGTGGCGGGAGAAGTGCGTCATCTTGCCAGTCGCAGCGCCAGTGCGGCCAATGATATCCGCAAGCTGATTGATGCCAGCGCCGATAAAGTGCAGTCCGGCTCCGATCAGGTTCACGCTGCAGGGCGCACGATGGACGATATTGTGGCGCAGGTGCAAAACGTCACTCAGCTGATCGCCCAAATCAGCCACTCAACGCTGGAGCAGTCAGATGGCCTTTCCAGCCTGACTCGGGCAGTGGATGAACTGAGCAATATTACGCAGAAAAACGCCGAACTGGTTGAAGAGAGCGCCCAGATTTCTGCGATGGTGAAGCATCGCGCTGGTCGACTGGAAGATGCTGTCACGGTGCTACATTAATATAAACCCTACAGGCGGAACGGCGGGCAAACGGGTCCCGCCTGCAGTGTAAATTAATCCAGCTGAGTAATATCCAGCGCAGCGCGATCGATAATACCGATGATTTTTTTGATCTGCGCATCGCTGGTATCACCATGATTAACCCGTAGGTCCAGCACGGCTTTGAAGTTTTCCAGCGCGCGTTTCATCTGCGGATTCTTGCGTAATTCAAAACCCACGCAGCGGGCTTTAATACGTTCGTGGATATGTTCCAGATGCTCACGGTTTTCATCCAGCCATTGCTGGCCCTGAGTCGTGATCGCAATCTGTTTACGCCCACCTTCCTCGTCGCTGATGGTGATCAGTGCCTGATCCTGCAAGAAATCCAGCGTCGGATAGATAACGCCCGGGCTCGGGGTATAGTTACCCTGAGTCAGGGTTTCAATTGCTTTAATCAGCTCATAGCCGTGGCTGGCGTCGCGGGTCAGGATATCCAGAATGACCAGGCGTAATTCTCCGTGACCGAAGAAGCGTTGGCGACGACCACCGCCCCCGCGACGGTGCCCACAACCCTGTTCGTGGTGATGTTCTTTGTTACAGCCTTCATGGCGATGTTCTTCACCTTTGCAGCAACCTGCATGGTGCTCGTTGTGGCGGCCTTCGTGGTGATGTCCTTCACCCTTGCAGCAGCCTTCGTGTTGGTGCTCAGTATGTTTGCAGCAACCTTCATGATGGTTTTGCATCATCGTCTCCTGATGTTGTTTAGATATATCTAATTTATATCTAAAAATTGTCATCTTGCAAGTCTACAAATTATATTTTGTTTAATATGATGATTATTAACAGTTTATATTGGTTGGTGCTGTCAGTCTAATCTGACGGTGACTATATCAAAAAAGTGCTTGCAATCCTCTTGATTAGCAATCATTATCATTTAAAAATGTATTTAGATATATCGTATTATCTTCACAAGGCGAAAAAAATGACAAAAAACACCTCACGCTACCCCCAGCGCGTTCGTAATGAACTGCGCTTTCGGGAACTTACCGTCCTGCGCGTAGAACGTATTAGCGCGGGCTTTCAGCGCATTGTACTGGGCGGGGACGCTCTGGACGGTTTTAGCTCACACGGGTTTGACGACCATACCAAGGTCTTTTTCCCTGAACCGGGCAGCCATTTTGTGCCGCCTGTCGTCACCGATGAAGGCATTGTCTGGGCTGACGGCGTACGTCCGTTATCCCGTGATTACACGCCGTTGTATGACGAAGCGCGCCATGAGCTGGCGCTGGATTTTTATATCCATGACGGTGGCGTGGCAAGTACGTGGGCGATGAATGCCCGTGAGGGGGACAAGCTGACAATTGGCGGACCGCGCGGTTCTTTGGTGGTGCCAGAGGATTATGCGTATCAGGTTTATGTGTGTGATGAATCGGGAATGCCCGCGCTGCGCCGACGCCTGGAGTCGCTCAGTCGTTTAGCGGTACGTCCGCACGTCACGGCGCTGGTCAGCGTGCAAGATGCAGCATACCAGGACTATTTTGCCCACCTCGACGGGTTTACTATTCAGTGGTTTATCGGTCATGACGAGCAGGCGGTGAATGAACACTTATCGCGGCTAAGCGTGCCAGCAGACGATTATTACATCTGGATCACTGGTGAAGGGAAGGTGGTCAAAAACCTGAGTGCTCGCTTTGAAACCGAGGCATTCGATCAGCAACGGGTTCGCGCAGCGGCTTACTGGCATCAACGCCGTTAATCAGTAATTAGACGGCGGAACGCCAAACGCCTGGCGGAATGCGTAGCTAAATGCCGCGGTGCTTGAATACCCCACGTCGAGCGCCACGGCGGTTACGCTTTTATTTTTCTTCAGCATTAATACGGATTCCAGAATACGCATTTTTTGCTTCCAGACGCTGAAAGGCAATCCGGTTTCTTTTTTGAAATGGCGTGAAAAGGTACGGGCAGACATACCCAGATGCTGCGACCAGTATTCAACCGAATGCTCCAGTGCGGGAGATTCTTGTATGGTTCGGCAAACTTTGTTTAATTCGCGATCCTGCGGCCAGGGTAATACAAAAGCGACTTCCGGGAGCTGCAGAATAATGTCGACCAGGACGCTGACCAGCTTGCCCTCTTTTGACTGGCTATCATAATGGCCTGAAATTGAATTCGTGGCGTAATGAATAAACTCTCTGGCGAAATCACTGATTGCCACCACTTTACATTCATTAATGCTCTCTTCAAGAAAGCCCGGATTAATATCCAGATTTTCTAAATACACATCATCCAGTGCCCAAACCGTATGCTCCGTATTATTCGGGATCCAGATGCCATAATGTGCCGGAATTATCCAGCACTTGCCGGCAACATCAATACGCATACTGCCTTTACGGGCGAAATGAAACTGTATAAAAGAGTGTGAATGCTGTGGAACATGATGGTTAGCTTCCAGGACATAAGAGCGAAAGTACACGTCCTGCGGCAGTTCCGTCATGGAGTTATCCGGGTAGAAGTTCCACTGCTTTTGCGCGAGAGTTTCCATAAATGAATCGTCAATGATCCCGATGATGTGTCTGCTACTCGATAGATCTTGTCCGCAGATCATAATACATACACCCTTTTTTCCATAATAATCTTGTGTAAGAATTTTTAGCCCACTTTTGGTAAATACCATGAATTCGCTTTGTTCAGATGCTGTGATCGTCAATGAAATAAATGATAACTGGACCCGAATGGGAAAAGAGCTGCTTTCGCAAGCGGATATCAGAATTAATGGCTCGCGAGCGTGGGACATTCAACTTCATCACACCGGTTTCTTTAAACGGGTATTGCAACAAGGCTCATTAGGACTTGGTGAAAGCTATATGGAAGGCTGGTGGGACTGTGAGCGGCTCGATATTCTGTTCTGCAAAATCCTCAAAGCAAAACTCGACCAGCAGATGCCGGGAAATCTGAAAGATATTTTACGCATTGCCAGCGCGCGCCTGTTTAATTTGCAGTCGCGGAGCCGGGCATGGATAGTCGGCAAAGAACATTATGATATTGGTAACGATCTCTTTGCGCTGATGCTTGATCCGCATATGCAATATTCCTGTGGTTACTGGAAAGATGCGACCACATTAGAAGATGCGCAAAATGCCAAATTAAAAATGATCTGCGAGAAGCTGCAGCTTAAACCGGGTATGCGTTTACTCGATATCGGTTGTGGCTGGGGCGGGCTGGCGGAGTATGCGGCACGTCATTATGGCGCGGTGGTAGAAGGCGTTACCATTTCCAAAGAGCAGCAGAAAATGGCGCAGCAGCGCTGTGAAGGTCTGGACGTTAACATTCTGCTGCAGGATTATCGCGACCTTGATAAACACTACGATCGCATTGTCTCCGTGGGGATGTTTGAACACGTCGGGCCGAAAAACTACGATACCTATTTCAGCATCGCCGACCGTTGTTTAAAACCGGACGGGCTCTTCCTGCTGCATACCATCGGTAGCAATAAAAAAGGGATGAGCGTCGATCCATGGATCAATAAATACATTTTCCCGAACGGTTGCTTACCGTCGATTTCCCATATTGCCGAGGCCAGCGAATCACGGTTTGTGATGGAGGACTGGCATAACTTTGGCAGCGATTACGATAAAACGCTGATGGCCTGGCACGAGCGCTTTAATCAGGCCTGGCCGGAGCTGTCGTCACGTTATTCCGCCACCTTCAGAAGAATGTTTAATTACTATTTATGCGCCTGCGCCGGGGCTTTCCGCGCCAGAGATATCGAGCTTTGGCAGGTACTGTTTAGCCGTGGCGTAGAGGGCGGGATCCGCGTTTATCGTTAACGTTCTGCCGGATGGCGGCGTAAACGCCTTATCCGGCCTACATAGGTTTGTACTCGTAGGCCTGATAAGCGAAGCGCATCAGGCATTTATGGCTTAGCTCAATTCACTCTCTGCCAGCGCTTTAAATACCATTGCGACGGCATGCGCGCCGGGGTCCATATTACCCAACAAGCTTTCGCTGCTCAGATACGATGCGCGACCGGCATTGGCTTTACTCGACAAACAGGTTCGTTCGGCTCCCGCTTGCGCGGCGTCGAATGCGGCCTGCAAATTTTGCGGCTGCGCGAGCAGTGAAGTCAGGGCCGGTTGCAGCGCGTCAATCATGGTGCGATCGCCTTCGTCTGCGCCGCCGTAGAACTTCATCTGCGCCAGGCCCGTATTTAATGCTTCGACAATATTTGCTCCCTGTTCCAGTTTTTGTCCGGCTGAGGTAAAGAAGATCGACATCAGCACACCGCTGGAACCGCCCATCACCACGGTCAGGCGTTCGCCAATCAACGCGAACAGCGTAGCAAGGTTATCCAGCGGCAACTGCTGGCGATGCAGCAGGCTGGCAATTTCGCGTGCGCCAGCGGCGAAGGTTGAACCGGTATCGCCATCGCCGACTTTGGCATCCAGCGCATTAAGATGGGACTCCAGATCGGAAAGGGTTGCGGTGACAAGTTCCACAATCCCGGCCACCAGGGCGTTTGCCGAGGGATGGAATTCCACGCGTGCGCTACGCTGAGATGACGGAACACAACTGATTTCACGCGGTGGGACCGGCGTCGGCCAGTTGCTGGTTTCCACTTCGGTGAGGAGCGCTTTTTCGATGCTCTCTTCCAGCACGATGGCCGTGAGAGAAAAGCCTTTCATATCCAGCGCGGTGACCAGCGAGGCCGGGCCAATCAGCCAGTCGATACGCGAGTGCAGCGGGCTGCTGGCCAGCTCGCGGGTAATGATGGCCATTTCGGCAACAGAAACACCGCCAAGATTGTTAATCATCACCGCCAGACGGCCGGTTTCAGGCAGGGCGGCCAGCAGTTTATCCACCATCAGGTTCACCACCTGCGCACTGTTCTGAGTGTCGATAACCGAAGCACCTGGCTCGCCGTGAATGCCCATCCCTAGCTCCGCGTGACCCGGATGATGACGCGGGGTCGCGTCGGTTTCTTGCGGCAGATGACAACTGGAAAGCGCAACGCCCAGGCTGAAGGTGTTGTGGGCTGCGTACTGCGCTTCACGCAGAACGGTGGCGAGGTTGTAGCCGCGTTCGGCAAAGTAACCCGCGATTTTATGCACCAGGATGGTTCCCGCAATGCCGCGTGGGTGTTTGTTATCCGGCAGAGAGATGTCGTCGCCAACAATCAGCATTTCAACGTTATAGCCAAGGCGACGCGCTTTCTCGGCGGCGAGACCGAAATTAAGACGGTCACCGGTGTAATTTTTCACGATCAACAAACAGCCCGCTTCACCGGTTACCGCCTGAATGGCGGTCAGTACCGCATCCACGCTCGGGGAGGCGAAAACGTCGCCGCAGACCGCAGCGGTTAGCATGCCTTTACCGATAAATCCAACGTGCGCGGGTTCGTGTCCCGAACCGCCGCCGGAAATGACCGCCACGTTATTTTTATCGAGATCACGACGGACTACGATACGAATGGCCGGATCGCTTTCCAGACGCGCCAGGTTATTCCACGGGCTGGCGATAATCGTACCGTCGATGACATCGCTCACGAGATGGGGGCGTTGATTAAAAAAGAATTGAGACATAACGGCTCCTCGAGGTTGAGTGAAAGACAAACCCCCGAATGCTTAGGTCATGGTGCGGAGGCGATGAAGAGATTCTGGCGAAGTCAGCGCGGAAAAAAACAACCTTAAAATGAGTTTCATTACGGAACGTGATTGTTGTTTTTTGTTCCGAAATGAAACTGAAAAAAGCAAGGAACGATCACAATGCGAGCTCGCTCGACTTTTTTCACCGGCGAACGGCGCTGGTTATCCGGCACCGTCAGCCTTTTTGTGCGGATTTTAAGACAAGCGAGTGGGTAAAAGAGAAAGTGAGATTCATGTGTGCTGGATATTTGGCGGTAAATGAACGGATCAGGATCGCAAACCTTATATTTTTTATGGATAAGCGTTCCAATATGAAACGTAGTCCGTTTTTATCTGTTTCATATCAGAACAAAAAGACGAAAGATCTTTTTGTGCACGCCTCGCCATACAGTTATTGCATCGCTCCGGTACCTCCCGTTTTCGCCATCAGCATCAGGCCAAACAGGTTAACGCCAGGGCTCACCATGTAAAAACATGTACTTATTTGAGGATGAAAGGAATGCTAAAAGTTATTCAATCTCCAGCCAAATATCTCCAGGGTCCTGACGCTTCCACCATGTTTGGTCAATACGCTAAAAATCTGGCGGACAGCTTTTTCGTGATCGCGGATGACTTCGTGATGAAGCTGGCGGGAGAGAAAGTACTCAACGGCCTGCACAACCACGACATTAGCTGCCACGCGGAACGCTTCAACGGCGAATGCAGCCATGCTGAAATTAATCGTCTGATTGCCATTTTGAAACAGCACGGTTGCCGCGGTGTGGTTGGGATTGGCGGCGGGAAAACGCTGGATACCGCCAAAGCGATTGGCTACTACCAGAAGCTGCCGGTGGTGGTGATCCCGACTATCGCGTCTACCGATGCGCCAACCAGTGCGCTGTCCGTAATCTATACCGAAGCCGGTGAGTTTGAAGAGTATCTGATCTACCCGAAAAACCCGGATATGGTGGTGATGGATACCGCAATCATTGCTAAAGCGCCGGTACGTCTGCTGGTGGCCGGGATGGGCGATGCGCTCTCGACCTGGTTTGAAGCGAAAGCCTGTTATGACGCCAGAGCGACCAGCATGGCGGGCGGACAGTCCACCGTGGCGGCGCTGAGCCTGGCGCGCCTGTGCTATGATACCCTGCTGGCGGAAGGCGAGAAGGCACGCTTTGCCGCGCAGGCTGGCGTGGTGACCGATGCGCTGGAGCGTATTGTCGAAGCTAACACTTACCTCAGCGGCATCGGCTTTGAAAGCAGCGGTCTTGCAGGGGCGCATGCGATCCACAACGGCTTTACGATTCTGGAAGAGTGCCACCATTTGTACCACGGTGAAAAAGTCGCCTTTGGTACGCTGGCGCAGCTGGTGTTGCAAAACAGCCCGATGGAAGAGATCGAAACCGTGCTGAATTTCTGTCAGAAAGTAGGCCTGCCGGTAACGTTAGCGGAAATGGGCGTGAAAGAAGACGTTGACGGCAAGATCATGGCCGTAGCAAAAGCGACCTGTGCAGAAGGTGAAACCATCCACAATATGCCGTTCCCGGTAACGCCTGAAAGCGTACATGCCGCTATTTTGACGGCAGACCTGCTGGGACAGCAGTGGCTGGAGCGTTAATCAGTCGTCGGTAGGTTTTTATCCGGCATCTTCTCCCCCTCTGACAGTCTCTGCCGGAGGGGTTGTCTATGGTTAAACAGCGGAAAGGGATATGACGGCGCACACTCATAGCATCGGGAAGGAAGTCTCTTTGGTCATTGCCCAGTCATGGCATCGTTGCAGCAAGTTTATGCAGCGGGAAACCTGGCAGGCGCCGCATCAGGCGCAAGGGCTGACCTTTGAGTCGATTTGTCGTCGCAAGACGGCGCTGCTGACGATTGCCCAGGCCGCGCTGGAAGATGCCTGGGAGTTTATGGATGGCCGTCCGTGCGCGCTGCTGATTCTGGATGAGTCAGCCTGTATTCTCAGCCGTTGCGGCGATCCGCAGACGGTTGAACAGCTGGCGGAGCTTGGGTTTCGCGACGGCAGTTACTGTGCCGAAAGCATTATTGGCAGCTGTGCGCTTTCTCTGGCGACGATGCCGGGGCAGCCGACAAAAACTTCTGGCGATCAGCACTTTAAACAGGCGCTGCATCCCTGGTCGTTCTGCTCGACGCCGGTCTTCGATAACCATGGTCGACTGTTCGGCTCCATCTCGCTGTGCTGTCTGGTGGAACATGAGTGCGTTTCTGATTTATCCCTGACGCTGGCGATTGCCAGAGAAGTCGGCAACTCTTTGCTGACCGACAGCCTGCTGGCTGAATCTAATCGACATTTGAACCAAATGTACGGCCTGCTGGAGAGCATGGATGATGGCGTAATGGCCTGGAACGAACAGGGCGTTTTGCAGTTCCTCAATGCGCGCGCGGCGCTGCTTTTGCATCTTGACGCGCAGGCCAGTCAGGGGAAAAACATTCACGACCTGCTCAATCTACCCATGCTGCTGCGCCGGGCGATCAAACATGCCCGCGGTCTGAACCACGTTGAAGTCACTTTTGAAAGCCAGCATCAATTTGTTGATGCCGTCATTACCCTGAAACCGATTGTTGAGGAGCAGGGCAACAGCTTTATCCTGCTGCTGCATCCGGTGGAGCAAATGCGCCAGTTGATGACCAGCCAGCTCGGCAAGGTGAGCCACACCTTTGAGCAGATGTCGACAGACGATCCTGAAACCCGCCGCTTGATCCATTTTGGGCGCCAGGCGGCGAGAGGAAGTTTCCCGATCCTGCTGTGTGGAGAAGAGGGGGTTGGTAAAGAGCTGCTGAGTCAGGCTATTCACAACGAAAGCGAGCGTGCCAGCGGACCATATATTGCCGTGAACTGTCAGTTGTATGCCAACAGCGTGCTGGGGCAGGATTTTATGGGCAGCGCGCCCACCGATGATGAAAACGGTCGGCTGAGCCGTCTTGAACTGGCGAACGGCGGCACGCTGTTTCTGGAAAAAATTGAATATCTGGCGCCGGAGCTGCAATCCGCGTTGTTACAGGTGATTAAGCAGGGGGTACTCACCCGCCTGGATGCCCGCCGGCTGATCCCGGTGGATGTCAAAGTGATCGCCACCACCACGGTTGATCTCGCCAATCTGGTGGAGCAGAACCGCTTTAGCCGCCAGCTGTATTATGCGCTGCACTCTTTTGAGATAGTGATCCCACCGCTGCGGGCGCGGCGTAACAGTATTCCCTCGCTGATTTATACGCGGCTGAACAGCCTGAAAAAACGCTTTTCATCCAGTCTGAAGATCGACGACGACGCGCTGGCACAGCTGGTGGCCTATTCGTGGCCGGGCAATGACTTTGAATTGAACAGTATTATCGAAAACATCGCCATCAGCAGTGATAACGGCCATATTCGGCTGAGCAATCTACCGGATTATTTGTTTGCCGAACGTCCGGGTCTGGAGACGGCGTCTTCACTGCTGCCTGCCAGCCTGACGTTTACCGCTATCGAAAAAGAGGCGATTATCCATGCCGCTCGCGTCACCAGTGGGCGCGTGCAGGAGATGTCGCAGCTGCTGAACATTGGTCGCACCACCCTGTGGCGCAAGATGAAGCAATACGACATTGATGCCAGCCAGTTTAAGCGCAAACATCTGGAGTAGTTTCTTCAATTCTCGCCATCGAGAACAGCGCATCCGACAGTCGGTTGATATAACGCCTGGGTTCATCGCGTAACGTCAGCGTTCTGCTCATCGCGATGAGGACCCGCTCCAGCCGACGCGTCAGGGTTCGCGCAACGTGTAGCTGTGCCGATGCGAGATTTTTCCCCGGAATAACAAACTCTTTGAGCGGGCCGCTTTGCGCCATATTACGGTCAATTAGCTGCTCCAGCGCCTGAACATCCTCTTCGCCAATACGCTGTTTTAAGCGAGTCAGTCCTTTCTCATCGCTGGCGAGTTCCGCACCCAGTACAAACAGCATCTTCTGCATGGCGTGCAGCTCCTGGCGTAGTTCGGCCTGGTGCGTGCTGGCATAGCAGACGCCTAGCTGGGAAATCAGTTCATCCACCGTACCATAGGCCTCAACGCGGATGTCGTCTTTGTCGACACGACTGCCGCCAAATAGCGCGGTCGTGCCTTTATCGCCGGTTCGGGTATAGATGCGGTACATTTATTTTATCTCGCTGAAGGGAAGAACTTTAACCAGTTGACCGGCATTGGCACCGAGCGTGCGGAGCTGGGCAGCCCCGGCGTGAGTATGCCCACGGACCAGTGCCCGATCTTCGGGCAACTGAGCATGGGTTAAGGCAATATCGCCGCTGGCGTTGAGCCCAAGACCCACGCGTAGCGTTGAGCTTTTAGCCGCCAGCTTGCTGAGGGCCAGCGCGCAGTCATGCTCGTCGCAACAGATTGTCCGGCAAGGGACGCCTTGCTCTTCCAATCCCCAGCACAGCTCATCAAGCACGCGAGACTCCTGCCAGCGTGAGTGATAAAACAGATGTACGCCCGGTGATGAAAGTGACATTGCGCCCCCTGGGTTATCAGAATGCCTGACGGAAGATCTCGGCGATTTCTTTCTCGTTCCCTTTGCGCGGGTTAGAGAAGGCGTTGCCGTCTTTCAGCGCCATTTCCGCCATGTACGGGAAATCGGCTTCTTTGACGCCCAGGTCGCGCAGATGCTGCGGAATACCGATGTCGGCGGAGAGACGGGCAATGGCGTGAATGGCCAGTTCGGCGGCATCCATGGTGGAAAGGCCGTCAGTGTTTTCGCCCATAAATTCTGCGATATCGGCAAATTTTTCCGGGTTAGCGATCAGGTTATAGCGCGCCACGTGCGGCAGCAGTACGGCATTCGCCACGCCGTGCGGCATGTCGTACAGACCGCCAAGCTGATGCGCCATCGCGTGAACGTAGCCAAGGTTGGCGTTGTTAAAGGCCATGCCGGCCAACAAAGAGGCGTAGGCCATGTTTTCGCGTGCTTTCAGGTTGCTGCCCAGTGCTACGGCCTGGCGCAAGTTACGCGCGATGAGACGAATAGCCTGGATAGCGGCGGCGTCGGTAACCGGGTTGGCATCTTTGGAAATATAGGCTTCCACGGCGTGGGTCAGGGCGTCCATCCCGGTCGCTGCGGTCAGCGGGGCGGGTTTGCCGAGCATCAGCAGCGGATCGTTAATGGAGACCGACGGCAGGTTGCGCCAGCTGACAATCACAAACTTCACTTTGGTTTTGGTATTGGTCAGCACACAGTGGCGGGTGACCTCGCTGGCGGTACCGGCAGTGGTATTCACCGCGACGATCGGCGGCAGTGGATTGGTCAGAGTTTCAATCCCGGCATAGCTATAGAGATCGCCTTCGTGGGTCGCCGCGATACCGATGCCTTTACCGCAGTCATGTGGACTACCGCCGCCGACGGTAACGATGATATCGCAATGCTCTTTGCGAAAGACGTCCAGACCGTCACGCACGTTGGTGTCTTTGGGATTCGGTTCAACGCCGTCAAAAACCACCACGTCAATACCGGCCTCACGCAGATGGGCGAGGGTTTTATCTACTGCACCGTCTTTAATAGCCCGCAGACCTTTATCAGTAACCAGTAGCGCTTTTTTACCGCCTAACAGTTTGCAGCGTTCGCCAACAACGGAAATAGCATTGGGGCCAAAGAAGTTCACATTTGGCACCAGGTAATCAAACATACGATAGCTCATAATATACCTTCTTAGATTTGAATTATAATTCAGAGAAACAACTTAGCGCGGTTTCTGCTAATAATCTGTCTTGTTCGACGGTGCCGCCGCTAACGCCAATGGCTCCAATTAATTCCCCATTTAACATGACGGGTAAACCGCCACCGAAAATAACGATGCGCTGTTGGTTGGTAAGCTGCAAACCATATAGCGAAGCGCCAGGTTGTACCGCATCAGTAATTTCATGGGTGCCCTGGCGCAGGCAGCAGGCGGTATACGCTTTATTAAGAGAGATATCACAACTGGTGACAAACGCGTCGTCCATACGGTGCATCAGCAGCGTGTTTCCGCCGCGATCCACCACAGAAAAGACCACCGGAACGTTGATATCAAAAGCTTTAGCCTCGACGGCCTGCGCCATTTTCTTTGCAGCCGCCAGCGTAATGGTGGCGATTTGTTGGCTTTTATTCACAGTCTCTCCTGAAAATATTGTAGGGCTGAGGTCACGAAAAATATCGCGCGACAGCTATTTTTATCATTGGCTTTACCTTATTTTCTCGCCGCACGTTATTAAGTCAATAGGGCATGCATTTCAGGAAATTTAAATTCATCTTCCCATTTTTACGTTTATTGATAATGATCATTTAACCTCGTCACAATTCACGGCGGATATTCCTGAGCTGCGTTTCAATATGAAACGATGCGTTTTTATTCGGTGCCAAATTGGAACGAAATTAATTTTATTTTTTTATTGTCCTGCTCATTTAGAGTTCGGCCATTGCTGATGAAAGGCGAATGCCGGGTGTTGTGTCCCCGGCAATGCGGCCCGGCGTCCCTATTTTTTATCTTTTGAGTCCATAAACTATGAGAAGATCAAAACGATTCGAAGTGCTTGCGAAGCGCCCTGTAAATCAGGATGGCCTGATTGGCGAATGGCCTGAAGAGGGGCTGATCGCCATGGAAAGCCCCTACGATCCGGCTTCGTCGGTGAAGGTGGAAAAGGGTCGTATTGTTGAGCTGGACGGCAAAAGTCGCGCCGAGTTCGACATGATTGACCGTTTCATTGCCGACTACGCCATTAACGTGGCCGAGGTAGAGCGCGCCATGCAGCTCGACGCGCTGGAGATCGCCAGAATGCTGGTGGATATCCACGTCAGCCGGGAAGAGATAATTGCCATTACCACTGCTATCACCCCAGCGAAAGCGGTGGAGGTAATGGCGCAAATGAACGTGGTGGAGATGATGATGGCGCTGCAAAAAATGCGCGCCAGACGAACGCCCTCTAATCAGTGCCACGTGACCAACCTGAAAGATAACCCGGTACAGATTGCTGCCGACGCGGCTGAAGCGGGGATCCGTGGCTTTTCCGAGCAGGAAACGACGGTCGGGATCGCCCGCTACGCGCCGTTTAACGCCCTGGCGCTGCTGGTGGGTTCCCAGTGTGGTCGCCCCGGTGTGCTGACGCAATGTTCTGTTGAAGAGGCCACTGAGCTGGAGCTGGGAATGCGCGGGCTAACCAGCTACGCCGAAACGGTGTCGGTCTATGGCACAGAATCGGTGTTTACCGATGGCGATGACACGCCGTGGTCCAAAGCGTTTCTCGCCTCGGCTTATGCGTCGCGTGGCCTGAAAATGCGCTACACCTCCGGCACCGGCTCGGAAGCGCTGATGGGCTACTCCGAAAGTAAATCGATGCTTTATCTGGAGTCGCGCTGCATTTTTATCACCAAAGGCGCGGGCGTACAGGGGCTGCAAAACGGCGCGGTCAGCTGTATCGGCATGACCGGCGCTGTGCCGTCGGGGATCCGCGCGGTGCTGGCGGAAAACCTGATTGCCTCAATGCTCGACCTTGAAGTGGCCTCCGCCAATGATCAGACCTTTTCCCACTCCGATATTCGCCGAACTGCCCGCACTCTGATGCAGATGCTGCCGGGCACCGACTTTATTTTCTCCGGTTACAGCGCGGTACCCAACTACGACAACATGTTTGCCGGGTCGAACTTCGACGCTGAAGATTTCGATGATTACAACATTCTGCAACGCGATCTGATGGTTGACGGCGGTCTGCGTCCGGTGACTGAAGAAGAAACCATCGCCATTCGCAATAAGGCCGCACGCGCCATTCAGGCGGTGTTCCGCGAACTGGGCCTGCCGCTGATTAGCGATGAGGAAGTGGAGGCTGCCACTTATGCTCACGGCAGCAAAGATATGCCCGCGCGCAATGTGGTGGAGGATCTGGCGGCCGTGGAAGAGATGATGAAGCGCAATATCACCGGGCTGGATATTGTCAGCGCGTTGAGTTGCAGCGGCTTCGAAGATATCGCCAGCAATATCCTCAACATGCTGAGGCAGCGCATCACCGGGGATTATCTGCAAACGTCGGCAATTTTGGATCGCCAGTTCGATGTCGTCAGCGCCGTCAATGACATTAACGATTATCAGGGACCCGGTACCGGCTATCGCATCAGTGCCGAACGCTGGGCGGAAATTAAAAATATTGCGGGCGTGGTTCAGCCCGGCTCGATCGAATAAGGCGAAACACAGTGGAATACACAACTGAACGTAAGCCGGTTTTCACCTTGCAGGTAAGCGAAGGCGAGGCGGCTAAAGCGGACGAACGCGTGGATGAGGTGGTGATTGGCGTCGGCCCGGCCTTTGATAAGTATCAGCATAAAACCCTGATTGATATGCCGCACAACGCGATTTTGAAAGAGCTGGTTGCCGGAATTGAAGAAGAGGGACTGCATGCGCGAGTGGTGAGAGTGCTGCGCACCTCGGATGTTTCTTTTATGGCATGGGATGCGGCAAATCTCAGCGGTTCAGGCATCGGGATTGGTATCCAGTCGAAAGGAACCACGGTGATTCATCAGCGCGATCTGCTGCCGCTGAGCAACCTCGAGCTGTTCTCTCAGGCTCCGCTGCTGACGCTGGAAACCTATCGCCAGATTGGTAAAAACGCCGCGCGCTATGCGCGTAAAGAGTCGCCTTCGCCGGTGCCGGTGGTCAATGACCAGATGGTGCGGCCCAAATTTATGGCCAAGGCCGCGCTGTTTCATATCAAAGAAACCAAACACGTGGTGCAGGATGCTGCGCCCGTCACGCTGCATATTGCACTGGTAAGGGAATGACCATGAACGACAACATCATGACCGCGCAGGATTACCCATTAGCGACCCGCTGCCCGGAGAAAATCCAGACTCCTGGCGGTAAGCCGCTAACCGACATTACCCTTGAGAATGTGCTGGCGGGCCGCGTAGGACCGCAGGATGTGCGGATTTCTCAGCAAACGCTGGAGTACCAGGCGCAGATTGCCGAACAGATGCAGCGTCATGCCGTGGCGCGCAATTTCCGTCGCGCGGCAGAGCTGATTGCGATCCCGGATGCCCGCATTCTGGAGATCTACAACGCGCTACGTCCGTTTCGTTCTTCGTTCGCTGAGCTGCAGGCTATTGCCGATGAACTGGAGCATACCTGGCACGCTACGGTGAACGCCGGGTTTGTCCGCGAGTCGGCAGAGATATATCAGCAGAGAAACAAGCTGCGTAAAGGTAGCCAGTGACGGGGGCAACATGCCGTTAATTGCAGGGATCGATATCGGCAACGCCACCACCGAAGTGGCGTTGGCACAGCATGGGCATTTTATCGCCAGCGGGATTGTCGCCACCACGGGCATGAAAGGCACGCGGGACAATATTGCCGGGGTGGTGGCTTCTCTGCAGCAGGCTCTGAATAGCACCCCGTGGTCGCTTCAGGATGTGGCGAAAATCTGCATCAACGAGGCCGCGCCGGTGATTGGCGATGTGGCGATGGAAACCATCACTGAAACCATCATTACTGAATCGACAATGATTGGCCATAACCCGCAAACGCCCGGCGGCGTTGGCGTGGGAATGGGGACCACTATCGCCGTGGAGAAGCTGGCGGCGTTAAGCGAGGATCGGTTTGCCGAGGGCTGGATCCCGCTGGTAGGCGAGGAAATGGATTTTCTCGAGGCGGTCTGGCTTATCAATGCGGCGCTGGATCGCGGCATCAACGTGGTGGCGGCGATCCTGAAAAAGGATGATGGCGTGCTGGTGAACAATCGCCTGCGTCGGCCAATGCCGGTGGTTGATGAAGTCACCTTACTTGAGAAGGTGCCGGAAGGGGTGCTGGCGGCGGTGGAAGTGGCGGCCGCCGGGCAGGTGGTGCGGGTATTGTCGAATCCTTACGGCATCGCGACCTTCTTTGCCCTGACGCCCGAGGAAACGCAAACTATCGTCCCCATCGCCAGAGCGCTAATCGGCAACCGTTCCGCCGTGGTGCTGAAAACCCCGCAGGGTGATGTGCGATCAAGGGTGATCCCGGCGGGCAAGATCTTTATCCGTGGTGAAAAGCGTGGCGGCGAAGCCGACGTAGCGCAAGGCGCGCAGGCCATTATGCAGGCGATAAGCGCCTGTGCGCCCGTGTGCGATATTCGTGGTGAAGCAGGCACGCACGCAGGCGGCATGCTGGAGCGGGTGCGTAAGGTGATGGCCTCACTGACCGGTCATGACATGAACACGGTGCATATTCAGGATCTATTGGCGGTCGATACGTTTATTCCGCGCAAGGTGCAGGGCGGCATCGCTGGAGAGTGTTCAATGGAGAACGCCGTGGGCATTGCGGCAATGGTGAAATCCGATCGCTTACAGATGCAGGCCATCGCCAGTGAGCTGAGCGCCCGGTTAAACACGCCGGTTGAAGTTGGCGGCGTGGAGGCCAACATGGCCGTAGCGGGGGCGCTAACAACGCCCGGATGCGCCGCACCGCTGGCGATCCTCGATTTAGGCGCAGGATCTACCGATGCCGCCATTATCAATAGCGACGGCGTAGTGAGAGCGGTGCATCTGGCCGGTGCAGGAAATATGGTTAGCCTGTTAATTCAAACTGAGCTGGGCCTAAACGATGCGTTTCTGGCGGAGGAGATTAAAAAATACCCGCTGGCAAAAGTGGAAAGCCTGTTCAGTATTCGCCATGAGAACGGCGCGGTAGAGTTTTTCCGCGAACCGCTCAGCCCGACAGTCTTCGCCAAAGTGGTGTATCTGAAAGAGGGGGAGCTGATCCCGGTAGATAACCTCACCTCGCTGGAAAAAATTCGTCTGGTGCGCCGACAGGCCAAAGAGAAGGTTTTTGTGACCAACTGCCTGCGCGCATTGCTTCAGGTTTCACCCAGTGGCTCCATTCGCGATATTGCTTTTGTAGTGCTGGTGGGCGGCTCCTCGCTGGATTTCGAAATCCCGCAGATGATCACCGATGCGCTGGCGCACTACGGCGTTGTCGCCGGACAGGGCAACATCCGTGGTAGCGAAGGGCCGCGTAATGCGGTGGCAACCGGGCTGGTTTTGGCCGGAATCGCGAATTAATCGTGCAGAAAACAGCCACCGCAAGCGTTTAGCTGCGGGGTAAATCAAATAAAGGCGATGTTCTCTTTGATATCCCGACGAAGTTGGGTACATAGTATAAATGTGTCTCTCACGTGGTTAATTTTAAGGATAAGAGCATGCCAACAGCAATTGAGAAAGCATTGGATTTTATTGGTGGTATGAACACTTCGGCGTCAGTACCCCATTCAATGGACGAAAGTACCGCTAAGGGAATCTTAAAGTATTTGCATGACTTAGGTGTGCCAGCGAGTCCGGAAGCTGTAATGGCACGAGGTGAGCAGGAGGGATGGAATCCCGAGTTCACGAAAAAAGTGGCCGGATGGGCAGAAAAAGTCGCCTCCGGTAACCGCATCCTTATCAAGAATCCAGAGTATTTTTCAACCTATATGCAGGAGCAGCTCAAAGAGCTAGTGTGAGCTGACTATCGAATCAAACGCTAACGGACGTTTCCATCTCTGGATGGGGCGTCCAAAGGAGGGCTAGTGACATGCTTGTTGCCAGGCAGGCGTTTCGCACCGCAAAAGCGAGGTAATCTAATAGCTTTTCTTTAACTCCTGCACATAGAGATATTATCAACTTCTCAGTAGTACCTGGATTATCCGTGGCGACTCACCTCACAAAGAAGACTCAATAATCAGAATTATATTGCGTCAACCTCATTATATTTACTGAAATATTCTTTTATTACTAAATTTTCCACAGATTATTGATAGTCATTAGCAAGTCCGTTGCTGAATAATATTTGCATTCGCAGCCCGAGCAGCAGCATCCAGCACACCTGTTATTTTCAATCCAAAGCCCACAATTTTCCTTCACTTCAGCGATAGTGGCCCATGTGTATCAATCAAATCTACAACTATTTTTCTCTCCTGAGTAAAAGACCATTCAAAAAATATTTGTCAATAAATTCTATAGTCTTGGTACAAATTGACATTTGTTTGAAAATCTTTGTGTTAAGTACGCTGTGAAATTAACGCAAAAATGTTCATTTACTGGGAGGTAATAATCCTATTTATAACAAAGAGTTTTCATGTTTGTATAAAAAACAACCTTTCAGACTTTTATAAAGATCCCGCAATATTCTTTATTCTATTAACATCACATTAACATTGTGGGTATGGTTAGGGTGTACAGTATTTGTTATGCTCCAAGTCAATTAATAATATTCACTAGGGAAAATCCTATTTCACCATTTCTTGATAAATGAGCTCATTGTTGAGAAAGGAAATTTATTCCTTATTTGACAAATGGTTAAAAAACGAATCCTGGAGGAGAATCTACCCTATTAATATGGAGGCTCATGTGCGGATTTTTGTACCCCTAAGGCACACAATATTTTATTTTTTATTTGCAGGTATGATCGTATGTGGTACTGCGAAAGCCTATAACGGTACACCGAACACAGCCCGAGTTGCGTCTGTGACACTGAAGGAAAGTATTCTTTTTGCTTTTGACCGTGACCCATCAATAAGTCAGCAGGCCGCGCAAATGGGAATCGGCCAGGCGCAAATAGACGAAGCACGCAGTGGTTGGATGCCGCAAATATCACTTAATGGCAATACAGGGCATAGCCAGACGACAGACTCAAGCGGCTCACTAAAAAACTCAGCAGCATGGGGGCTAAGTCTGACGCAGCTTGTCTATGATTTTGGCAAAACGAATAGCGCAATCAGTCAGTCTGAAGCACAACGAGATAGTTACCGGTACCAGCTTATGGCTACATTGACTGGTGTCGCTGAGAAAACGGCTCTAAGCTACGTTGAAGTCAGACGCTATACCGAACTGACACAAGCAGCGAAAGAAAATATTACTGCGCTTAAAAATGTTCAGCATATGGCGCGATTGCGCGCAGAGGCTGGTTTGAGTTCTACGTCCGATGAGCTTCAGACGCAAGCGCGTGTCGCGGGAATGCAGGCAACGTTTGAACAATACAATGCAGCGCTGAGTAGCGCGCGGGCAAGACTGGCTGTTTTAAGCGGTATTGATGCAGAGCAGTTGCAACCCGTGCCTGAGGCATTAGTCGTTCGAGAGGATTCTCTTGATAATATTGATTATTCATTAATTCCATCTGTGCTCGCCGCAAGGACAATGGAAACGTCTGCTCAGTATGCCGTTGAAAAAGCAAAATCACAGCACTGGCCGACTCTAAGCCTTAAAGGTGGACGTACGCGTTATGAATCGGATAACCGAAGCTATTGGGACGATCAGATTCAGCTAAATATTGATGCCCCTATTTACCAGGGCGGTTCGGTTTCAGCGCGAGTTCACCAGGCTGAAGGCGCAAGAACAATGGCGATGTCGCAAGTCGATCAGGCTCGATTTGATGTACTACAAAAAGCGTCAGTTGCTATGGCGGACTGGTCTGGAGCACACGGTAGAATGAATGCCGGGAATATACAATTGCAGAGCGCTCTGCGTGCTCGCGAGGTTTATAAAAATGAATATACCCTTAGCAAAAGAAGTATTAATGACTTACTAAGCGTTGAACAAGACGTCTGGCAAGCAACGCTATCAAAAATAATGGCTGAATATGATAGCTGGAGTGCCGCAATTAATTATGCCACTGCCCTGGATAATTTATTGCCTGCTATAGGTGTTGAAAAAAATGCTGCGGCGAAATTACCTGATCTAAGTTAGTAACGAAAAGAAAACGCTGCAAAAATTGCTGAAAAAAAACTGAAGACAATGGGAGTCTTTCCCAGAGATTGCTACATCTGAATGTTGGCAATCTGTGAAAGATGGGGGCGCCTGTAAGGAGAAAAAATATGAGTTCAGTAAAAATTGTTGATGTCATTATCCGAAAGACGGCTGAAAAAACAGTTCTGACAGGTGAAGGGAACCTCTCTGTTTCTGTCTCTGCACCCAGCGTTATCGAAGTCCATGGTTCTGCACAGGATGTGGCACGCTACGTGCGACAGGGTAAGGATCTCCTGCTTTACATGAAAGATGGCAGCGTGATCCGCTGCAACAATTATTTCATGGAAGATCCTGAAGGTAAAAACCATTCAGAGTTGGTCTTCAACAATGAGGATCAACTTACCCATATATCGTTTGCTGAGACCGGAGAAGCGTCTGGGCTTGCGACTACTGAACTGACTTCTCATGCGACAACCATATCCAGTATCGAACCTTTTCTCAAGCAAGGCAGTGCCCTGAGCGATGCGCCTTGGGGCTGGATTGCAGGCGCGGCATTAGGCGGCGGCGCGATTGGCGCATTGCTGGCACATGGTGGTGATGGCAAAACCAAAGTCATTGATAACACCAAAGAAGTTGAGAGCGCAACGCCGACCTTTTTGGTAACGGACAAAGCGGGTGACAAGCAGGGTGTGCTGAGTGCAAAAGAGGTCACGGATGATAACACCCCAACCTTCAGCGGTACCGGGCAACCTGGTGCGACCATTCAGATCAAAGATAGCAGCGGCAGCACCATTGCCAGCGCCATGGTCGGTACAGACGGGACCTGGACGGTAAAGCTTCCGACGCAGACGGACGGAGAACACACCTGGTCCGTGGTGCAGATCGACGGCAGTAAAACCACGACTGCAGGCAGCATTACCGTGACTGTCTCAACGGCTGACGCGGCCGTTACGCTCGCCACCACCGCAGGCGATAACATGATTAACGCCAGTGAGCAGTCCGCAGGCTTTACCCTCTCCGGTGCGAGCAAAAATCTCGCGCAGGGAACGGCGCTCACCGTCACGTTAAACGGTAAAACCTATACCGCAGAAGTGGGCGAAAATGGCGCATGGAGCGTGAAGGTGCCCGCAGCAGACGCACAGGCGCTGGGTGATGGAACCTGGACGGTCAACGTCAGCGGCAAAGATGCAGCGGGTAATACCGTAAGCGGTAGTCAGACGATTGGCGTGGATACCGTGCCGCCGACATTATCGGTCGATGCGATTTCCCAGGACAACATCGTCAATGCCGCAGAGCACAACCAGACCCTGACCCTTACCGGTAAAACGAACGCGGAAGCGGGCCAGATTTTAACCGTGACGCTGAACGGCAAAAACCACACAGCAACGGTAGGTAGCGACGGCACCTGGTCCGTTACGCTTCCTGCCAGTGAAGTACAAGAGCTGGCTGACGGCAACCATTCGTTGACCGTGAACGTCAGCGACAAGGCGGGTAACGGTTCTTCAACCACCGCCAATTTCACCGTTGATACCTCCGCACCCGTAGTTACGATCGATACCGTAGCGGGCGACGATGTTCTCAATACCAGCGAGCAGAGCCAGGCGCAAATTATCTCCGGCAAGGCGAGCGGCGCGGCAGCGGGCGACGTGGTCACGGTTACCCTGGGCGGCCAGACCTTTACCGGTGTCGTACAGGCCGACGGCAGTTGGAGCGTTGGCGTCCCTGCCTCCGTCATCGGCGCGCTGGGTGAGGGCGACCACAGCATTTCTGTCTCCGTTACCGATGCCGCGGGCAATACCGGCAGCGCGACGCACGGCGTGACGCTGAGCGGCAATCCGCCAGAATTCACGATTGACGCCATCAGCCAGGACAATGTTCTTAATGCTCAGGAGGCTATGCAGCCGCTGAGTCTGAGCGGTACCAGCAATCTGCCGAACGGCAGCGCCATCACCGTTACACTGAACAACGTCAACTATCAGGCCACCGTTGAAAACGGCATCTGGAGTGTCCAGGTGCCGGTTTCCGACGTTCTGAATCTGGCAAATACCCTCTACACCGTCAGCGTGAGCGGCACGGACAGCGTGGGTAATAGCGGTTCTGCAGACGCTAACCTGCTGGTCGATACGGTGCTGCCACAGGTGATTATCAATACCTTTGCGGGCGACAACCTGGTCAACAACGCCGAAGTGGCGGTGGACCAAACCCTGAGTGGGCGCGTCACTGGCGCGGCGGCGGGCGATACCGTTTCTATCTCCGTTGGTGGCAAGAGCTATACCGCCACAGTAGGGAGCGATCTGACCTGGAGCGTGACTATCCCGTCAGCGGATCTCAAGGCATTTGGCGACGGCGATTTGACCTTCAGCGCTTCGGTCACCAATGCGCACGGCAACACCGGCAGCGGCGAACGTGATATCAACGTCAACGCTGAGCTGCCTGGCCTGCGCGTGAACACGATTTCTGGCGATGACGTGATCAACGCCATCGAACAGCAGCAGGATCTGACCGTCACCGGCTCCAGTACCCATCTGGCTGCAGGCACGCAGATTACCGTTACCATCAACAACGTTGACTACGCTGCCGTGGTGAGCGCCAGCGGTAACTGGCAAATTGGTGTTCCTGCGTCCGATCTTCAGGCATGGACGGCAGGAGATATTACGGTCAACGTTAGCGCGCAGGACGCGTGGGGCAATACCGTTTCTGCTGAGCACCCCATCGAACTGGATCTGAACGCTGTAGCGGTCACCATTGATATCATTAGCAGCGATGACATGCTGAACGCGGCCGAAAAAGGGGCTGAGGTGACGCTGTCAGGTCAGACGCAGGGTGTGGAAGCCGGTCAGACCGTGGTGGTTAAATTTGCCGACCAGACCTTTACTGCGCAGGTGCAGCAGGATGGTTCCTGGAGCCTGACCGTTCCGGCGAGCGCAATGGAAACCCTGATCGACGGACGTGCGCAGGTGAGCGTCAGTGTCACCAATGTGAACGGCAATAGCGCAGAAGCCTCGCGCGTCGTCACCGTGGATACGTTGCCACCGACTATCACGCTGGACAACCTGACGTCCGATAACATCATCAATGCGGCGGAAGCGCAGCAGGATCTGGCGGTCAGCGGCACCAGTAATGCCCAGGCGGGACAGACTGTTACCGTGACGCTGAACGGTAAATCTTACCAGACCACCGTCCAGACGGACGGAACCTGGACCCTCAATGTACCGGCCGCCGACGTAGGCGCGCTGGTAGATGGTACGGTGACGGTCACGGCTACTGTGAGCGATGTGGCGGGCAACAGCAGTAGCGCCGATCGCGTGGGGCTGGTGGATGCCACCGTGCCGCAGGTGACGATCAACGATTTTGTCACCGATACCAATACCGTTAACCAAATCGCCCATTCTCAGGCGCAGATCCTCAGCGGCTCCGTCACCGGCGCAGCAGCGGGTGATTTGGTCACCATCACCATCAATAACGTCGACTACACCACTGTGGTAGACGCGGTGGGCAACTGGAGTCTCGGTCTGCCAGCGTCTGTTGTTCAGGGGCTGGCCGACGGTACCCTGACGATTGATGTCTCCGTAACGGACCAATCCGGCAATACTGGCAGCAATTCGCTGGACGTTGTCGTTAACACCGTGACGCCGCAAATCGGCATCAATACCCTGGCGGCGGATGATGTGATCAATGCCACTGAGAAAGGCGAAGATCTGCTGCTCTCTGGCACCAGTAATCAGCCTGATGGCACCACTATCACGGTGACCCTGAACGGCATCAACTACACCGCCACCACCGATGCCAGCGGTAACTGGAGCGTTAGCGTACCTGCGTCTGCGGTGAGCGCGCTGGGCGAAGCGAACTACACCGTGACTGCCAGCGTCACCGACAGCGTTGGCAACAGTGCCTCGACCACCCACAACGTGCTGGTGGATAGCTCGCTGCCGGTAGTGACCATCAACACCCTCGCGGGCGATAACATTGTTAACGCCTCGGAAGTTACGGCAGGGCAAACCCTGACTGGTAAGGTGAGCAACGCGGCGGCGGGCGATACCGTTACGATTATCCTCGGCGGCCAGACGTACACCGTTACCGTGCAGGGCGATCTCACCTGGAGCCTGCCGTTAACCGAGAGCCAGTTAAGCGCGCTCGGCAACGGCGAACTGACCGTATCGGCAAGCGTAACCAACGCACACGGCAATACCGGTTCTTCTTCCCTGGACTTCACCATTGACGCCCAACTGCCGGGTCTGCGTATTGATACCGTCGCCGGTGACGACGTGATCAACGTGATTGAACACGCGCAGAATCTGATTGTGTCAGGCACCAGCACCGACCTGGCGGTGGGCAGCACCGTTACCGTGACCATCAATGGTAAAGACTACGCTGCAACGGTTCTGGCAGATGGCACCTGGCAGGCGTCGGTTCCGGCGGCGGACGTCTCCCTGTGGGCGGACGGTTCGCTCACCATCAGCGCCAGTGCGCAGGATACCTCCGGCAACCCGGTGAACATCGGCACCGTCGTGGATGTGGATCTCTCCGCGGTGGCAATCAGCATCAACAGCGTGACCGCTGACAACGTGCTGAACGCGGCGGAAAAAGGCCAGGACCTGGTGTTGAGCGGCACCTCAAGCAACGTTGAGGCAGGGCAGACCGTCACCGTCACCTTTGGCGGTAAAACCTATACCACCACGGTCGATGCCAGCGGCGACTGGTCCTACACGGTTCCAGCGGCAGACCTGAACGGCCTGAAAGATGGCGACGCCAGCGTGCAGGTCAGCGTGACCAACGTGAACGGCAATTCGGCCTCTTCCGCGCAGGAATACAGCGTCGATACCACCGCGCCGACGGTCACCATCAACACCATCAGCAGCGACAATATGCTGAATGCGGCTGAAGCGGCGCAGGATCTGACCCTGAGCGGTACCTCAAGCGCCGAAGCCGGTCAGACGGTCACTGTAACCTTCAATGGCAACCAGTACACCGCGCAGGTTCAGGCGAACGGTATCTGGACGCTGAACGTTCCGGCAGCCGACATGACAGGTATCGCCGACGGCAATGCGGCGGTAACGGCGACGGTGTCGGATAAAGCGGGCAACCCGGCGAGCGCGGGCGCATCCGTGCTGGTCGACACCACCGTGCCGCAGATCAGCTTTAACATCGTGGCAGGCGACGACATCATTAATGTCGCCGAGCACGGCCAGGCGCTGATCGTTTCCGGCAACGTGAGCGGCGCGCAGGCGGGTGACGTCATCACCGTAACCCTGAACGGCAAAGATTACACTGCAATGCTCGGTGGTTCAGGTAACTGGAGCATTGGCGTACCAGCCTCTGACGTTGGCGCGCTGGTAAACGGTGACCACACGATCTCCGCAACCCTCACCGACAAGGCGGGCAACAGCACCACAGCAACGCATGACGTTGACGTCTCCCTGACGGCACCGGTGATTACCATTAATACCCTGGCGGGCGATGACGTGATCAATGCGACCGAGAAGGGCCAGGATCTTCAGCTCTCCGGAACCAGCAACCAGCCGGACGGCACCACTATCACGGTGACCCTGAACGGCATTAACTACACCGCCACCACTGACGCCAGCGGCAACTGGAGCGTGACCGTTCCGGCGGCAAATGTTTCCGCATTGGGCGAAGCGAACTACAGCGTCACGGCCAGCGTGACCGATACCGCAGGTAACAGCGCCAGTACCAGCCATGGCGTACTGGTGGACAGCGCGATCCCAGTGGTAACCATCAACGCTATCGCTACCGACGACGTGATCAACGCGGCAGAAGTAGCCACGGGGCAGACTCTGAGTGGTAAAGTCAGCGGCGCGGCGAGTGGTGATGTTGTCACGATTAATATTGGTGGTAATACGTACACGGCGAAGGTTCAGGATGACCTGAGCTGGTCGGTAAATGTTCCAGCGAACGTCTTAACCGCTATCGGTAACGGCTTACTGACTGTGTCAGCAAGCGTGACTAACGGCCACGGCAATAGCGGCTCTGGCGAGCGCGACATCACCATTGATGCCAATCTGCCTGGCCTGCGCGTTGATACCGTGGCGGGCGACGATGTGATCAACAGCATCGAACACGCGCAGAACCTGATCGTCACCGGCTCCAGTGAGGGCCTTGCAGCAGGCTCCGCGCTGACCGTAACCGTGAACGGCAAAACCTACGCCGCCACGGTGTTGGCAGACGGCACCTGGAGTGCAGCCATCCCGGCGGCAGACGTTAGCGCACTGGCGGCGGGAACCGTGTCGGTCACCGTTAAAGGCGAGAGCGCGGCGGGTAACCCTGTATCCATTACTCACAACGTCACGGTCGATCTGGCGACAGTTGCCATCAGCATTGATGCCATTGCCACGGACGACGTGATTAACGCAGTGGAAAAAGGGACGGACCTGGTGCTGTCTGGCTCAACGACCAATGTGGAAGAGAACCAGACCGTCTATATCACCTTTGGCGGCAAATCTTATACTGCAAGTGTAGATGCCAGTGGTAACTGGACGGCAACCGTGCCGATGGCAGATTTGGGCAGCCTGAAAGACGGTGATGCCAGCGTACACGTTAGCGTGACCAACGTGAACGGCAACAATGCTTCCGCCGGTCGTGAGTACAGTGTGGATGCGACCGCGCCGACGGTGTCTATTGAGATTATTAGCGATAACAACATCATCAATGCGGCAGAAGCACAGGTCGATTTGGTTGTTAACGGCGTGACTAATGCCGAAGCCGGACAGACCGTGACCGTGACCCTGAACGGCCAGAATTACACCACCACCGTACAGGCCAACGGTAGCTGGAGCGTGACCGTACCTTCTGCGGATCTCGGCTCGATTGTTGACGGCGACTATACCATCACCGCAGCGGTGTCCGATAAAGCGGGCAACCCGGCCTCGGCGGATCGCGACGTGCTGGTCGATACCACGGTGCCGAAACTGACCATCAATACCGTTTCTGACGATGACGTTATCAACAGCGCTGAACATGCGCAGGCGCTGATTGTCACCGGTTCTGTGACCGGCGCGGCAGCGGGTGATGTAGTGACTGTCACCATCAACAACAAAAATTACACCGCGACCCTGGATGCTTCAGGCAACTGGAGTGTGGGGGTGCCTGCGGCAGACGTCAATGCGTTGACTGCCGGAGATTACACCATCAGAGCGGCGCTGACCGATAAAGCCGGTAACAGCAACAGCACCACACACGACGTGGAAGTGAATCTGACCGCGCCGGTGCTGACCATCGACGTAATTTCTGGTGACGACGTCATCAACAGTACCGAAAAAACGCAGGAACTGACCCTTTCGGGCACGGCATCCGGTCTGGCGGTTGGTACCGTCGTTACCGTGATGCTCAACGGTAAAGCCTACAGCGCCACCGTCGATATCAACGGACAGTGGACTACCACCGTTCCGGCGGACCAGGTGGGAGCGCTGGGTGAAGCCTTGTACACCGTCACCGCGTCGGCAACGGATAGCGTGGGCAACAGCACCAGCACGTCACACACAGTGAATGTGGAGTCTGTATTGCCTGGCATGACCATCAACACCATTGCAGGCGACGATGTGATCAACGCCGCCGAGCTGGCGAACGGCCAGACCATCAGCGGTAAAGTGGTGAATGCCGAAGCGGGCAACACTGTGACCGTAACGATTGGCGGCAACACCTATACCACGGTGGTAGAGAGCGATCTGAGCTGGTCCGTTAACGTCCCGGAATCCGTATTGACGGCGCTGGGTAACGGTGAACTGACTGTAACCGCCAGCGTAACCAACGGCATTGGCAACAGCAGTACCGGGGAGCGCGATATCACCATCGACGCGAACCTGCCAGGGCTGCGCGTTGACACGGTAGCAGGCGATGACGTAATCAACAGTATTGAGCATGCGCAGAATCTGATTATCACCGGCTCCAGCAATGGCCTGAGTACAGGTACAGTGCTGACCGTGACCGTCAACGGCAAAACCTACCCGGCAACCGTGCAGGCGGATGGCACCTGGAGCGCGGCGATCCCGTCAGCGGACGTGAGTGCCTTAGCTGCGGGAACTATCACTGTGACCGTTGAAGGCCAGAGCCGCGCCGGTAACCCGGTCTCTATCGACCACAACGTGACGGTGGATCTGGCGACCGTGGCCATCAGCATTGATGCTATCGCGACTGACGATGTGATTAACGCTGTCGAGAAGGGCGCGGATCTGGTGCTTTCGGGTACCACCTCCAACGTCGAAGAGAACCAGACCGTCAACATCACCTTCGGCGGTAAGAGCTACACCGCGACCGTGGATGCAGATGGAAAATGGACGGCGACCGTGCCATCGGCTGACCTGGCGGGTATGAAAGACGGCGATGCCAGCGTGCAGGTGAGCGTGACCAACGTCAACGGCAACAGCGCGTCTGCGGGCCGCGAGTACAGCGTGGATGCGACCGCACCGTCCGTGACCATCAGTACCCTTGCGGCTGACGATATCCTGAACGCCACGGAAGCGCAGTCAGACCTCGCCATCTCCGGCACCAGTACCGCCGAGGCGGGCCAGACGGTGACCGTGAGCCTGAACGGTAAAAACTACACCACCACCGTAGGCGCTAACGGCAGCTGGACGCTGAACGTTCCGGCGGCGGACCTGGCGGGATTAACCGACGGCAGCGTGATCGTCACCGCGAGCGTCAGTGACAAGGCGGGGAACCCGGCGTCGGTTGACCACAACCTGACGGTGGACGTGACCGTGCCTGCGGTGACGATCAACACCATCGCGGGCGATGACGTCATTAACGTGGCTGAACACAATCAGGCACAGATTATCAGCGGCTCCGCCACCGGCGCGGCAGCGGGGGATAAAGTCACCGTCACCATTGGCGGCCAGACTTACACCACCGTGCTGGACGCGGCGGGCAACTGGAGCGTGGGCGTTCCGGCGAGCGTGATTGCCGGCCTCAGCGATGGCAGCGTGACCGTCACTGCGTCAGTGACCGACGCGGCGGGCAATACCGGCAGCGGTACGCACAATGTAACCGTTGATACCGGGCTGCCGTCAGTTGGCTTCGACACCCTCAGCGGCGATAACGTGCTGAATGCGGTGGAGAAAGGCCAGGATCTGAGCGTGAGCGGTACCAGCGCCAACCTGGCGGAAGGCACTCTGATCACAGTGACGCTGAACGGTAAACAATACACGGCGACAACCGCTGCAAATGGAAGCTGGAGCCTGACGGT